>VXYS01000004.1:0-300000 GCA_009845905.1 Gammaproteobacteria bacterium | reverse complement strand
AGGCCCGGTACAGGCAGTCGATGCCTTCGCTGCTGCCGCGCGTGACGGAAATCTCCTCAGGCCGCACGCCGTAGTGTTCGGCCATGCGTTCGGTCAGCTCCGCGGGGAAGAGCAGCGGGTAGAAGTTGAGCTTGCCGGGCGCCGGGTCGTAATCGGGCGCCCAGGGCAGTTCATTGGCGTGCATGCGGGCCAGGGTCGGCGTTGTCGGCGCCTTGTAGGCCCGGCCCTTCTGAACGGCTTCCCGCGCCAATGACGTGATCCAGCTCATGACTCAGCCCTCCGGCGCACTTCCGCGGCGCGCGCGTGGGCTTCCAGCCCCTCGGTGCGGGCCAGCACGGCAATGGAGCCCGAAATACTCTCCAGGCCTTCCCGCGAAAGTTCCTGAACGCTGATCCGCTTGTAGAAATCGACCAGCCCAAGCCCGCTGGCCCAGCGCGCGCTGCCGTAGGTGGGCAACACGTGATTGGCGCCGTTGCAGTAGTCGCCGCTGGATTCCGGCGACCACGGCCCGAGAAACACGGCGCCCGCGTTGCGGACTTGCGCCGCCAGCGCGCGCGGGTCCGCGACCTGCAGCAGCAGGTGCTCGGGAGCGTAGCAATTGGCCACCTCGACGGCGTCCTCCAGCGAGTCCACGACCAGCAGGGCGCCGGCCGACAGCGATTTCTCCAGCACCTCCGCACGGGGCAGCGTGCGCAACTGGTCCGCGATCGCTTCCTGGACGGCGCTCGCCAGCCGTTCGTCCAGGCAAAGCAGCAGCACATGTGCGTCCTCGCCGTGTTCGGCCTGGCTGAGCAGGTCCAGGGCCACGAATTGAGCGTTTGCGGTTTCGTCGGCGATCACCATGGCTTCGGTCGGCCCCGCGGGGAGGTCCTGGGCCGGCCCGCCCGGCTCCATGGCCGCCCGCTGCTTGGCGGCGGCCACCCAGCGGCTGCCGGGTCCGAATATCTTGTCGACCCTCGGAACGCTTTCGGTGCCGTAGGCCATCGCGGCGATCGCCTGGGCCCCGCCCAGCTTGAATACGCGGTGGACCTCGCAAAGATGCGCCACGTAGAGAATCGCCGCGTTGATGCTGCCGTCGGCGCCGGGCGGCGCGCACAGGATGCGCTGCGGGCAGCCGGCCAGTTGCGCGGGCGCCGCCAGCATCATCGCCGTGGAGGGCAGGGGCGCGGCCCCGGCCGGAACGTACAGCCCGACCGCCTCAAGGGGGCGGTAGCGCTGCTCGCAAACCACGCCGGGCACCGGCTCGGTGCGCGAGTCCGCCGGCCTCTGGGTCGCGTGGCAGGCGCGTATGTTGTCCAGCGCCGCATGAATCGCCTCGCGCTGTTCCCCGCTCAGCAGCTCGCCGGCTTCCGCGATCTCGCTTTCACCTGCTTCGATCGCGTCGAGTTGAACGCCGTCCAGCTCGGCTTCCAGCTCCCGGAGCGCCCTGTCACCGCCCGCCCGCACCCGGTCCATGATGTCCTTCACGCGCGTCTCCAGCGCAGGGTCGGCCGGAGCGGCAAGCCGCGCGAGGACCGACGCGCGCTCGCTTTCGTCCAGCGCCTTCCAGCGGTAGATAGGCGGGATGGGGGTCATTCCAGCATTTTCTCCACCGGCAGGACCAGCACGGAACTGGCGCCCGCGTCCTTGAGGGCCTCCAGCGTTTCCCAGAAAACGCTTTCCCGGCACACCGCATGCACGGCCACGCGGTCCTCGCGCCCGTCCAGCGGCATGATGGTGGGGGCCTCGGAGCCGGGCAGCAACTCCGCGATGACGGGCAGGGCGGCGCGCGGCGCGTGCAGCATGATGTACTTGGTTTCGCGGGCCTGCATGACGCCGTCCATGCGGCGCCTGAGCAGGTCCACCCAGTCTTTTCTTGCGGCCGGCAATTCGGCCGGGCTCAGGAGCAGCGTGGCCCGGCTTTCCAGCACCGTTTCGCCTTCCCTGAGCTGGTTGGCCGCCAGGGTCTTGCCGCTGGAAACCAGGTCGCAGATGGCCTCCGCCCGGCCCAGCCGCGGCGCAAGCTCCACCGCGCCCGAGAACGGAACGACTTCGGCGGTCACGCCCGATTCGGTCAGAAATCGTCCGGTCAGACGCGGATAGCTGGAAGCAATGCGGAGTCCCTCGAGGTCGGCGACCTTCTGCGCCTCGCCGTCCTTGGGGTAGGCCATCGACAGGCGGCAATCGCCGAACGCCAGGCTGCGGATGCTGCCGGGGGCGGGTTGGCCGCTCTCCAGACCCAGGCGCTGTTCCTCGGCGACGTTCAGGCCGACGATGCCCAGGTCGCAGGCCCCTTCGCGCACCAGGCCCGGGATTTCGTCGTCGCGTACCAGCAGCACGTCCACGGGCATGTTCTCGGCCACGGCCAGCAGTTCGTCGGCGCCCTGGGTGAGCCGCAGGCCGCAGCGCTTCAGGAGAGCCAGCGAGTGCTCGGTGAGGCGGCCGGATTTCTGTACTGCGATCTGTACGCGTTCGCTGCGCTTCCACTTCGATGTCATATGCTGAATACCTCGCAAGCGCTGCTGCACATCCCTTCCGGGAGACGCATGAATCCATCCATGGAGCTTTGTTCCGCCATCCCTGGCTCACAAACTCCCGGAAGGGATGTGCAGCAGCGCTTGCTCACGTGATCATGCTCATTGGCGGGTGGCGAGTCGGGTGAGGACGGCTTCGGTGAACTGCTCGGTCGTGGCGCTTCCCGCGATGTCGGCCGTGCGCACGCCGTCGGCAACGGCGGCAGCAACGGCCGCTTCGATCTCGCGGGCGGCTTCGGGGCTGTTCAGGCTCAGTTCCAGCATCATCGCCACGGACAGGATCATGCCGCAGGGGTTCGCCAGGTTGCGGCCCTCGATGTCCGGCGCGGTTCCGTGTATGGGTTCGTAGAGGGCGCGCCGGCCCTCCCCAACGGAGGCCGACGGCGCCATTCCCAGCGAACCGGTCAGCACGGATGCCTCGTCGGTGAGGATGTCGCCGAACATGTTTTCGGTCACCAGGACGTCGAACTGCGCGGCGTGGGTGAGCAGGCGCATCGCCGCGGCGTCCACCAGGAGATGATCCAGCTCGATTTCCGGGAACTCTTCGGAGACGACGCGTCCCGTCACCGTCCGCCAAAGGCGCGAGGTGGCCAGGACGTTGGCCTTGTCGATGGAAGTCAGCCGACCGCGGCGGCTGCGCGCGAGTCCCGCCGCGTAGCGCACGACACGTTCGACCTCTTCGCTGCTGTACGTGCACAGGTCGCTGGCGGCATCGTCGCCTTCCTGCTTGTCGCCGAAATAGACGCCGCCGGTGAGTTCGCGCACGACGATCAGGTCCACGTTCGCCAGCCTGTCCGCGCGCAGCGGCGAGGCGTCCGAGGCGCCCGGCAAGGGCCGGATCGGGCGAAGATTGGCGTAAACGCCCAGCAGCGCGCGCAGGTTCAGCAGGCCCTGTTCCGGCCGCAATGCCGGATCGGCCGGCGGCGGGCCCGGCAGGCCGACCGCGCCCAGCAAGACCGCGTCGGCCTCAAGGCACAGGTCGCGCGTGGAGGAGGGAAAGGGTGCACCCAGTTCGGCGAGCGCGCGGCCGCCGAACGGCGCCTCCCGCGTCTCAATATCCAGCGAGTGCCGGGCAGCCGCGGCCCTCAGCACGCGCAGGCCCGCGCGCATGACCTCCGGCCCGATTCCGTCGCCGGGCAGAACGGCAATGAGGGACGTCAATGGCTAGCCTCCCGCCCGCTGTTCCCAGGCGCCGATCCGGTCGCTCTGCCGGAGCAGGTAACCGAGTTGATCCACGCCGTTCATCAGGCAATAGCGCGCAAACCGATCCAGTTCGAAGGGCGCGGGCGGCCCCTGAGGCAGTTCGACCTGCGTGTTTTCGAGGTCTATCGCGATTTCCGCTCCCGGATTGGCCTTGAGCCAGCGGTGCGGACCCTCGTCGATCACTACCGGGACGAAGCCGTTCTTGAGCGAGTTGTTGCGGAAGATGTCGGCGATGCTGGTGCTGATCACGGCGCGCAGGCCGGCCTCCAGCAGCGCCCAGGGTGCGTGTTCGCGCGATGAACCGCAACCGAAGTTGTCGCCCGCGACCAGGATGGTGCGGTGCCGGTTCTCGGGGCGGTTGAGCACGAAATCGGGATTGAGTTCGCCGTCGCCGGCGTAGCGCCAGTCGTGGAAGGCCGCTTCGCCCAGGCCCTTGCGCACGGTGGTGGTGAGGAAGCGCGCCGGAATGATCTGGTCGGTATCGACGTTGTCGATGTCGAGCACCACGGTGCGCGATTCGATGCGAACGATCTTCTCCATGACGGCGTCCCGGTTCAGCGGTCCATCAGCTCGCGCGGGTCCGCCACCCGGCCTCGTATCGCGCTGGCCGCGGCGGTGAGCGGGCTGGCCAGGACGGTGCGCGCGCCCGGTCCCTGGCGGCCCTCGAAATTGCGGTTGCTGGTGCTGACGCAGAGCTTGCCGGCGTCGACCGTATCGCCGTTCATGCCGATGCACATCGAGCAGCCGGCTTCGCGCCATTCGGCGCCCGCCGACAGGAAGATCTCGTGCAGGCCCTCGGCTTCGGCTTCGCGCTTGACGATCTGCGAGCCCGGCACGACCAGCATGCGGACCGTGTCCGCGACCCGGTTTCCGCGCATCAGCTCGGCGGCCGAGCGCAGGTCGCTCAGCCGGGAATTGGTGCAACTGCCGAGGAAAACGATGTCCACCTCGCGCCCCTGCAGCGGCTTGCCCGGCTCCACGCCCATGTAGGCCAGGGCCTTGTCGATGGCGGGATCTCCGCTGCCGGGCACCGGTTCGTCGATCTGCGCCGACATTCCGGGATTGGTGCCGTAGGTGACCATGGGTCGAAGCTGTCCCGCATCCAGGCTCACTTCGCGTTCGAACTGCGCGTCGCCGCGGTCCTCGAGTTCGCGCCAGCGCTCGAGCGCGGCGTCCCATTCGGCGCCCGCCGGCGCCATCGGCCGGCCATGCAGCCATTCGTAGGTCGTGTCGTCGGGCGCGATCATGCCGGCTCGGGCGCCGGCCTCGATACTCATGTTGCACATGGTCATCCGCTGTTCCATGGTCAGCGACCGGACGGTCTCGCCGCGGTATTGCAGCACCCGCCCGGTTCCGCCGCCCACGCCCAGTTTGCGGATGATCGCCAGGATCAGGTCCTTCGAAGTCACGCCCGGTCCCAGGCGGCCGTTAACGTTGACCGCCAGCGCCCCCGGGCGGCGCTGCAGCAGGCATTGCGTGGCCAGTACGTGGCCCACTTCGGTGGTGCCGATGCCGAAGGCCAGCGCGCCGAACGCGCCGTGGGTGCTGGTGTGGCTGTCTCCGCAAACCACCGTGTGGCCCGGCCAGGTCGCGCCCTGTTCCGGACCCACGACATGCACGATGCCCCGCTCCGGACTGTCCAGCCCGCGCAGTTCCAGGCCGAATTCCGCGCAGTTCTCGATCATCGCGCGAACCTGGGCCGCGGCCGCGGGCAGCGCGACCCTGTCCAGCTCCTCCAGAGTGGAAGCCGGCTCGGTCGGCGTCGAGTGGTCCATCGTCGCCAGCGTGCGGTCCGGCCGGCGCACCGGCAGGCCGTTCGCGCGCAGTACGTCGAAGGCCTGCGGCGTCGTCACCTCGTGCACCAGGTGCAAGTCGATGTAGAGCACCGCCGGCGTGTCCGGCGTTTCCGGGACGACTTCGTGCGCGTCCCAGATCTTTGCGAGCAGGGTCTGTCCGGACATCGGCGTTCAGCCCTCCTTTTCGATTCCTTGCACCGGCTCCAGCCAGCCGCGCGGGTCCTCGGTGCGCCCGTCGAAGAGCCCGAAGAAGGCGTCCTGCAGCGCCCGGGTCAGTTCTCCGGGCTTGCCGTTGCCGATCGTCAGCCGGTCCAGGCTGCGGACCGGCGTGATTTCCGCCGCCGTGCCCGCCAGGAAGACTTCGTCGGCGATGTACAACACCTCGCGCGGCAGCGCCTCCTGTATGACCGGGATGCCCAGCCGCGTGGCGAGCTTGATCACCGTATCGCGGGTGATTCCGGGCAGAATCGAAGCGGAATAGGGCGGCGTGTAAAGCTTGCCCGCCACCGCCACGAACACGTTTTCGCCGGCGCCTTCGCTGACCAGTCCGTCGTGGGTCATCGCGAGGCCCTCGACGTAGCCGTTTTCCTGGGCCTCGAGCGTGACCAGAACGCTGGACAGGTAGTTGCCGCCCGCCTTGGCGAGCGCCGGCACGGTATTCGGCGCCACCCTTTGCCAGGAAGTGCAGCAGATGTCCACGCCCTCGTCCGTGCCGCCGAGATATGACCCCCATTTCCACGCGGCCACGGCCACGTGGACCGGTACGTTTGCCGACGGCAGAATCCTCAGGTCGCCGGCGCCGCGGAATGCGATCGGCCGTATGTAGGCGCCGTCGAAAAGCCGGTTGCTGGCGATGACCGCGTGGCAGGCGCCGTTCACTTCCTCCGGGGTGTACGGGATCTCCAGCCGGTAAATCTTGGCCGAGTTGTACATGCGCCGCGTGTGCGCGCGAAGCCGGAAGATTACGGGCCCCAGGTGACTTGCGTAGCAGCGAATGCCCTCGAACACCGAAGTGCCGTAGTGCAGCGCGTGCGTCATCACGTGAGTCTGGGCCTCCATGTACGGCTTGATCTCGCCGTCGTGCCAGATCCATTCGTCTTGTGCGGTCATGGCTTGAGGGTCTCCAGTACGTTCAGGGACAGCCGAAAAATCCGGCTCGCCGCGATTTTACGGCCCAAGGCGCCTGCGCGGGCCTCTTTTCGCGGCTTTTCCGGAATCCAGGCGGGCCTTGGCCCGCAGCGCCCGGTTCAGCACCTCCAGCAGGGCCTCGGCGCCGGCCTCAACTATGTCGGTGCTGACCGCGCGGCCGCGGTACGAGGAGTCGCCCCAGCGCGCCGTGACCGTGGCCTCGCCCTGGGCGTCCTCGCCCGTGGTGACGCTTCGCACGTCGAAGTGGATCAGCTCGACGCTCATTTCCGTTGCGCGCTCCAGCGCCTTGAAGGTCGCGTCGATCGGGCCGTCGCCGACGGCCGCCTCGTCGCGCTGCTCGCCGCTGTCGTGCTCCAGGCGCACCGCCGCCACCGCGAGCGTGCTGCCCCCGGTGTTGATGCGCAGCTCGCGCAGGCGCCAGGGGCCCATCGCGGCGGTGTCCTTGTGCACGATCAGCGCCTCGATGTCGGCGTCGAACAGCTCCTTCTTGCGGTCGGCCAGCTTCTTGAACTCGATGAACGCGCGGTTGAGCTGGTCCTCGCTCAGTTCGAAGCCGAGCTGGCGGGTCCGGTCGCGGAAGGCGTGCCGTCCGGAGTGCTTGCCCAGCACCAGGTTGGTGCGGTGCATGCCCACGGACTCAGGAAGCATGATTTCGTATGTCTGCGAGTGCTTGAGCATGCCATGCTGGTGAATGCCGGCCTCGTGCGCGAAGGCGTTCTGGCCCACGATGGCCTTGTTGCGCGGCGTGTGCATGCCGGTGACGCTGGAAACCAGGCGGCTGGCCGGGTAGAGCCCGGTGGTTTCGATGCCGGTGTCCAGGCCGAAGTAGTCGGCGCGCACCTTGAGCGCCATCACCACCTCTTCCAGCGAGCAGTTTCCGGCGCGCTCGCCGATCCCGTTGACGGTGCACTCGATCTGCCGGGCGCCGCCCACGACAGCCGCCAGGCTGTTGGCCACGGACAGCCCCAGGTCGTCGTGGCAATGGGCGCTCAGGACGACATTCTCGATGCCGGGAACGGTGTCGCGAAGATGCTCGAACAGCGCCTGGAACTGCTCCGGCATCGCGTAACCGACGGTGTCCGGAATGTTGACGGTCGTGGCGCCCGCTTCCACCACCGCGCTGACGATTTCGGTGAGGTATTCGGGCTCGGTGCGCGAGGCGTCCTCCGGCGAGAATTCAACGTCGTCGCAGGCCTGCCGCGCCAGGCGCACCGCCTCGACCGCCCGGCGCACGATTTCGTCGCGGGCCATCTCCAGCTTGAACTTGCGGTGAATCTCGCTGGTCGCGACGAACACGTGGATGCGCTTGCGGGCCGCCGGCTCAAGCGCCCGGGCGGACTTCTCGATGTCGCCCTCGTGGCAGCGCGCCAGCGAACAGATGGTGACGCCCTTGATCGAATTGGCCACTTCCCGCACCGATTCGAAGTCGCCGGGCGAGGCCGCGGCAAAGCCCGCCTCGATGATGTCCACCCGCATGTCGCGGAGCGCGCGCGCAACCTTGAGCTTCTCGCGCAGCGTCATGCTGCACCCGGGCGCCTGTTCGCCGTCGCGCAGCGTGGTGTCGAAGATTCGAACGCGATCCTGGTTGGCTTGCTGGTTCATAGTGACGTTCTCATGAGGTTGCGTTTATGCCCATAGAAAAAACCCCGCATCCGGTGTTCGGTTAGCGGGGTTTGAAATGAGGCGTTTGGAGTTGTCCGGGCCTATTCCTTACCCCGCTTTCGGTGCCCCGCAAGCAGCGCGAGCGCAGCCGGACGCAGGCCGATGGCGGCCGCGTGGAGGCTCAGGGATGTGCGCCGGACGTCCATGTGGGCGGATTATGCGCCTGGCGGCCGGCATGTCAAGGCCGGCGCACTCGGGCGCAGCGTCCGCCTACCTGCGCCAGGGCCTGCAAATCGGGGCTGTCTTGCCTCAGGCCGTCACGTTCCCGGAACACGGCTTGACCCCAAGCTGTGCTAATATCCCGTGCCTTGCATCAGGCCGGTCTCTTGGAACCCGCCTGGTGGTCATGTACCCGCTTTATATGGAAGGGGAGCTTTTGATGAAGCCAATGATGAGGGGGTCGTTGTGCGCAGGCGCGCTGCTGGCTGCAGCCGCGCTGGCGGGGGCAACGACGCTGGAGGAAGTTGAGGCCGTTCAGGCCGATCGCGCGGAAGCCGGCAGGCAGTCGCAGAATCGGATCGACGACATCGTCAAGGAGACCGACTCGCTGGAGACCGAATACAAGCGGGTGCTGAAGGAACTCGAAGGCCTCAAGGTTTTCAATACGCTTATGCAGCGGCAGATCGACCGTCAGGAAAGCGATATCGGCAAGCTGAACGAGGCCATCGACGAAGTCGAGGCGACCGGCCGCCAGATGCTGCCGCTGATGGTTCGCATGATCGAGTCGCTGGAATTGTTCGTCGAGGCGGATGCGCCGTTCCTGCTGGATGAGCGCCGCAGCCGCGTGGGCGAACTCTACGATCTGATGGAGCGCGAGGACGTTACGGTTGCGGAGAAGTTCCGCAAGGTGCTCGAGGCGTACCAGATCGAGAACGACTACGGCCGCACGATCGAGGCCTACAAGGCTTCGGTCGAGCATGAAGGAGCCACGCTGGAAGTGGACGTGCTGCGGGTCGGTCGGATATCGCTGGTTTACCAGACCGCGGACCAGAGCGCGACGCGCAGATGGGACCACGGGGCCGGGGCCTGGGTGGACCTTGACGGCAGCTATCGCAACCAGGTGCGCATGGGCCTTCGGGTGGCGCAACAGCAGGTGGCGCCGGATTTGTTGATGCTGCCGGTTTCGGCGCCGGAGGCTGGATAAATGACGATGACAAGAACGATTGCCGGCTCCGTACTGGGCCTGCTGCTGGCATTGCCCCTGCAGGCACAGGAAGCGCTGACGCTGGATGAGTTGCTGCGCCTGGTTGAACAGGGCGCCGTTCGCGATAACGAGGAAATGCGCACCCGCGAGGAGCAGTTCCGCCAGGCTCGCGGAGAACAGCAAAGACTGCTGGACCAGGCGAACGCCGAGAAGGCGGCCGAGGAACGCCGCAGTCAGCGCCTGGAGAACGCCTACGGCGAGAACGAACGCCGCATCGCGGCTCTGATGCAGACCCGCGACGAGCGGCTGGGCGCGCTCAAGGAACTGTTCGGCGTCACCCAGCAGGTCGCCGGCGATGCGCGTTCCAATTTCGAGAACTCGCTCACGAACGTGCAGTACCCGGAAAGAACGGAATTTCTCACCTCGCTGGTCGAGAAGCTGGGGTCCGGTATCGAGTTGCCTTCGATAGAAGAGATGGAACGGCTGTGGTGGGAACTGCAGCGCGAAATGACCGAATCCGCGAAGGTCGTGCGGTTCAGTACCGACGTGATCTCGCTGGACGGCCAACGCGAGCCGACTGACGTGGTGCGCGTAGGCCTGTTCAATATCGTGTCCGACGGCAAGTACCTGACCTATCGGCAGGAAACCGGCAACGTGACCGAACTTGGCCGCCAGCCGGAGGCGGGCCGCTTCACGGGCAGCACGGAAGACCTGCTCGGCGCGGATTCCGGTGACGTGGTGCGCTTCGGACTGGATCCGACGCTGGGCGGCGTGCTCAATTCGCTGGTCGGCCGTCCGAACCTGGTGGAGCGCATACAGCAGGGCGCGCTGGTGGGGTATCTCATTCTCGCCCTGGGCGTCATCGGACTTCTGATTTCGCTGGAACGCCTCGTGACGCTGTCGCTGGCCAGCCGCAAGGTAACGGCGCAGCTGCGCAGTTCCACGCCCTCCGACGACAATGCGCTGGGCCGCGTGCTCTCGGTTTAC
Organism: Gammaproteobacteria bacterium; assembly: GCA_009845905.1. Classification (NCBI taxonomy): domain Bacteria; kingdom Pseudomonadati; phylum Pseudomonadota; class Gammaproteobacteria; species Gammaproteobacteria bacterium. The sequence continues at coordinate 289,546 of VXYS01000004.1, read as the reverse complement.
CACGACAACAAGGACGTGGACACGGAGACGCTGGAACTCAAGCTCGGCGAGGCCATCTTCAGGGAAACGCCCAAGCTGAACCGGGCCTTGCTGTTCATACAGATCATCTCGGTGGTTGCGCCGCTGATGGGTCTGCTGGGAACCGTTACCGGAATGATCAAGACCTTCCAGGCGATCACGCTGTACGGCACCGGCGATCCCAAGCTGATGGCGGGCGGCATCTCCCAGGCGCTGGTCACGACCGTGCTCGGCCTGAGCGTTGCGATACCGATGGTGCTGCTGCATACGGTGGTAAGCGGACGCAGCCGCCGCATCGTGCAGATCCTGCAGGAGCAGAGCACGGGTATCGTGGCGGAGCATTCCGAAGCCCAGAACAAGGCGCCGGCATAGGTTGGCGGAAGCGGAGAAGCGACTGATCGGTTTCGTTGACCATGTTTAGCTGGTTCTACGACGCCTTCGAGGCGATCCGTGACTTCATGGAGCTCGGCGGAGATGTCCTGTTCCTGATCGCGCTGACCATCTTCCTGATGTGGATGCTGGTCTTCGAGCGGCTGGTGTTCTACCGGGTCGAGCTCACCAAGAGGCGCGACGCCATCTACGAGGACTGGGAAGCGCGCCACGAGCGCCAGTCCTGGGAGGCCCACCAGATTCGCGATCGGATGATCTCGGAGTTCAATATGGCCGTGCGCCGCTCGCTGCCGATCGTGCAGACGCTGGTGGCGCTCTGTCCGCTTCTGGGACTGTTGGGCACCGTTACCGGAATGATCGAAGTGTTCGACGTCATGGCGGTTGCCGGCAGCGGCAATCCGCGGTCCATGGCCTCGGGCGTGTCCAAGGCCACCATCCCCACCATGGCGGGCATGGTGGGCGCACTGTCGGGAGTTTTCTGGACCACCTACCTCACCCGCCGCGCGGATCGTGAGGTGGAGGACCTGGAAGAGCACCTGACGATGGATCACTGAACCCTGATCCGGACGCAGCAAACAAACTGGAGAAAGCACTAATGCGCAGATCCATCATTCAGGCCGCGGGCGACGAAGCCAAGGCCGAGATCAACCTCACGCCCATGCTGGACGTGGTGTTCATCATGCTGATCTTCTTCATCGTCACGGCTTCCTTCATCAAGGAAGCGGGCATCGACGTGAACCGGCCCGACGCGCCTACCGCCGTGCGGCAGGAGAAGGCCAACATCCTGGTGGCCATCAGCGCGGCGAACGAGATCTGGATCGACAGGCGGCGCGTGGATCCCAGGGCGGTGCGGGCCAACATAGAGCGCCTGCACGCGGAGAACCCCGAGGGTTCGGTTATTATTCAGGCAGACAAGCGGGCATATACGGAAACGCTGGTCGGCGTCATGGATTCCGCTCGTCAGGCCGGCGTGTTCAACGTATCGATTGCGGCAAGCGATGACTGAAGCGACTCGCTTCAGACGGTTCGCGTCAGACGGCAGCCCCCGCTTTCGGCAAACAGCAGTGGAGGTGACAGAATGACAGACCAGAAGACAGTCAAACGGAGAGTCGGGCGCTATTTCGTTGCCCTGGCCATAGGCGGTTTCGCCGCGCTGTCGCTGCTTTGGGTCATGCAGTTCCTGATCGCCACCGGTCAGGCGGCGATCACCGAAGCACTCGACGCGCGTTTTGTCGACTTTGTGCGGGTCAAGCGGGAGGAAACGGTCGAGCGCAAGGAGGAAAAACCCGAGCGCCCGCCCGAAGTGGATGACCAGCCCCCCGACCTTCCCCAGCAGGACATGGACAGTTCGGACTTCGATTCGGCCGTGGCGGTGTCGGCGCCGAACCCGAACCTGAATGTGGGCCTGGACGGCGAGTTGGGAGATTTCAGCCTGGCCGAAGGCGATTACCTGCCGATCGTGAAGGTGGCGCCGATGTATCCGCGCCGCGCGCAGTCGCGCGGACTGGAAGGCCATTGCGACCTGCAGTTCACCGTTACGCCGCTCGGCACGACGGCGGACGTGGCCGTCATCGAGTGCACCAGCTCACTGTTCGAGCGGGCGTCGGTGCAGGCGCTGCTCAAGTTCAAGTACAAGCCCCGCGTCGTGAACGGCACGGCCATAGCCGTGCCCGGGCTGCGGCACAGGATTACGTTCCAGATCGAAGATTGACGCGGTGAAGGAAAGGTTGAACATCATCTTCGCGGGGCTATTGGGCCTCGCCCTGCTTGCTCCCGCCGGTTTCGCGCAGGCCCAGGAAGGCGAGGAGGAGGAGCAGCAGACGCGGCGCACCGAGGCCATGAGCGAACGGGTGCACCGGCGTTTTTCCAGGGCGCAGGAAGCGCTGGAGCTGGAGGACTATGCCACCGCGGAGGCGTTGCTGCAGGAGATCACCGAACTGCGCGGCCTGACGCCGTACGAACGCGCCCAGACCAATAACTTCTACGGCTTCATTCACATCGAGAAGGAAGACTATCAAAGCGCGATCCGGTCCTTCCTCGGCGTAATCGAGATCGGCGGCCCCGGGGAAATCCCCGAGGGCCTCTACAACCAGACCATCAGGACGCTTTCGCAGCTCTACATGCAGGTGGAGAACTATCCTCAAGCGGTGGTATTCGCGCGCCGATGGATCGAGTCCCAGGTAAGCCCGGTCCCCAAGGACTACATGCTCCTGGCCATGGCCTACTTCCAGATGGAGGATTGGCGCAATGCGCTGGAGAACGTCCAGATAGCAATAGAGCGGGCCCAGCAGACAGGCATGGAGGTCGAAGAGAACTGGTGGCGCTACCTGCTGGCCGCGCATTGGGAACTCGAGGAGTTTCCCCAGGCCCTGGAGGTCAGCAAGACTCTCCTGACGAACTGGCCCAAGAAGCAGTACTGGATGCAGTTGCAGGGCCTTTATTCCATTGTCGAAGACGAGGCCAATCAGTTCGCGGCGTTCTGGAGCTGCTACGACCAGGGGCTTCTGGACCGGAGCAACGAACTCGTTACCATGGCCCAGCTCTTCATGCTGGCGGAAGTCCCGTACAAGGCCGCCGTCGTGCTGCAGGAGGGCCTTGACAGCGGTGAAATCGAGGAGACCGCGGTGAATTACCGCTACCTGGCTCAGGCCTGGCAGTTGGCGCGGGAGGACCGCAAGGCCCTGGATCCGCTGCGCAAGGCCGCCGAGAGCGAGGAGGACGTGGAGGACAAGGGCGAGCTCTATATGCGGCTGGCGGAAACGTACAACGCCCTGAGCGATTACGACGACTGTGCTTCGACGGCCCGCCAGGCCCTGCGCACAGGGGAACTGAAGAGCGAGGGCAGGGCCTATATGCTGCTGGGCCAGTGCCTGTTCGAACAGGACGAATTCGACGAGGCGGGCGACGCCTTCACGCGCGCGGCGCGCGACAGCGATACGCGCAGAACCGCCACGCAGTGGCAGAACTACCTGAGGAGAGAGGTCAAGCGGCGCAGCGACCTCGAGGCCCGGCTGGCCCAGTACGGCGCCTGACCCGCCGCAATCGGTTCAGGAAGGGGTATTTCAGTGCCCACGGTGCATTTCGTTGATTGCAAGGGGAACCCGCGCGATATCGAGGTTCCCGAAGGCTGCACCCTCATGGAGATTGCGCTGGAAAACGATGTCGAAGGGATCGTTGCGGAATGCGGCGGCTGCTGCGCCTGCGCGACCTGCCACAGCTATATCGACGAGGAGTGGGTCGACAAGCTGCCTCCCATCGACGACATGGAAGACGCCATGCTCGATTGCGCGCTCGAACGCAAGCCCAACAGCCGGCTTACCTGCCAGATCCAGATGACGGCCGAGCTGGCCGGCCTCAAGCTGCGCGCCGCCGATAACGAAGCCTAGAGTTTGCCTTTCTCGAACTGGCTGTGGACTTCGGCCACCGGCGGCATCGCGGCCACCGGGGTCTTTTCTTCCATCTCGTTCTGCACTACCCGCATTACGCGCGCGACATAGCGCCGGCGCGTCTCCTCCCGCTGGGCTTCCGCTTCCGCATCGGGCAGGAACTGATCGATGTCCTCGCGTTTGAACAGGCCGCCCGCCTCGATCAGGCGCTCGACACTGTCCAGCCGGTCGCGCAGCACCGACACCTCGCCGATCAGCGACATCAGGATTCCCAGCAGCCGGTCGGTTGCCGGGTCGGAAAAATAGCGCGGCCGTTTCCCCCTGGCAGTGCGGCGCAGGCGGGGCGCTTCCTCGCCTGCGCTCATGCGCGAATCCCGGCCAGCGACTTGAAGCTCATTTCGTCCCGGGAGTAGTTGCGCTGCGTGACGTCCAGGTTGGACTTCATGAGCTCCAGTCCCACCTCATCCGCCGGCCAGTCGCCCTTGATGGCCTCGGCGACCAGGTCGATATCGGTCATGCAGCGGGCGAAGGACTCGTTGTTGTTGTAACTCTCCCAGTCGTGCATGAACTGGTCGAACAGGGTGTCGCCGCGCGGGATGTCGAAGTGCAGCATCCGGCCGCCGCTGCGAAGGAGCCGGCGGGTCTCGGCGAAGATGCGCGGCAGGGCCTTCTTGGATGTCTCGTGCAGCATGATGTGCGAAACGACCAGGTCGAAGCTGCCGTCCTCGTAGTCGGTGCATTCGGCGTTCTGCTGGCTGAAATGCACGGCAACGCCCAGCGACTCCGCCCGGGTGTGGGCGTACCGCAGCATGGGTGCGCCGACGTCGATGGCATGGAGCTCCGCATCAGGGAACGCCCGGGCCCAGGGCAGGGTGCTGTTGCCGGCGCCGCAGCCCATGTCCAGGATGCGCTTCGGCTGGAAGTCCGGCCAGATGCTGTGCATGCCGTTGCACAGCATGTGACCCAGGAAGTCCCCTTCCGGTCCCCAGGCTCCGGCCATGTACATCTGCAGGCCGGTCTCGTAGAGGGCGCCGGCCGTGATGTCGTCGGGAACCTGGTCGGTGTGGTAGCCGCCCGGCTGGATATGAATGTCGTGCACCGTGTGGTAGCGCGGAATTTCAAGGTCCGGATTCAGTTCGAGGCTGCCCCCGGCGCCGCCGTTCGTGGCGCGGAAGGCTTCGATCATGTCCGGGAGCTGTCGCTCGACCGTGTCGACCGTGGCGTCCCACATCATTTCCTGGCTGCGGCGGGTCATCGCGCTCCACAGTTGGTAATACGGTTCCGACATCATCTTCTTGCGAATTTCGTCGCGGTGCTGCGGCGGACGTCCGGTTTCCTTTTCGATGGCCGGCTTGATCTTTTCTTCGTAGAGCGAGAAGTTGCCCGGCATGATCGTGCCGGAGAGATGGGCCCGGAAGGCACGGACGAAGTCCATTCGGGAGGCTTCGTCGTGATTGGCGTCCGGGGTCAGGGCGTGAACATTGCGAAACATCGAATAGTCCTCCTTTGAGGATTAACCGTCATCTGCGCCTGGGAGTGGAATCATCCCCCCGCTCCCAGGGAACCTGAACGGAGAATAGCACGGCTTAACCGGGTGCGATGAGTTCCACCCACTCGCCCACCGGACCGCGCCAGATGCCGGCTTCACGGCCGTAGTAGGGCGCGCCCGGCTGACCCTTCAGCGTGTGCTCTCCGAGCGAATCGGAAATGAAGCTGACCATGCTGATCGACGGCGGCAGCCAGCCCTCCCGCTGCGGTCGCGGCTCGGCGGTTTCCGGCATGCTGTCGAGTTCGATCAGGTTGCTTCCGGACAGGGACATCGTGCTCAGCATGAAACGGTGATCGTAGGGCAGGCCATAGACCTGTCCCATGACCGTGATTCGCACCGGACGGGGTTCGCCGTAGGTGAGTCCGAAGCGCTCGCCCCAGGCGTCGCCGAGCATTTCAACCGTAGGCCCTCCGAGGATCACGATGAAGGTGCGGTCGACGAAATCCACGGCCTCGGGCACGTCGAATTCCGTTCTGCGCTTGAACATCGTGAGATACAGGAATTCCTTCGCCGGGCCCTGGACCTGCATGGCGCGGATGGCGTCGGAGATGGACAGGTCGGCCGGCGGCCCCAGGATGTGGAAGGGCGTGCCCAGGAGTTGTTGCTCCAGCGCGTCGGTGTCCTGGACCATCAGCTCGGCCGCGTTCCAGCCCCAGCAACGGTAGGCCGCATAGCCTTCCGTTTCCGGCTGCTCCACGAACCGGAAATGGAATCCGGTGGTGGTTGCCGGCGCCATAAGCAGGAACTGTGCGCCTTTCACCGCCTCGGCGCCCCAGAACTTCGCCAGCTCTCCGGAAATCCGTCCGCCGCCGGTGGACCGGTAGCCCAGAAGCTCGTAGGCCTCTTCCATCGCGCCCAGGTCGGGCGCGGCGATCGTCACGCAACTGATTGGGCCGATCATATCGATGCCAGGTATCGGCGGGCGTCATCGATGCCGATGACCTCGCCGAACTTCTTGCTGATGTCGAACAGGTTGGCCTCGTGCGGCCGCTCGTCGCGATCGCCGGTGGCCTCGCGCACGACGATCGGGATGTAGCCGTACTGCAGCGCGTCAACGGCCGAGGCGCGCACGCAGCCGCTGGTGGTGAGCCCGCAGATCAGCAGCGTGTCGACTCCCAGCGACGAGAGGGTGGCCGCCAGGTGGGTGCCGAAGAACGCGCTTGGGTATTTCTTGACGATCACCACCTCGCCCTCGGCCGGCTCCAGCCCTTCGCCGAAAGCGCAATAGGGCGACCCCTTCACGAGGTTGGCCAGCGCCGGCACCTTGCGGTAGAACACGCCGCCCTCCACCCCGGCGGCGTCATATTCCACGCAGGTATGAAAAACGGGTATGCCGGCCTTGCGGCACTCGCCCAGCAGGTTCACCGCCTGGGCCAGTTCGTCCTCAACGCCTGCGTAGAGCGAGCATTCCGGGTCCAGGTAGGCCCGCACGAAATCGATGATCAGCAGCGCGGGCCTGGCCCCGGGCTGGATCGAGCCGCCGAATCCGGCCTGGCTGTAGTCCTGGTCGAGTTCCACCATGATCGTCAGATAATCCCCCTTTCCTTCAGTCCGGCAAGCCTTTCGTCGTTGTAATCGAGCAGGCCCCGGTAGATTTCGTCGTTGTGCTGTCCGATCTGCGGCGCCGGGGTCCGTATCCGCCCGGGCGTGAGCGACAGCTTGGGCGCCACGTTCTGCATCTTCAGTTCGCCGAACTTCGGGTGCATGACCGAAACGATGGCTTCGCGGGCCTTGAAGTGCGCGTCCTCGAGCATTTCCGGAGCACGATAGATCTTGCCGGACGGCACGCCGCTCTCCTCCATCAGCGCTTCCAGCTCCGCGGCGTCCTTGGTTGCGGTCCATTCGGCGATGAGTTCGTCGAGTTCCGTCTGGGTCTCGCCACGTGCGGCGTGGCTCGAGTAGCGCGGGTCGTCGGCCAGTTCCGGCCGCCCCATGGCCGCGCTCAAGCGACGGAAAACGCTGTCCTGGTTGGCCGCGATCAGGATGTAGGTGCCGTCCCGGGTGGGATAGACGTTCGACGGCGCCACCCGCGGCAGAATCGAGCCCGTGCGCTCGCGGATATATCCTGCCTGCTGGTACTCGGTGACCAGCGATTCCATCATGTTGAGCACCGCTTCGTAGATCGCGGAATCCACGATCTGCCCTTCACCCGTGCGCTCGCGATGATGCAGCGCGGACAGCGCGCCGATGCAGGCAAAGGTGGCCGCAAGCTGGTCGCCTATGCTGATGCCCACGCGGCTCGGCGGGGTGGAGGGATCGCCGGCGACATAGCGGAGTCCGCCCATGGCCTCTCCGATCGCGCCGTAACCGGCCCGCGAGGAATAGGGGCCGGTCTGCCCGTAGCCGGACACGCGCACCAGGATCAGAGCGGGATTGATGTCGTGCAGTTCCTCCCAGGACAGGTTCCAGCGTTCCAGCGTTCCCGGCCGGAAATTCTCCAGCAGGAAATCGGCCTTGGCGATCAGCTCCTTGAGGATGTCCTGGCCCTCTTTCTCGCGCAGATTCAGCGTGATCGCCTTCTTGTTCCGGGAGATCACCGGCCACCACAGCGACATGCCGTGGGCTTTCTCCTGGCCCCAGTCGCGCATTGGGTCCGGCCGGTCCGGCGCTTCCACCTTGATCACCTCGGCGCCGAAATCCGCCATCAATTGTCCGCAGAACGGGCCCGCCAGCAGCGCCCCGAGTTCAATAAGTCTCAGATCGGCCAGCGGGCCGGTCTTGTCCGTCATGTCCTTGATTCCCCTTATCGTGCGAAAAGCCCGGCCCTGCTTGTTTCCGGGACCGGGCCATGATGAAGTTTGAACATACATTGTATAGAATACGCTGCCTTGGTTTGAGGGGGACGGCATTTAGATGACTGCCAGCGCACGCCGCGTTTCGATTGTGGAAGTGGGTCCGCGGGACGGCCTGCAATCCGAGGAAGTGTTGCCGACCGAAGTCAAGCTGGAGTTCATTCGCCGCGCCGTCGATGCCGGAATACGAAAGGTGGAGGCGGTCAGTTTCGTCCACCCGAAGCGGGTCCCGCAGATGGCCGATGCCGAAGACGTGGTTCGCGGCGTGCCGAAGCGGGACGATCTGATTCTGATCGGCCTGGTCCTGAACCAGCGCGGCTTCGAGCGCGCCCGTGATTGCGGCATTGACGAAGTGGGCATGGTTGTCGTTTCCAGCGACACCTATAACCGGCGCAACCAGGGTGTCTCCAGCCTTGAATCCATCGACGCCTGGCTCAAGATTGCCAAGGAAGCGAAGAAGGAAGGGATACGGGCCAATTGCATGGTTTCGTCGGCCTTCGGTTGCCCCTTCGAAGGCGAAGTGCCCCCGGAACGGGTGGTGGAGTACGCTGAACGAGTGGCCGAGGGCGACCCGGTGGAACTGGGGATCGCCGATTCCATCGGGGTGGCCGTGCCGGCGCAGATCACGGACGTTCTCGGGCGTATTTCCGAGCGGCTGCCCGGCCTGCCGATCCGGGTGCATCTGCACAATACGCGCAATACCGGGCTGGCCAACGCCCAGGCGGCGCTGGACGCCGGCGTGGCATCCATCGACTCCAGCATCGGCGGAATAGGCGGCTGTCCCTTTGCGCCACTTGCGACAGGCAACATTCCGACGGACGACCTGCTTTACCTTCTGTCGAGGTCGGGAGTGGAGACCGGCGTGTCGCTGAAGAAGATCATCGAAACCAGTGGCTGGCTGCGCGAGCAGCTCGGCCACGGCGATTTGCCTGCGATGCTGCCGCGTGCGGGAATTTTCCCCGACGTGGCCATGGGCGCGCAGGCCTGAACTGAAATACACACGGGAGAATTAGCATGAGCTTTCGCTTGGGCGTGGATGTGGGCGGTACTTTTACCGACCTGCTCCTGGTTAACGAGCAGTCGGGGGAGATGTACACCGCAAAAGTCCCCAGCACGCCGGAGGATTCGTCGATCGGCGTGTCCAACGGCATCGACAGGGTCTGTGGCGACGCGGACGTGAATCCCGGGGACATCACCCATGTGATGCACGGGACCACGGTGGCCACCAATACCATCCTCACGGGGACGGGCGCCAGGGTAGGGCTGGTTACCACCAAGGGTTACCGGCAGGTACTGCAGATTGCGCGTTCCTTCGTGCCGGGCGGCCTTGGCGGATGGGTGATCTACAACAAGAGCCTGCCGATCGCGCCGCTGGCGCTGACCATCGAAGCGGACGAGCGCGTCGGCGCCGACGGATCGGTGGTTCACGAACTCAACGTCGCGTCCCTGGAAGCGGAACTGCAGAAGCTGGCCGGGAGAGGCGTCGAGGCGCTGACCGTGTCGCTGATCAACTCCTTCGCCAATCCTGCGCACGAGCAGCAGGTCCGCGAGGTTGCCGAACGCGTTCTTCCCGGCGTTCCGGTATCCCTTTCCTCGGAAGTCGTTCCGGAGATGCAGGAATACGAACGAACGATCACGACGGTCGCCAACTCCTACGTGCGGCCGAAGGTGGCGACCTACGTGCGCAATCTCGAGCAGCAGCTCAATGACACGATGAGCGGGGTGCAGCTGCACGTGCTGCGCTCCGACGGCGGCCTGGCCTCCGCCGACGCGGCCGAGGCCTACCCGGTCAACCTGCTGATGAGCGGCCCGGCCGGCGGCGTTTCCGGCGCCATCTGGATTGCCTCGCAGGCCGAACACAACAATCTGCTGACCTTCGACATGGGCGGCACGTCCACGGACGTGGCGCTGGTGCAGGACGGTCAGGCGCAATTGAGGCGCGAGACCACCGTGGGGGATGTGACCGTGCGCGCTTCCTCGGTGGACGTTCGCACCGTGGGCGCCGGGGGCGGTTCCATCGCCCACGTGCCGGAGCTCACCGGCGCGCTGCGCGTCGGACCGCAGAGCGCAGGCGCCGATCCCGGACCGGCGGCCTATGCCAAGGGCGGCGAGGAGCCCACGGTTACGGATGCCAACGTGGTGCTCGGCTACCTGCCGGCGGAGGTACGCCTGGGCGGCGACATGAAGCTGGACCGGGCCGCGGCCGAAGCCGCCGTGCAGAAGATCGCCGACGCCCTGGGGCTTTCGCTGATGGAAGCGGCCTCGGGCATCGTGAGCCTGGTGAACGAAAACATGTATGGCGCCCTGAGGCTGGTATCGGTGGAACAGGGCCACGACCCACGCGAGTTCGCGCTGATCGCCTTCGGCGGCGCGGGTCCGCTGCACGCCAACGCGCTGGGCAAGCTGATGAGCTCCTGGCCGGTCATCATTCCGCCGGGACCGGGCGTGTTGTGCGCCTATGGCGATGCGACCACGCGAGTGCGCAACGAAGCCTCGCGAACGTTCATCCGGCGCTTCGAGCGCACCAACGCCGAAGAGGCGGCGGATATTTTCGCGGACCTTGCCGAGCAGGCCTCACAGGCACTGGACGAGGAGGGCATTCCGCGCAGTGACCAGACCCTGAGTTACCAGGCGGACATCCGCTACCACGGACAGGGATTGCTTCTTACCGTCGATTTCGAACTGGACGACTTGAGGCAACAGGGCCTGGATGTGATCGGAGACAAATTCGATCAGATGCATGAGCAACTTTTCACCTTCGCGCTTCCCGAAGACAAGGAGCTCGTCAACCTGCGTGCCGTATCCGAGGGCAAGCCCACCGTGGTGCGCGCATTGCGTGTCGCGGAAGGCGACGCCAGTCCCGCTGCGGCCGAAATGGTCTCACACGAAATCTACGTCGATGGCGGAATGCAGGAAGCCATGCTGTATGACCGCTCCAAACTGAAGGCCGGAAACGTGATAAACGGCCCGGCCATCGTCCTGGAGATGGACTCGACCACCCTGGTGCTCCCCGGTCACGAGGGGCAGGTGGACGAATACGGCAACATCCTGATTACGCCTTCGGATTCCTGAACGGGAGTTACACACAATGCCTGCACAAATCATAGAAAGCCGCCCACGCCCCTATAACCGCGTGGAGCTGGACCCCATTACACTGGACATCATCGAAAACGCGATGCTCAATGCCCGCTGGGAAATGGACGCAGTGCTGTTCCGCACCGCCATGTCGCCCGGCATCCGCGAGCAGCACGACGAGTTCCCCATGATCGCCAACCTGGAAGGCAAGATGGTAGTGGGGCAGTTCGGCAGTTTCATCCACGGCTTCAAGGAGGCCTACGACGGGACGATCGAGGAAGGCGACATGTTCCTCACCACCGACCCGTACGCATGCAATGGCGCCGTAAGCCACGCCAACGACTGGCTGCTGCTCAGGCCCATCTACAAGGACGGGCGGCTGATCGCCTACGCGTCGATGTTCGGACACATGACCGACATTGGCGGCAAGGTGCCCGGCAGTCTGCCCACCGACGCCCGGCAGATCTTCGAGGAGGGCATTCGCGTGCCTCCGGTCAAGATCTACAAGAATGACGAACTGCAGGAAGATGTCCTGCGCCTGATACTTCACAACTGCCGGCTGCCGCACTGGAACCGCAGCGATTTCAACGCCATCGTGGCCGCCATCCGCACCGCGGAGAAGCGCGTGCTGGAGATGGCGGAGCGTTTCGGCGACGACGTCTACTACTCCGCGCTGGAGGAACTGCTGGATCGCAACAAGCGCGCCATGGGCACGCTCATCAACATGACGATACCGGAGACGAAGCAGTATTTCGAGGACTTCATCTGCGACGACGGACTGGGCATGGGGCCGTACAGGATCAAGTGCGCGATGTGGCGCGAGGGCGAGAAGGTGATTTTCGACTTCGAGGGCACCGATCCTCAATCCATCAGCTCGGTGAACTTCTACCTGAACGAGGAAATGTTCAAGATGTTCGCCGGCGTGTACATGATCATGGTGTTCGATCCGCAGATCATGTTCAACGACGGGTTCTATGACCTGATGGAGGTGCGCATTCCCGAGGGGACCTTGCTCAAGCCCAGGTTCCCGGCGGCGCTTTCATGCCGCACCCATGCGCTGGGACGCATTTTCGACATCCTGGGCGGGCTGCTGGGGCAGGGCAACCCGGATTTCCTTTGTGCGGCCGGCTTCTCCGACAGCCCGCACTTCATGTATTCGGGTTACCGACGCGCCGACGGCGAGTGGTACCAGCTCTACCAGATCGGCTTCGGCGGGATTCCCGGCAAGCCCTTCGGCGACGGCCCCGACGGCCATTCGCTGTGGCCGAGCTTCACCAACGTGCCCAACGAGTTCCTGGAGAGCTACTTCCCGTTGCGCATCGACGTGTACGAGACATTGACGGACAGCGGCGGTCCCGGTCAGCACCGCGGCGGCAACGCATTGCGGGTGGGCTACCGGTTCCTGGAGCCGGGCGAGATTTCGATCCACGACGATCGCTGGCTCACCTATCCCTGGGGTGTGAACGGCGGTCTGCCCGGGCAGCGCAGCCGCAAGATCCTGCACCGCACGGACGGCAGCGAGGAATTGCTGCAGTCGAAGTGCGACCGGATCAAGGTGGAGCCGGGCGACCTGCTGTACTTCGACACCTGGGGCGGCGGCGGCTGGGGCGACCCGCTCAAGCGTCCCGCCGAGCAGGTAGGCTTCGATGTGGCCGCCGGCCTGGTCAGTGTGGATGGCGCGCGACGCTACGGCGTGGTCTGCAACGAGGACGGCGAGGTGGACGATGGCGCGACCGAGAAATTGCGTGCGGACATGGCCACCGAACGAGGCGATACTCTGCTGTTCGATTTCGGCGGAACCACGGAGGAACTGAAGGCCCGCTGCGAGGAGGAGACCGGTCTGCCGGCGCCCGCCGCGCCCGAATTCCAGAACTGGTTCGGTTCCGCCGCCTGACCCGGCGTCAATCCGGGAGCAGGTTTCGGAGCTGCTCCTGCAGGTCGGGGCTTGCGCCGTCGTCGCCGTTACGGGCGACGAAGGTTTTTCCCATGGCGGCTTCGTTGTTCAGGACGGCGACCGTGACGGTTGCGAGGTCTTCGCGTTCCATCAGGCGCCGGCCTGAACCGCCCTGTTCAAGGACGATGGGCTTTTCCCCGCCGGGATTGTCGCGGAGCCCCGGACCGCGCACGATCGTATAGGCAAGGCCGGATTCGCGGAGGTAGTCCTCGGCGCGTCCTTTCCATACCAGGACGTTGCCGAATCTCTCGTTCAACGGCGCATCCGGGTTTCCCGCGCTGGCTGCCGAGATCATCACGTAGTGCTTTACGCCGATTTTTCCGGCCACGTCGATGAGATAACGGGTGCCGATCCAATCGACCTGCTCCGGATCGTTCGGACCTTGCGCCTGGGTTGCCCCGTGCGCCGTCACAATGAAGTCCACGTCCCGCACGGCCCCGTCCACGCTTTCCGTTGAGGTCAGGTCCATCTGCCGCCAGGCAAAGTCGCCTCCCACCGTTTCCGCCGCTCGTTCGGGATTGCGGCTGGTGGGCACAACTTCGTACCCACTTTCCTCGAGCATGGTGATGATGAAGCGGCCGGTGCCGCCCGAGGCGCCCACCACGAGCACCTTATCGCTGTCCTGCGCAAGCACCGGAGTCGCCAGAATCAGCCCAAGGGCCATGGACAGGATTTGCCGTCTTGCAAAATTGCTGTTCATTTAAGGTTCCATTGCGTGCCACCTGCGCCATTCTGCCATCAGCCGCGGCGGACATCCGGCAGTATGATGGGCGCCCGGATTTCGCGAATGGGTGAGGGATGAACGAACGGTACAACGAGCCTTGGTGGGCGGTGATCGGACCCGAGGAGGGCGAGTCGATCTGGCAGCCCTTGCCTTCGCGCGGCTATATCGATCTCAAGCTTACGCCGGACAATTCGCCCTACGACGGCTTCTCCGTCGGCACGCAGTTACTGCCTCCCGGCTGTCAGGTGCGTGAACATGGCCATCGGCGCAACCACGAACTGATTTTCATCCACAAGGGAAGCGGCCGGGTCGAAATCGAGGGCAACGATTACGAGGTTTCCGTGGGCAGCACCGTTCTCTTCGGCCGTTACGCGCGTCACATCATCGAAAACACCGGAGACGAGGATATGGAGTTGTTCTGGGTGTTCCTGCCCCCCGGGTTGGAGCACTGGTTCCGCGGAATCGGCCGCAAGCGCCGGCGTGGCGAGCCGATGCCCGATGCGTTCCCGCGCCCGGAGGGCGTGGAGGAACTGATGGAATGGATGCGGTTCGTTCCGCCCGCCAATCGCAACGCTCTAGGGGAGGATTAGAAAGTGACCAATCTTGCAGCGGGCCGTGGGGCGGCCCTCGCGCTTGCAGTGCTTGTCGCCGCCTGCGCGCAACAGCCTTCAGGCGCCGACGATTACGACCGGGAAGCCGCCACGGACGAGATCTGGGCCAAGGAGCAGGCCATCTATGCGGCGCGCGGCGACGGCGATCTGCAGTTCTACGTGGACAGCGCCTCGGAGCATTACATGGGCTGGCCTCCCGGCTGGCCGAAGCCGTCCGGGATCGACCAGTTGCGCGCGGGCGTGGAACTGATGCGCGGCCTGGACCAGGAAGAGCTCGCGATGGAGTTCGGCGATATCACGTTTTCCGGCAATACGGGCATCATCTACTACAGCACCCACCGGACCCGCATGCCTACGGGCGAGGAAGTGGATCAACGCTTCCACATCATCCATGTCTGGGCGCGGGAACAGGGCGAGTGGAAACTGCTGGGAGCGCTGGGCCGCGTGGCGACCGCGCCCCCGGATCCAACTTTCGATGTGGAGGAATAGCATGACCATGTCCACGGCATGCGTACGTTTTGCGACGGTGGCTCTCGCGTTGTCGCTCGGCGCTTGCGCAGGTGAATCCCCGCCGGGCGATGCGGCGGACGCAAAGGCAGCCGCCAAAGAGGCCATCTGGGCCAAGGAACAGGCGGTCTATGCGGCGCGCAGGCGGGCCGATCCGCAGTTCTATATCGATAACGCCTCGGAGCAATACGTCGGCTGGTCGCCGAACTGGGAGGCCCCCGAGGGGCTGGACCTGCTGCGCGCGGGCGTATCCCGGGTGCAGGGGCAGGTCCACGAAGAACTGACGCTGAAATTCGAGGATATTGCCGTATCCGGTGACGCGGCCGTGATCTACTACAGCACGCACCGGACCCGGCTGCCGACCGGCGAGGCAGTGAATCAGCGGTTCCAGATCGCGCACAGCTGGGTCAGGGAAGGGGACGACTGGAAACTGCTGGGCGCGCTTGGCCGGGCCGCATCGCCCCCGTACGACGAGGAGCAGGCCAGGGCGGAGATCTGGGCGAAAGAACAGGCCATCTTTGCCGGCCGGGCCGAGGGCGACATCCAGTACTACGTGGACAACGCTTCGGAGCAATACCTGGGCTGGCCGCCCGGCTGGTCCGTTCCGTCCGGAATCGAGGAATTACGCGCAGGCGTAGCGCAGATGCGTGGCATGGACCAGGAGGAGTTGACGCTGGAACTGGACGGCATCAGCTTTGACGGAAACACCGCGATCAGTTTCTTCAGCACGCACCGCACCCGCATGCCCGACGGCGAGGCGGTGGACCAGCGATACGAGAACATCCATGTGTGGGTGTACGGGAACGGGCAGTGGCGATTGCTCAGCTCGATGGGGCGTCCCGTAACGTAATTCAGTCACGCGCGGGCAAGGGCTGCGAGCGCAGTCCCGCGCGGACGTCCTCGTCCAGCCCGCGCAGCAGGGCGTTGATCAGGTAGGCGTTGTCCCATTCGGTATCGGCGGGAGGCCGGTTGCCCAGCCGCGCTGCGATCAGGCGCGCCGACGGAACGATGTAGATCACCTGGTTGGAGTTGCCGTCGAACAGGAACAGGTCGTGGGCCAGATACGGCTCGCCGTGCAGGGTCTCGCCGACGTCCCGGTCCGGATTGGCCGCACCGCGGCCCGCGATGTACTCGCCGGCCACATAAACGCCCAGCCCCGCATGCGGGTTCTGCGGCGCCGCGGTGGTCATCGCGCGCACATAGCCCTCCGGCAGCAAGCGCCGCCCGCGCATCTCGCCGTCATTGATCAGGAGAATCGCCAGCCTCAACCACGATTCGGCCGGCAGCAGCCAGCAGCATCCCGCATGGGCCGTGCCGCCTTCGCGGTTCATCCAGACCTGTCCGCCGGCCGCCCCGATGGGCGCCAGGACTTCTTGTGAAACCCAGTCCTCATAATCGACCCCCGTGGCGCGTTCGACCAGGGGTGCGACCAGTTCGGAATTGGCATTGGAATATTCGTAGCGGCTGCCCGGCTCGTCGGTGAGCGGATAGTCGTTGATGATGACCTCGTCATGGCGCGGATGCAGGTAGGCGCGGTTTAGGATGTCGCCAATATCCGGCGCCGGTGCCTGAGGCTTCAGGCCCGAGCGCATGCCCAGCAGATGCCGGATCGTGATCTCGGCCCTGGGCGTTTCCCGCCACTCGTGAAAATAGTTCGCTGCCGGCTCGTCCAGGGAGGCGATATGGCCCTCCTGCATCGCCCTGCCCACCGCGATGACCGAGAGCGGCTTGGCCAGTGAGCGTGACACCAGCAGCGACTCGGCAGCGACACCGCCGAAATAGCTCTCTGCTTCCAGCTTTCCGTCTAGCCAGATCAACAACGCGGTGCTGTTCATCGCGCGGGCGTATTCAATGGATGTTTCCAGGGCCCCGGCCGAAATTCCCGGGGTTTTCGCCATCTCGAGCGGCGCGGGGGCCACGGCGCCGGGAACATCCTTGAGCGGGTCATAGGCGGCAAGGCCGCTGGCGCCGGTGCGATCGGTCAGCGCCTCGAAGCGCTTGCGGTACAGCGCCTCGTCTTCCTCGGCGTAGCTTCGGAAGGCCGGGGGCTCCATAGCCTCGTCCGCCGGCAGCGCCGGGATCAGGGCCAGCACGGCCAGTGCGCAGGCCACCCTCGGGAGGCGGCAGAATGGAACGGAAAGGACCACGAGCCGGCAGTATATTCCCCTCAGGCGACCCGCATACAATGGCTGCCGGTCTGAACGGGAAGCTTCAGGCGCCGAACAGGGGAGCAGCCGCATATGTCCTACGACAGCGTTCGCAAGCTATGGTCGAACGATCCCGAGTCGTTCTGGGCCGAGGCGGCGCGAGGGATCGAGTGGAGCGACCCGGCACTTCAGGTCCTCGACACCGAGGCGCCTTCGGGCCGCTGGTTCACGGGGGGCGTCCTGAATACCTGCTACAACGCCCTGGATCGGCATGCGGATTCCGCGGCGGCGGACAGAACGGCGCTGATCTACGACAGCGCGATGACCGGTGCGGTGCGCCGGTTCAGCTATGCCGAACTTCGCGACCAAGTGGCGGAACTGGCCGGCGCAATGCAGGCGGCGGGACTCAGGCGCGGCGACCGGGCGCTGATCTACATGCCGATGGTCCCGGAGTCGGTGATGGCGATGCTGGCCTGCGCGCGGCTTGGCGTGATCCATTCGGTGGTGTTCGGTGGTTTCGCCGCCCGCGAGCTGGCCACCCGGATTTCCCAGGCCCGGCCGAAACTGATCCTCACCGCCAGTTGCGGCCTGGAGCCCAATCGCGTCGTGGCGTACAAGCCGCTGCTCGATGACGCGCTGGGCCAGACCGATCATTCGCCAGAACTCGTCGTGCTCCTGCAGCGACCGGAATTGCGGGCGGAACTGAAGCCTGCGCGCGACGTGGACTGGAAGGAATTCCTGCGTGATGCGAAGCCCGCCGACTGCGTGCCGGTGCACGCGACCGATCCGCTTTATATCCTCTACACCTCCGGCACGACCGGGCAGCCGAAGGGGATCGTGCGCGACAACGGCGGACACGCCGTTGCGTTGCACTGGTCGATGAAGGCGCTATACGGAATTTCGCCGGGCGACGTATTCTGGGCGGCGTCGGATATCGGCTGGGTCGTCGGGCATTCCTACATCGTTTACGGCCCCCTGCTGGCCGGCGCCACGTCCATTCTTTACGAAGGCAAGCCGGTGGGTACGCCCGATGCCGGCGCCTTCTGGCGCGTCATCGGCCAGCATGGAGTCAATGCGTTGTTTACCGCGCCAACGGCGATTCGCGCCATCAAGCGCGAGGATCCGGCGCTCGAACACGCGAAGCGGTACGACCTGGGGACGTTGCGCGCGCTGTTCCTCGCCGGCGAGCGCTGCGACCCGGACACGCTCGATTGGTCCGGCAAGGTGCTCGGCGTGCCGGTCATCGACCACTGGTGGCAGACCGAGACCGGATGGGCGGTGGCCGGGAACCTCTTGGGCGAGGGCCTGTTCGAGGTGAAGGCCGGATCCGCCGGCAAGGCGCTTCCGGGCTGGGACGTGCGGGTGCTGGACGAGAACGGCGCCGAAGTGCCGGCCGGCGAAACGGGCTCCATCGTCTGCCGCCTGCCGCTGCCGCCGGGCGCTCTTCCGACTCTTTGGCAGGCTGACGACCGGTTTCGGGAAACCTACCTGGGCGACTTCGACGGCTGCTATACGACCGGCGACGCCGGTTATATGGACGCCGAAGGTTATCTCTACGTGATGACCCGGACCGACGATGTCATCAACGTGGCCGGCCACCGCCTTTCCACCGGCGCGCTCGAGGAAGTGCTGGCGATGCACCCGGACGTGGCCGAATGCGCGGTGACCGGCATTGCCGACGCGCTGAAGGGGCAGGTGCCGCTGGGATTCCTGTGCCTGAAGTCCGGAATCGACCGGGCGGAAGAAGATGTCGTGAGCGAGTGCGTCGCACTGGTCCGCGAGCATATCGGACCGGTCGCCGCCTTCCGCAAGGCCCTGGTCGTGGATCGATTGCCCAAGACGCGCTCAGGGAAGGTCCTGCGGGGAGTGCTGGCGAAGATCGCCGACGGCGTGGAGTACGCGTTTCCGGCCACGATAGATGATCCCGCCATCCTGGGAGAAATCGAATCCAGCCTGCTGAGCGCCGGAATCCGCGCCGAATGAACACGCGCGAGGGCAGGCTTTCCGGGGAAGGCTATGGCTGGTACGTGGTCTTCGTGCTGTGCGTGTGCGGCGTTGTGGCGTTCATCGACCGGCAGATCATCAACCTGCTGGTGGAGTACATCAAGGCCGATCTGGCGGTCAGCGACACCCAGATCAGCCTCCTGCAGGGCTTTGCCTTCGCGGTTTTCTATGCACTGGTGGCGATTCCACTCGGGCGAATCGCCGACAGCACCAATCGGCGCCTGCTGATCACCGTCGGAATCTGCGCCTGGACGGTCGCCGCCATCTGCTGCGGCCTGGCGCAGACGTATGCCCAGCTTTTCTTTGCGCGGATGATGGTGGGTGTGGGCGAGGCGGTGCTGACGCCTGCCGGCTTCTCCCTGCTGGCCGACTTCTTCAGGCCCAGGCGGCTGGCGCGGCCGGTCAGCGTCTTTACCGCGTCCAGCTTCTTCGGCTCCGGCATCGCGCTGATGGTGGGCGGCTACATCATCAATGCGATCCAGGCCGCCGATGGGATCTCGCTGCCGTTCTTCGGACCGCTGCGCCTGTGGCAGGCCGTGTTCATCATCGGCGCCTTGCCCGGCATTCCCGCCGCCATCTGGTTCTTCCTGTCGGTGCGGGAGCCGCCCCGACGCAGCGCGCCTTCCAGCCAGCAAAGCTCGCGGGAATATCGGCGCGGCTTTCTGGAGGCCATTCGCTATGTCGGCAATAACCGCCGCCTGTTCCTGTCGATCTATGCGGGCATTTCGTTCCTGGCCGCGGCCCAGTTCGCGCTGGGCGCCTGGATCCCGGCGTACTTCATTCGCACACATGGCTGGTCGGCGGGAGACATCGGCTACGCCCAGGGCTTCGTGTTCCTCGTATGCGCGACGATAGGCGTGGTGGGGGGCGGTTGGCTTACGGACGCGATGCAGGCGCGCGGCCATCGCGACGCCAATCTCAAGACCTCCACCTTCGGCGGGCTGCTGGCAATGCCCTTTGCCGTGGCGATCCCCCTGGCGTCCGATCCGATGGTGGCTGTCTCGTTGCTCGCGCCGGCCGTGCTGTTCGGCGCCGTACCCTTCGGCGGCGGTGTCGCGGCGCTGCCGATGGTCTCGCCCCCGCAGTTCCGCGCCCAGCTCGTCGCGTTCTACCTCCTGGTTGCGAACATTCTGGGCCAGGCCGGCGGGCCCTGGCTGGTCGCGCAATTCACCGACCGGGTGTTCGCCGACGACGCCGCCGTGGGGTGGTCGCTGATGATCGCGGTGCCGATTCTCCTGGCGATCGGCAGCCTGCTCACGCTGTCCGGATGGCGGCCCTTGCGGGCGCAACTGGCCGACGCTTCCGCATAGCTCGCATACTGCGCGAGTCCGCGAGTCCGCGAGTCCCTCGGTTCTTTCGTGCCCCCTCTTTGGGTGGAGACGCATGAACCCATCCATGGGGCTCGGCGGCTTGCTCGCGTCGGGACATCGACGCTCGCTGTCGCCGACGCTCCACCCAAAGAGGGGGCACGAAAGAACCTCTACTCTTGGGCTGAATCAGCTCAGGTATTGATTTCCCGCAGCAGGCGGGCCAGTTCGTCGTTGTAACGGTCGGCCACGGTCACCGTGCAGAAGTGCCCGCCTTCCGGCAGCATCACCCGGCGGGCGCCGGGAATCCGCTCGGCCAGTTCCCGCGCCATGCCGGGGGGCGTAAGCACATCGTCTTTCGCCGATATGACCCCGGTCGGGACGCGGATTTCCTGAATTTCCTCTCTCAGGTTATGTGTCATGACGGCGTTCAGCCGCCCCAGTTCCGCCTCGACCCCCGGAAACACCTTGAGCCGCTCCGCGACGATCCTTTCCCTGCCCGGATAGGAGTCCTCGATCGCCCACGCCGGAGTAACCAGCAGGGTCCCGGAGAACAGGTAACTCTCGGCGCCGGCGTCCAGCAGGATCTTCCGGCGGAGCTGGAACAGTTCGACGAACAGCGGCGTCGGTCCGGCCCAGCTTGAGCTGAGCACCAGTGACCGGACACGCTCCGGCGCCCGCAGCGCCAGCTGCTGACCGATCGCGCCTCCGGTCGAATGACCGACCACGTGCGCCGTTTCGATTCGAAGCGCGTCCATCAGCGCCAGCGCGTCGTCCGCCATCTCGCTGACGCTGTTATGCAGCGGCGCGGCAGGGCTGCGCCCCACGCCGCGGTGGTCGTAGGTCATTACCCGGTAGCGCGGCGAGAAATACTCGACCTGGTTGCGCCAGAAGGTCCCCGAGCCGCCCAGACCCGCCACCAGCAGCAGGACCTCGCCCTCGCCGCGCTCCTCGGCGTAGAGCTCGGCGTCGCCCGCGGAAATCAGGGGCACAGAGCTTCTCAGGCGCGTACTGCGTTAGCCTTTCTTCGCCTCCTTCTTTCGGGAGTGTTGGAGCCAGGGATGGCGGAACCAAGCCATGGAAGGCGTCTCCCGAAAGAAGGAGGCGAAGAAAGGCGGAGCACTAGGACCAGGACAGCGTGACCGCCTTGGTCTTGGTGTAGAGATCCAGCGCCGCTTCGCCGAACTCGCGCCCCCAGCCCGACTGCTTGTTGCCCCCGAACGGCATAGTGGGATCCATCGCGGCATGGCAGTTCACGCCCACCTGGCCGGCGTCGATCAGCCGGGTCATGCGCATCGCCGTTTCCAGGTCGCGGGTCCAGACGCTGCCGGACAGCCCGTAGGTTGTGTCGTTGCCGCGCGCCGCCAGCGACTCGAAGTCCTCGTCGTCCGAGAAAGTCTGCATCGAAATCACCGGGCCGAACACCTCTTCGCGAACGATCTGCATGTCCGGCTCGCAATCCGTAAACAGCGTCGGCTCGATGAACCAGCCGTCGCGATCCAGGCGATTGCCGCCGGTGACTCGCTTCGCGCCTTCCTTTTCCGCATGGGCAATCATTCCCTCGACCCGCTCGCACTGACGCTCGGTAATCAACGGACCGATCATGTTGGCCGGGTCCGAGCCGGGACCGATCTGCATGCTGCCGGCGAACTCGGCGATTCCCGCCGCCAGGTCGTCGGCGATCTTCTCGTGCACGAACAGGCGGCTGCCGCAGACGCAATTCTGGCCGGACAGCAGAAAACCGGCCATGGCCACTCCGGGCACGGTGGCTGCGAGGTCCGCATCCGGAAACACGAACACGGGAGACTTGCCGCCCAGCTCGAGCGAGACCTTCTTCAGGTTGCCCGCCGCGGCCTTGACGATGATCCGTCCGACCTCGGTCGATCCGGTAAAAGCAATCTTGTCCACGTCGTCGTGTGCGGTCAGCGCGGCGCCGGCCTCTTCGCCGAGTCCGTTGACGACGTTGAACACGCCGTCCGGAAAGCCGGCTTCCCGCGCAATCTCCGCCATCAGCAAGCCCGCGATGGGAGCGTCTTCAGCGGGTTTCAGCACCAGCGTGCAGCCGGCTGCCAGCACCGGGGCGATCTTGAGCATTTCCATGCCGAACGGATAGTTCCAGGGCGTGATCGCGCCCACCACGCCGATCGGTTCCCGCAGTGTGTACGCAAGCAGGTCGTTCGGGGATTTGCCCATGGCCGAAGATGGCATCGTCTTGCCGGTGATCTTGTTCGTCCATCCTGCGTAATAGCGCAGGAACAGGGACGCGAACGGCGCCGAGCCCTGCGCGATCATGCGCGGCAGGCCGCCGTCCAGGATCGACAACTCGGTAATGTCCTCCGCACTGGCCTCCATCAGCTCCGCGAATCCGAGAATCAGCCTTGCGCGCTCGTCCGGGGGAACGGCGGCCCAGGCCGGCAGCGCCGCCCGGGCGGCCGCGACCGCTGCATCGACTTCACTCTGTCCGCCCAGATGCAATTGCGAGATCGGCTTTCCGGTGGCCGGATCCAGAACGTCCCGCAAGCTTCCGCTCGAGACGCGTTCGCCGTTGATGAAGTGCGGTTGCGGCCGGCTCAGCCGCTCGGCCGGATTGGTCGAGATTCCCATGGCGGCATCCCCCGATGCAAAGGAACGTTGATTCTATGCAGCCCGACTGACACCGTAAAGTCGCCATTCACCGCGTTTATGGAAGGGCAACGTGTTTTCTATTGGCGGTATGGTGCCGGTCTCGTGTACATTTGCCGGATACCCTGCGACGGCCTGACTGACCATGACCACATTGCCTGAACCGTGCCGGCCCATTACCAGTGAAGAAATAGAGACGTACGAACGCGACGGAGTCGTATGTCTGCGGGGCATAGTGGATCGGCGCTGGATCGACTCGCTGATTCCGGCCGCCCGGCGGATCGCCATAGACAACGAGGATGTCGGCCTGCTGCCGACGTATCCCGGCCGCTACATGTCGCGCAAGGTGCCGGAATTCCGGAAGTTCGTGTTCGAGTCGCCTGTGTCCGAAGCGGCCGCCCGGGTGATGAGGTCGAGCATGGTGCGCTTTTTCTTCGACGAGTTCTTCGTCAAGCCTCCGCGCTCCAGCAAGACAACGATATGGCACTGCGACCGGATGGGCTGGCCGACGGTTGGCAAGATGGTGCCCTCGATCTGGGTGCCGCTGACTCCGATCGCCGAGGAGAACTCGCTGGAGTGCATTGCCGGTTCGCAGAGCCAGGACGTTCGCTATTGGCTGTTCTCGCCCAATGCGCGTCAGATGGAGCGGCCGGACGACCGCGTGCCGCATCCGGATGGGGAGAAACTCCGCGCCGATCCCGCCAATCGCTTCCTGAAATGGGAGATGGACCCCGGCGATATCCTGATCGTGCATCCATGGACGCTGCACTACTCGCACGGCAATAACGCGGACGACTGGCGGATCGCGCTGTCCATACGCGTATTCGGCGACGATATTCGCTGGCATCCGAGGCCGGACTGCGTGAACCTGGCCGGTGTCAGCTTCGATGAAATGATCGAAGGGGAGCCGCCGGGCGGACCGCTGTTTCCCGTCTTGTGGTCGGAAGACGGCTACCGGGACGGCGATGCCGATTTCCCGACCGGCTTTGCCACGAGCTGGAGCCGTGATCGCCGTTCGGACATCAACGAGTACGATGCATTCAAGCGCGCGATGGCGGCGCAGAAGGCAGGCTGACCGGGCCTGCGCGCGAACACGGCCGGGGAGGCAGGCAATGAATACGAACCATGACGAATTGTCCCGGGCGCAGGTGGAGCGCGCCGCCCTGCCGGGTCCCGGCGAGGAACCGCATTTCCTTCCTCATCCGGTGATGGACCGCCTGCTGGAAGCGGTCATCGTCCTGGGCGGCGAACTCTGGATCGAGCGCGACCGTCGCCGGGCGCTGGAGTCGCTGCTGCAGTCCAAGGGCGTGGTTACGCCCGAGGAAATTGAAACCCATTCCGAGTCCGACGCGCAGGGCCGGCAGGAGGAGCTGACCGCCCTGGTGACTCGCCTGCTCGATCCCCTCCGCACCATGCGCGCCGACGGCTAGCGCCGTTCGCAGCCGACGTGCGTTAATCTTTGAGTGCATTCGGCGCCCCTGAAACAGGAAAGCAGATATGGAACAGAGAAATCCCGGCAAGCACCCCCATCCCCCCAGGAGGGAGGACGCCAGCCACATGGAGTACATGACCGAGGTCCGCAACTTCGCGATACGGTCGTGGTTTCCCGAAATCGCCGGCGAGGTGGGCGGCATTGCCGCGCAAGCCGGCATGCCCGCTGTCATCGACGCGGACCAGTACGCACAGCTTGCGCCGGAAATCGACCGAAGCCCGGCGGTCGCGGGCTGGAAGCGCGTGATGCGCAGCCAGCAGCAGCTTGCCTGGCAGAAGCTGCAGGACTCGTACGCGGCCGATCGCGAGTTCTGGGAAGGCCGCCTGACCGAAGCCGAGGAACGCAACCCCGGTCACCTGCACTACGATCCGGATTTCCAGGTGCCGGAGTCGGCCTGCGAGGACATCCACCTCCAGCCCGGCGGCTATTGCGGCGACAACCTGGCGGGCTTTGTCTTCTATCACGGCACCCGGGTCTTCTACCAGGGCGACAACGACAAGGATGAAATTCACGAAGCCTGCGTGGAGGACATGAGGCTGCCGGCGGACGGGCAGGTCCGGCGAATCCTGGATCTCGGCTGCTCGATCGGGCAATGCACGACGGTCTTGAAGGAGCGGCATCCGCAGGCGGAGGTCTGGGGGCTGGACGTTGCGCTGCCCATGTTGCGCTATGCGCACCTGCGCGCAACCGATATGGGCGTGGACGTTCATTTTCAGCAGGCCCTGGCGGAGAACATGGAGCATGACGACGATTCGTTCGACGCGGTGCTGGCCTACATCCTGTTTCACGAGGTCCCCGAGCACACCTTTGAGCCGATCGTCCGCGAGATGCTCCGGGTGCTGCGCCCGGGCGGTACGCTTACGGTGATCGATACGCCCAACTCCACTGCGTTTCCCACCCCGAACTGGATGTGGAAGGTGTTCGACGCGCGCTACAACTGCGAGCCTTATTCCCAGGCGTTCGGTGCGTTCGATTTCGCGGCCCTGCTTGAAGAAGTGGGCTTCGAGGACGTCAGGAAGGAAACCACCAACACGTTTCTGCTCAATACGCTGGCCACCAAGCCCGGCTGACAAATGCGCGGTGAACCTGGGAGGGAGGGCGTCCCGCCCTCCGTGGATATTTCCCCGGCCCGGGACTGAGTCATGGGCGGCGACGGCCCCGGCGATGACGGCGCGGCGCTGATCGATGCGCTGATCGCGGCGGTCGGGCCGGAGCACGCGGTCACATCGGAGGAAGCGAGGGAACTCGCTTCGCAGGACGTTTACCGAAGCGTCGAGATGCCGCTGGCCGTGGTCAGCCCCGGCTCCACGCGGGAAGTGCAGGCCGTTTTGCGGGCCTGCCATGCACACGAAACGGCGACGTTCGTGCGGGGCGGCGGCATGTCGTACACGGACGCCTTCCTGCCAGATCGCGCGCGCTCGATCGTCCTGGACACCGGCCGCCTCAACGCGGTGCGCGAGATCAATGCGCACGATCTCTACGCCACGGTGGAGTCCGGATGCACCTGGTCCGCCGTGGATGCGGAACTCGCCGAACACGGGCTGAGATCGGTGTTCTGGGGGCCGATGTCCGGCCGGCTTTCGACCGTCGGCGGCGCCATGTCGCAGGGGGCGGTCACTTTCGGTTCGGGAAGGCACGGGCCTTCGGTTTCCGCCGCATTGGGGCTGGAGGTCGTGCTGGGGGACGGCAGCGTGCTGGTGACCGGTTCCGGAGGACAGCCGGAGCACAGTTCCTTTTTCCGGGAATACGGCCCGGATCTCACCGGGCTTTTCTGCGGCGACGCGGGCGCCCTGGGAGTGAAGACGGCGGTGACGCTCAAGCTGGAGCCGCGGCCCGCTGCCGGCGAGGGCCTGAGTTTCTCGTTCGATGATTTTTCCCAACTCGTGGAGGCGACCCGGCGCGTGGCGCGCAGCGGTCTCGCCACCGAGGTGTTCGGCGCGGAGACCGAACTGATCCGGCAGGCCGCGGGCCGGGCCGAATTGAAGCAGGATGCGCGCAACCTCTTCACCATCATGCGCGCCGCTTCCGGGCCCGTGCAGGCCCTGCGCAAGGGGCTGCGGATAGCGACGGGCGGCCGCCGGTTCCTGAACGCCTCGAAATACCTGTTGAACTTCCTCACCGAAGGGGCGGACGCGGCGGAACTGCGCACGAATCTGCGGCGGATACGCAGGGCGGTCGGCGATCGGGGCATCGAAGTGGCCAATACGATGGCCGAGTACGCGCGTGCGGTCCCGTTTCCGGCTCCGATGATCGTGAGCCCCACCGGCCGCCGGCTCTTGCCCCTGCATGCGATCGTGCCGTTTTCGAGCGCCGTGGGGCTGCATGAAGAGTACCTGCGGTACCTGGATGACATTCGCCTGGAGTGCGAAGAGAAGCGCGTGCAGGCATTCGTCGTCTACAGCACCAGCGCCAGGGCCGGGTTCCTCTGGGAGGTGGTCATTTACTGGGATGACGAGTGGCTTTCCTACCATCGCGAGTACCTTCCGGAAGAAATGAAGGGCGTCGCGAGCGAGGGCCGGGCGAACCCCGAGGGCCGGGAGCTGGTGGAGCGTATGCGCGTGGAGCTGATCGAACTCATGTACCGGCATGGCGCGGTGCACCTTCAGATCGGCCGCGCCTACCCGTATGCGAGAGACCGCGACCCCGGCGCCCTGGAGTTGCTGCGCTCCGTCAAGCGGCAGGTGGACCCCTCGGGGCTGATCAACCCCGGCGCCCTCGGCATCTAGCAACCCGTGGCGGAAGAAATCGCGGTTGTCGGCGCCGGAATCGGCGGCCTCGCGCTGGCACTGGGACTGGCCCGGGCCGGCAGGCGGCTGCGCGTCTATGAGCAGGCGCCCGAGCTCAGGGAGATCGGCGCCGGCGTTTCGCTGTCGCCGAATGCCGTCAAGGGACTTCGCTACCTGGGTGTGGGCGAGCGCCTGGAGGCGATGGCCGACGAGCCGCCGACCCAGGTCACGCGCCACTACGCCAACGGCAAGGTGCTGGTGAACTTCAGGCGCCACAACACGCGCGAGCAACTGGGCGCGCCGTACCTGCAGGCCCATCGCGCCGATCTGCACGATCTTCTGCGCGAAAGGCTGGCCGCGCTGCAGCCGGATGCGCTGGTCCTAGACAAGGAACTGACGGCCGTTTCGGATGATCCGGCGGGCGCTTACGTGCTGGACTTTGTGGACGGATCGCAGGCAGCCGCCGACTTGCTGGTCGGCGCCGACGGGCTCAAGTCCACCGTGCGCCGCGAGGTCTTCTCCGAACCGGCGCCGGAATTCTCCGGCTTCGTGGCCTGGAGGGGCCTGGTTACGCGGGACGAGTTGGGCGACGAACAGTCCCGCCCCGGCTCCATGGTGTTCGTGGCGCCGGGGCGCATGTTCGTTCGCTACCCCGTTCGCCACGGACGGTTGCAGAATTTCGTGGCTTTTTCGCAGGTCGATGAGGGCTGGTCCGCCGAAGGCTGGTCGCAAACCGGCGACATCGATGCGGTGCGGGAAGTGTTTTCCGACTTCCACGACGACGCGCGCGTCGTGCTGAGGGCTTTTTCGGGAGGGCGCTGCCACAAATGGGGGCTTTTTTCGCGTCCACCCCTGCCTCGCTGGGTCAAGGGCCGGGCTGCCGTGCTGGGCGACGCCGCGCACCCGATGCTGCCCTGGTTGGGCCAGGGCGCCGCGATGGCGATCGAGGACGCGGTGATCCTATGCCGATCGCTGATCGAGTTCGAAGGGGCCGATGAGGCGCTGCGTCGCTACGAGAACGCCCGCCGGGAGCGTGTGACCGTCATCCACCGCGAGTCCCTTCACGGGGGCGAGCGCCTGATGCAGCAGGACCCGGACGAATTGGCCCGACGGCCCGTAGTCACCGAGGAGACCCTCGGCCTTTCCCACTACGACCCCGCCACCGAACCGCTCTAGAGGCGGGAGGCTCTGGAGGGAGGACGTCTCGTCCTCCAGGAAGGCCGGACGCCGCGAGGGTCATGCCCTCGCTCCCAGGGCGGCAGCGGTCAGGGCAGAGGGTCGGGTTTACCGGCCAGGGCGTTGGTGACGCGGGCGACCAGGGCGCGGCCGCGCTCGTTGAGCCGATCCTGCTGTTCCGCGTCCGGCTTGAAGGCCTCGATTTCCGTGCTGACGTCCATGCCGTGGCGCTCGAGCACCGCTTCCAGCGCGGCGATGCGGTCGATCAGGACGTAGAGCTCATGGGTGAGCGTCATTACAGCCTGGCCAACGCCCGGCATGTCGTCCGCCGTGAGCGTCGGGCGGTCGGGGTTGTTGTAGGAACGGGGATCGTCGCTCATGCGGGTTTGCGCGCGGACACGACGTAGGGATAGGGGTAGCCCTGGTTGCCTATGGCCCGGCCGTCCACCTCTTCGAAACCGACATCCTCCAGGGCGGCGACCAGGTCCAGGCTGGCGGACTCGCGCCAGAAGGGCTCGCCGCCGAACCGGGCGAGCTGGTCGGCCTGCCATTCCTGGACCTTGTTCAGGTGCGCATAGCGCGCGACGTCGCTCATCAGCAGGTCCCCGCCGGGCTTCAGCACCCGGTAAGCCTCGGCGAAGGAGGCCCGGATGGCGTCGGCGGGCATTTCGTGCAGAAGGATGTACGAGGTGACCAGGTCGAAATGCTCGTCGTCGAAGCCGGTGTCCTCGGCGGCGCGCAGATACAGTCGCCAGCTGTGGCCGCAGGAGTTGCCCGTGCGCAGCGCGTGCTCCAGCGTGCGGATCGAGACGTCCACCCCGGTAATTTCGGCATCCGGATAGGTCTCGGCCAGCGCCCGGGTGAAGTGCCCGGTGGAACAGCCCATCTCGAGAATGCGGCCGTAGTCGTCCTTCGGCGCCAGCCCGGCCACCATGCGCCGCTGCGTGAAAATACCGCCCGGATAGGTGGCGTCCACGATCAGCCTGTGGACGATCTCGCCATGAACGAAACCCATGTAAGGATGCCCGTCCCATCCGCCGCGGGTACGGTGAATCTCCACGCCGTCGAAATAGTCCGGGACCTTGAAGTCCTCCTCGGCGAAGAGCCGTGACGGCCCTTCGTCGTACTGCGCGAGCATTTCGGTCACGCCCGGCTTCAGTTCCTCGAACGCGTTCATCGCGATCAGGCCGTGCTGGCGCGAATGCCATTCGCCGATCGTTTGCTGCACCCGGTAGCCCGGTTCGCCGGTCAGGACGCCGGTAACGGCTTCGTGGCGCTCGTCGAGGTCGTCCGGCAGGGACGCTCCGTCGCCGAAGCGGGTGTTCAGTTCCTCCTGGACGCCTTGGCGCACTTCGGTCGTGCCGTGAAAAACGTGGGCCAGGAAATCGACGGAAGCGCGTCCGCGCTGGCGGAGTTTGGGTTGCAGTGTGTCGGTCATGATGACGCGGCCCTCAGTTTAATCAGATCCCTGTCGGTCAGCCGATAGCGGGTCAACAGCAGGATCGCCACACAGCCCACGACTGTGGGCATGTAGGACATGCCGAGCAGCAGCGCCCGGCCGACTTCCGGGGTTTGCAGGGCTTCGTCGGACAGGCTGCGGTCAAAACCGGCAATCTGCATGGCCCAACCCACGATCAGCGGTCCCATGGCGAATGTGAACTTCTCCACAAAGCTGTAGACGGCAGTGTAAACCCCTTCGCGGCGGACTCCGGTCCTGCGGGCGTCGAACTCGATCGTATCGGTGAGCATGGACATGGCCATGACGATATTGCCGCTGGCGGCAATCGCGATGATTGCGCCCCGCGCCAGGATGTAGGGCAGCGGTTCTCCCGGTCCGGCCAGCATCCAGCTCGATACGCCGGCCAGGTAGCAGAAGGCGGCCAGCAGATAGGTCTCGCGCTTGCCGATTCGCTTGGATATCGCCACCAGCAGAGGCGTGCTCAGCGTCGATACGATCGTGACCACGACGCCGTAGAAGAACAGGACCGTCAGCGGCAGCCGCAGGTAGTGCACGACGAAGAATACGATGGTCGCCTGGGATGCGGCGATACCCAGCAGTTGCGCGGCCTTGACCGCTATCAGCCGGAGGAAATGCGGGTTGCCGAGGATGGGGCTGAATTGCCGGAAAACGTTGATGCGCTCCACGCCGGCGTCGGTGAACCGGGCGCGGGCCGTGCCGAAATATGTGGTCAACATGGAAATCAGGATCACGGCGCCGCCGCCCGCGCCTATGACCGCATAGGCGTTCCAGTTCTCTCGCCCCAGCCGGTCGAGAATCAGCGGCGAAATGGAGGTGGCCAGGAACACCCCGGTGGCGATGAACACCATGCGGTAGCCGTGAATCGCCGAGCGCTCGTGGTAGCTGTCGGTCATTTCCGCCGGCATGGCCATGTACGGCACATTGAAGAGGGTGTAGCCGATGGTGTAGGTCGAAAGCGCCATGAAGATGTAGGCCGCGGTCAGCCATTGCGCATCGAAGACCGGCGTGGTGAAAATCAGTGCAAACGCGCTGGCCGACACGAAGGCGCCGGCCAGCAGAAACGGCCGCCGCCGGCCCGCCGGCGACTTGATGCGGTCGCTCCAGCTGCCGACGATCGGATCGCTGACCACGTCCAGCAACTTGGTCAGAAACACCAGCGTGCCGGCAAGGCCGGGTTCGATTCCCAGCACGCTGACCATGTAGAAGAGCGCCAGAACGCCGATCGCGTTCATCAGCAGGGCCACGCCCAGCGCGCCCGTGCCCCAGCAAACGCGTATGCGCTGCGAAATCACGGCCTCGTTTCCGGAACGTCCCGGGAGCGACGGCGATCAGTCCGTGTTCCAGGGAACGAGGCGGTCGACCAGCGCCGAGCCGTGGACCATGGTCCGCAGCGGCGGCATCGCCAGCAGCGACTCCGGGAAGGTCGGCGCCGGCGGCGAAAGCGCGTCCAGTTCGGCCAGCGTCTCCGTGTCCAGCTCCAGGCCCACGCAGGCCAGGTTCTGGTCCATCTGCTTGAGGTTGCGGGCGCCGACGATCGGGATGACCGGCGCCGGACGGTGCAGCAGCCAGGCCAGCGCGACGGTCGCCGGTGCGGCGCCCAGGCGGTCCGCAACCTTCTGCAGGCCCTGCGCGACCTTCAGGTTGTGCGGGGTCAGCATCCGCCCGCCCATGGGTCCGCCCAGTCGTCCCTCGCCCTCGACCGAGCCGTCTTTCGCGACCGTGTACTTGCCGGTGAGCGCGCCGAACAGCAGCGGGCTCCAGGCGGTAATCGCCATGTCCTGGAACTTCGCCAGCGGGAAGAACGCGTTCTCGATCGTGCGTTCCGCCAGGTTGTACTGGAGCTGAAAGGCGGTGAATTGCGTCCAGCCGCGCTCCGCCGCCGCCGCGTTCATCGCCGCGACCCACCAGGCCGGCGCGTTGGAGATGCCGATGTGCAGGACCTTGCCGAGCCGCACCTGGTCGTCCAGCGCGCGCATGACCTCCAACGGCGGGGTCAGTCCGTCGGCGGCGTGCACCCAGTAGAGGTCCAGGTAATCGGTCTTGAGCCGCTCGAGGCTGCCCTCCAGCGAGCGGACCAGGTTGGCGCGATGGTTGCCGCCGGCGTTGGGGTCGTCCGGGTCGGTGTTCATCGAATACTTGCTGGCCAGGATTATCCGCCCGCGGTCCTCGCCCATGAAGCGGCCCAGCATGCTTTCGCTGGCGCCCATGCCGTACATGTCGGCCGTGTCGATGAAGTTTCCGCCGGCGGCGAGGTACGCATCGTAGACGGCGCGGCAATCCTCTTCCCCGGCGTACAGGTGGGCCGTCCCGCCAAAGGTCATCGCGCCCAGGCACAGTTCGGAAACGCGCAGGCTGCTCGAGCCCAGCAATCTCAGTTTCATTGGTGGAATCCTCCCGGCGGCTACCGCCCGTCCTCTGCGGGTTCGCGCGCCATGTTGTGGTATTCGGGGTTGGGGGTCATGCCGGTGGCCATGGCCACGCGGTTGCTGAAGTTGAAAAAGCCGGTCACGTTGGCGATATCCCAGATGTCACGTTCGCTGAAGCCGGCCTTGCGCAGCCGCGCCCGATCCGCGGCGCCGGTTTCCTTCGGGCTGGCCGTGGCCTTCCAGGCAAAGTCCAGCATGGCCCTCTGGCGCGGCGTGATCTCCGCCTCGCGGTAGTTCATCACCAGCACCTCGCCCAGCAGCGGATCGCCCGAGAGCTTGCGCACCGCCGCGCCGTGGGCGACCAGGCAATACAGGCAATGATTGGCCGACGAAACCACCACGGCGATCATTTCGCGCTCGAGCTTGCTCAGCCCCGAGTCGGCCAGCATCAGTTCGTCGTAGATCTCGCGGAAGACGCGGAGCTTTTCGCTGCTGAAGGAATGCGCCGTCAGCACGTTGGGCACGAAGCCCAGCTTTTCCTCGCACAGCGCGAAATAGTCGCGCATGTCCTCGGCCAGCTCGTCCCGCGGCAGCGGCGGAATATCGAGCGCCATCACCTCGTCACGAATGCTCATGCCGCATCCTCCCCACGGGCCGCAAAGTCCGCCTTGCCGACCAGAATCAGGTCGTAGATCTCCTGCGCGCGGCCGCCGATACGCTCGATCAGCCTCTGGTGCGACCCTTCCGCCGCTTCCCGCCACCGGGCTATTTGTGCGTCGCTCAATTCATAAAACGTCACCCTGCCGGCTTCCTGCCATTCGCGCTCCTGGCCCGCGATGACCTCGCGCACGATGTCACGATTCTCCTGTTGCCCGTCCAGGGCATTCTGCAGCACCTGGCGCACTTCTTCCGGCAACGATTCCCACCATTGCGAGTTGGCGAACTGCACGCCGGAATCGTAGGCGTGGAAGGTCCGTGTGTAATGCGGAGCTTCCTCGGCGATTCCCGAAAGCAGGTACTGGCCGGCGCCGCTCTGGCCGCATTCGATCAGGCCGGTCTGAAGCGCCGGCAGGGTTTCGTCGAAGGGCAGGGGGATGTTGTCGGCGTCGATCGCGACGGTGAACACCTGGGGCGCGATGGCCGTGGACGCGCGCATCTTCACTCCGCGGAATTCCTCGGGTTCGATCCGGGGTTCGCGGCAGTAGATGTGGTTCCATCCCACCTCACTCCACTGAATGAAGGTGATCCCGCGTTCGGCGAGCATTTCGGTGAATACGGGCGTCAGGTATTTGTCCGTAACAAAATCCACCTCTTCGTAGCTCTCGAAGAGGTACGGCGAGAGAATCACGCTGAGTTCTGGAATTACGCTCGACATCCCGTGCAGCGACGTCCCCGCATATTGAATTCGTCCGCGCCGCGCCTGCGCCAGAATGGTCTCCTCCGTTCCGAGTTGCCCATTGACGGACATCTGCAACTCCAGTCCCGGGTACGCAGCCTCATGGACGCGGCGCTCAAAACGCCGCCAGCCGTCATGCCAGGGCGTGTCGATGGCGCCGGAAGCGCCGATCACCACGACCAGCCGGCCGTCATCCTGCTGCCGGCCGGCGTCGCCTCCGCAGGCCGCCGCAAGGAGCGCGGCCAGCAGAGGGGCAGCGATTCGGCCGGCGAGGGTCAGATGTCCTCTCCGCCGACCTCGATCAGGGTCCGACCGAACAGTTCGCGGTTCTCGAAGGCCGCATGCATGGCGGGCGTTTCGTCCAGGCTTGCAACCCGCTCGATCGGAATCCGCCATTGCCCGGTAGCCAGCTTCTCCTCGATCTCGGCGTCTTCAGCCTGGCGGGTGCGGGCCTGGTGGAAGAACTGCACAAAGCCCGTAACGCTGATGCTCTTGCCGATGATCAGGGAAATATCGGCCGGTGGAGCCATGCCGCCCATCGCGCCGATGTAGATCACGTTGCCCAGGGGTGCGCAGGCGTCGTAGTTGAGCGGCGCGTTTGGCCCCTGCACGCCGTCGACGATCACGTCGGCGCCGCGTCCGCCGGTCAGTTCCTTGACCTGCGCCGGCCATTCCTCGGAGCGGTAGTCGAGCATGTGGTCGGCGCCGAACTGACTGGCCCATTCGGCCTTTTCCCCGCCGCCCACCAGTCCGATTACCGTGGCGCCGGCGTCCTTGGCGATCTGGGTGGTCATGATGCCGACCGCGCCGGCCGCGGAGTGCAGGACAACCGTCTGGCCCGGCTGGACCCTTCCGGCGGAGTGCACGAGGTGCCAGGACGTGGGTGCGCAGGTCGAAAAGGTCGATCCCAACTGGTAGTCGAAGCGGTCCGGAATGGGCACCAGGCCGGCCGCGCGGGCAATGGCGAATTCGCCGTTGCCGTTCCATTGACCGTTGGCGGCCACGCGCTTGCCGTTCAGCGCCGGGTCCACTCCATCGCCGGTCTCGACCACCCGGCCGGAGTATTCGTAGCCGGTCACGAAGGGAAATCCGGGGTGCATCCACTTGATGCGGTCGGCGCGTGCGTGCGTATCCAGCGGGTTGAGCGGCGAGTACGCAACCTGTATCCGCACCTGTCCCTCACCGGGGGAGGGCACCGGAATGTCCTTGAGTTGCAGCGATTCGGGACCGCCGGGGGCTTCGGCAACGACGGCGCGCATGGTGTTTGGCATTAGGGCTTCTCCTGTGCGGGCAAAATAGGGCATTGTACTCACCCCTCGATGCGCTTCACCTGGTCGTGTTCCGGGCAAGCGCGGGCGGTTTTTTTAAGCGGGAACTGCGTGTTGCCGGGGCCTGAAAGTGTTGGGAGAATTCTGATGAAGGAACGGACTTTGCCGCTGGTGCTGACCGCGCTGCTGACCGCCGCTTCGCCGGCGGGCGCCGAGACCGTCGCCGTGATCGGCACGGGCATGATGGGCGGGTCCCTAGGCCCCCGAATGGCGGAGCTGGGCCATACGATCGTTTACGGTTCGCGCGACCCGGCCAGCGAACGCATTCAGCGGCTGCTGGAGCGTACCGCCGGCGAAGCCAGCGCGAAGACCCAGGAGGAAGCCGCCGCCGAAGGTGAAATCGTTGTTCTGGCGGTTCCCTGGTTCGCGGCGGAAGACGTGGTGCAGCGGCTGCGCCCGAGTCTGGCCGGCAAGCTGGTCATCGACGTCGGCAATGCGGTCCAGGAGGGACCGGAGGGATTGCCGCAGCCGTTGGGTGATACGTCCTACGGCGAAACGGTGCAGGGCCTGGCGCCCGACGCGCGCGTGGTCAAGGCGTTCAACACCGTGGGTTTTCACATCGTGCTCGATCCGGCGCGAGCCAATGGTCCGGTTACCGTACCGGTGGCCGGCAACGACGAAGCTTCCAAGCAATGGGTGATGGACCTGGTCGCGGACCTCGGGTTCGAAACGATGGACGTTGGACCGATCCGGATCTCGCGCATTCTGGAAGGCATGTCGGCCCTTTACCGCGTGCCGCATTTTGCGGGACGCAGGCAGGACACCTTCGAATATCACATGCGCCGGACAGCGGGACCCGCTCCCGAGGAAGTGCGCGCCATCCGCGGCCGCTGAGGGAACCCGCGGATTTGCGACAGGCACTTGCATTCATCGCGATCCTGATCGTCCAGATCGCGATGCAGGCCCCGGGTCATGCCGGGGACAACGAACCTGTCGACTACCTGCCCGGTCGCGAATTTCAGGATTGCCTCAACTGTCCCCGGATGGTAGTTGTTCCACCGGGCCGGTTCATCAAGGGGTCGCCTCCGGGCGAAGCGCTTGGAGAGGGCACGCCCTTGCGCGACGCCGCCAATGAAACGCCCCAGGAACCCGCGCTCGTGGACGCGGCATTTGCCGTGTCCGTCACCGAAGTGACCCGCGAGCAGTTTTCCCTTTTTGTGGTCGAAGAGGGCTACGATCCCGAATGGGAATGCATCACCTGGAACTTTCAGGCGAATCAATGGGGAGCGCGCGGCCCAGCGTGGTCCTGGTCGAATCCGGGTTTCCCGCAGGGACCGGATCATCCCGTCGTATGTGTGAGCTTCACCGAGGCGCAGGCCTACGCCCGCTGGCTGGAGGAGAAGACAGGCGAGCCCTACCGCCTGCTCACCGACGAGGAGTGGGAGTACGTGGCACGTGACCGTACCCAGGCGGTCCGGCCCTGGGACCGCGCCGGCGTTTCGCAACGCGGCGATGCATGCGCCCATGCGAATGTGATGGACCTGGATGCGGCCGACTATCTGAAAGTAGATGCCGCCGCCGCGGACAGCCATTTCTTTCCCTGCCGTGACGGCCACCCGCTTACCGCGCCGGTCGGCAGATTTCCGGGCAACAGCTACGGGGTTTACGACATGCTCGGAAACGCCTGGGAATGGGTGGACGGATGCATGTACACAGTGCCGGGCGCAGGGGAGGCACCCACCGAGGATTGCAACGAACGGCTGATACGCGGCGGCGCATGGCAGGCCAAGGCCTGGTACGTGAGGCCGGCGAAGCGCGACTGGGCGCCTTACTGGCTTCGCAGCGCCCGGGTGGGACTGCGAATCGCGCGGGACCTGCACTAGATGGTCCGCGCTTTACTACTGATCGGGAGGGGCCTGCGGTGAAGGAGACGGCACGGCGCATGCTTGCCGTTCTGTACCAGGTGGAGCGGGCCATTGCAATCGCCGCTTTCGCCCTGCTCGTGGTCGTGATTTTCAGCGACGTGGTGATCCGCGAGATCAGCGGATCCGGCTTGTACTGGGCGCGGCAGATCGGCGTGTACGCGAACATCATCAAGGTGATGTTCGGCATCGGGCTGGCCTCCGCCGCCAACTCGCATCTGCGGCCCCGGTTTGCCGACGGCTGGCTTCCGAAGTCCTGGGGGCCGTTTCTCGATCATTTCAGCGAAGTCCTGATGACGCTCTTCTGCATCGTCTTCGCCGTGGTCGCGTTCGACCTTGTCCGCGAGACCTACCTGCTGGACGTGCGTTCCGTGGTCCTGCGCATCATCGTCTGGCCGATTCAGGGCGTGATTCCGCTGGTCTTTGTGCTTGCCACGCTGCGCCACAGTCTTTACGCGACGTGGCCCGACCTCAAGCCGCCGGAGCAGGGCGCACTGGCCGACTCGCAAACGGAGCTGAAGAGGTGATCGGCGCATTGAGCATACTGGCCGCGGCGCTGGTGCTGCTGGCGCTCAGACAGAACCTGCTGGTGGTGCTTGGCGTTGCCTGCGGATTGGCCTACTGGTTCTGGGGCGACGGGCAGATCCAGAACATCATCAACGATGGCTGGGACGGCCTTAATCGCGACGTGCTGCTGTCGATCCCGATGTACCTGCTGGCGGGCGCGGTCATGGCCCGGGGCGCGATCGCAAGCCGTCTGATC
This sequence comes from Gammaproteobacteria bacterium, assembly GCA_009845905.1. Classification (NCBI taxonomy): domain Bacteria; kingdom Pseudomonadati; phylum Pseudomonadota; class Gammaproteobacteria; species Gammaproteobacteria bacterium. Next base: position 251,871 of record VXYS01000004.1, on the reverse strand, counting down.
CGCCTGGCGCGCGCGCTTTCCGCGCCCATCCCCGGCGGGCTTGCGATCGCCACGGTGCTTTCCTGCGCGATGTTCGCGGCGGTTACCGGCTCCGGCACCGTGACCCTGCTGGCGGTGGGCGCGGTGATGTATCCCGCCCTGCTGGAGGCCGGCTACAGCAAACGCTTCTCGCTGGGCGCACTGTGCGCCGCCGCGACCCTGGGGATCGTGGTGCCACCCAGCATTCCGCTCATTCTGTATGGCGTCATGACGCAGACTTCGATTTCCGAGTTGTTCATTGCCGGCATCGGACCCGCCCTGCTATTGACCGGCTGCATGAGTGCCTACGCGATCGCCCGCAACTGGCGCTTCCGGCTGGGCGGATGGCGCCTTGCCGAAATTGCGGCTGCGCTCAAGGAGGGGATCTGGTCACTGATGATGCCGGTCATCATTCTGGGCGGCATCTACAGCGGGATTTTTACCGCGACGGAGTCCGCGTCCATCGCCGTGGTTTACGGCTTTTTCGTGGAAATCGTGATTCACCGCGAAATGCGTTTCAAGGACGTCGTCGAAGTCTTTACCACCACCACGCGCCTGATGGGCTCGCTGTTTCCGGTCCTGATGATGGCGCTGGCGCTGAACGTCTTCCTCACCTACGAGCAGGTTCCGGACATGGCCGTGGAATGGCTCACCACGCGCATCGACTCGCTTCCCGGTTTCATCCTCCTGATGAACGCCTTCCTGCTGCTGGTGGGATGCTTCATGGACATCGGCTCGGCCATCCTGATCCTGTCGCCGTTGCTGCAGCCCATCGCCGTGGCCCAGGGCATGGACGCCGTGCATTTCGGTGTGGTGATGGTCGTGAACCTGGAGATGGGCTACCTGACCCCGCCCATGGGCCTGAACCTCATTGTGGCCATGACCGCATTCAATGAATCCTTTGGCGAGATATGTCGGGCGGTGCTGCCCTTCCTTGTGTTGATGCTGATTGCCCTGATCACGGTCTCGTTCTGGCCTGGCCTGTCGCTGTTTCTGCTGCAATAAATGCGCCGAAGGCAAGTCGTGCGCGTTCCTCGATCCGCAAGCCGCCTGAACGCGCTGCCGCCGGTTTTACGCCCCCATTGATCAACATTCGTGGCCCTGTTTGACATGGCTTCCGGCCCAGCATGGGACGTACCGGAACCGCATTCCGTGCATGACATCCAGCACGAAGATGGAAGCGTAACCAAATTGCGACGACACGGAGACCCTCGTGGCGTGCGCCTGCTGGTGGGCCACGGCAACGGCCTGGCGAGCGACTTCTACTATCCGTTCTGGTCGCGGTTCACGGTCGACTTCGATGTATTCGTTTACGACTTGAGGAACCACGGATGGAACGCGGTTGGCCCGAAAAGCGGACACAACATACCCAACCTGATCCGCGACCAGGAAGATGTCGTGGAGTTCCTCGCCGATCGATTCGGTCCAGGGTGCAGTGTCGGCGTTTTTCATTCTCTCTCGGCGCTTACCGCGCTGCTGTCGCGGACGCTCGGCACAGGCCGAACAGGCGACCTGTCGGCCTGGATCTTTTTCGATCCGCCGCTCGTCAAGCCGAAGCGCTGGGAGGAAGAGTTCGACAAGTCGATCTACAGGCCGGCGGAAATCGCGCGGCGCCGAACCGACCGATTTCGCGACACGGGTCAGTTCGCCGAAGTCGCTCACCACTTTCTGCTGTCGCGGGCCGTTCCGGGGGCGGCCGAACTCATGGCGCGTACCGTGCTCCGGAGCTCTCCGGACGGAAACAGCGTCGAACTGCGCTGTCCCCGCGAATACGAGGCGCAGATCTGGGCGTACGCGCGCAGCTTCGCGTATCTGGTGGACCTGAGCAACCTTCCCTGTCCGACCAAGGTAATCGCGTCGGATCCCACCATGACGCCCACCTACAGGCCGGCACTGAATCCGAGACACAACCATCCCGTGGACTACGACTTCATCCCGGATTCAACGCACTTGCTTCAACTGGAACATCCGAAACGGTGCGAACGGCTGATACGCCGGTTCCTCCGGAACCATGGCTTTGCGTAGAATTCCTGTCGCCAACAGGACCAGGGCGGCGGCCTAAGGTTTTTCCCATGACCTGGACAGTACATAAATTCGGCGGCAGCAGCCTGGCCGACGCGCGCGGTTTCGAACGCGCGGCGGGCATCGTGCTGGGCGATTCCTCGCCGCGGGTGGCCGTGGTGGTGTCGGCCATGCAGGGCGTGACCAACGCGCTGTTCGCGCTGCTGGACCGCGCGGTTTCGGGTGACGAGAAGTGGCAGGACGACCTCGATGCGCTGCAGGAACAGTATTCCGCGGTCTCGGAAGAATTGATTTCGGATCCGGAACGCCGCGCCGCGCTGCTGGAAGCGCAAGCCGGAGAGTGCCGCAACGTTGCGGACATTCTTCATTCCGCCGTGCTGATCCAGTCCGCGGGGCCGCGAATGGAAGCCCTGGTGTCCGGATGCGGCGAGTTGTGGTCGGCGCGCCTGCTGGCGGCCCTGATCAGCGAACGCGGAGCGGTCGACGGCCGCAAGGCTCGTTGGCTGGATGCCCGCGATGTCCTGCGCGTGGAGCCGGGGGAACTTGGGGTGGTGGTGGACTGGGAGACCTCGGGCCGGCACCTGAAGCGCCTGCTTGAGAACGATGACACCCCGGTGCGCGTGGTCACCGGCTATATCGCCCGGGACGGGCGCGGATTGCAGATCACGCTGGGGCGCAACGGCAGCGATTTCTCGGCCTCGATATTCAGCGCGCTGCTGGGTGCGGAGTCGCTCACCATCTGGACCGACGTGGAGGGCGTGATGAGCGCCGATCCCGCGCGCGTTCCCGAGGCGCACGTGATCCGCGAGCTGTCCTACAACGAGGCCATGGAGCTGGCCTATTTCGGCGCGCGGGTGATTCATCCGCAGACGATGGGCCCGGTGATCAGCAAGAAGATCCCGGTGTGGATTCGCTCGAGCTTCAGGCCGGAGCTGCGAGGCTCCCTGATTTCCGCCGATGGCGACCGGAACGAGCCCGTCAAGGGCATCACGATGATCGAAAACGTCACGATGCTGAGCCTGGAAGGCTCGGGGATGATCGGCGTGCCCGGGACCGCGGACCGGCTGTTCAATGCGCTGAGCAAGGCGCAGGTTTCGGTGCTGCTGATCACCCAGGCCAGCTCGGAGCATTCGATTACCTTCGCGGTTCCGGCGGCGCACGCGGACCGGGCCGAGAGTGTGACGCGCGATGCCTTCGCCCAGGAAATGGGCCTTGGGCAGGTCAGCCGGGTGACGCGCGACAATGGAGTGAACGTGCTGGCGCTGGTGGGCGACGGTATGGTCGGCATCCCGGGTGTCGCGGGCCGTTTCTTCGGCGTGCTGGGGCGCGCCGGCGTCAATGTGATCGCGATTGCCCAGGGATCGTCGGAACGCAACATTTCCGCGGTCGTTACGGGCGCCAGCGCAACTCGGGCGCTGCGGGCCGCGCACGGCGGCTTTTATCTTTCGCACACCACGCTGTCGCTGGGCGTGATCGGCGTGGGCACCGTCGGCGCCGAACTGCTGGATCAGATGGCCCGGGCCACCGACCGGTTGCGGGAGAACTTCAACCTCGACTTCCGGGTGCGGGCAATCGCCAATTCGAGCCGCATGCACCTGGCCCCGCGCAGCCTCGATCTGGACGACTGGCGCAGCGTTCTGGAAAACGAAGGCGAAGCGATGGACCTCGAGCGTTTCAGCGAGCACGTGAACCCCGATCACCTGCCGCACGCGGCGATCGTGGACTGCACCGCCAGCGAATCGATCAGTGACGGCTATGCCGATTTCTTCCGCTCCGGGATCCACGTCGTGACACCCAACAAGCGGGCGCAGAGCGCACCGCAGGAGACCTACGAGCGTCTGCACGAACTGCGCCGGGCCAACGGCGTGCACCTGCTGTACGAGACCAACGTGGGGGCCGGGCTGCCGGTCATCGAGACGCTGCGCGACCTGATCGCCACCGGCGACGAGGTGCTCAGCGTGGAGGGCATTTTTTCCGGCACGCTGGCCTATCTTTTCAACGCGCTGGACACCGACTCCGATTTCTCGAAAGTCGTGCGCCAGGCCCGCGACGCGGGCTATACCGAGCCCGACCCGCGCGAGGACCTGAGCGGCATGGACGTGGCGCGCAAGCTGCTGATCCTGGCGCGCGAACTGAATCTGCGGATGGACCTGGCCGATGTCGAAGTGGAGAGCCTGGCGCCGGAGGAATTGTCGGAAGCCACGGTCGAGGAGTTTCTCGATGGGCTGGGGCGCTACGACGGCGACATGCGCCGGCGTCTTGAGCAGGCTGCGGAAAACAGCTGTGTTCTGCGTTACGTTGGAAGGCTGGACAGCGAAGGCCGGGCATCGGTTAGGCTGGAATCGCTGCCCGAGGACCACCTCTTCGCCCGGCTGGATCTGACCAGCAACATGTTCCTGTTCCGCACCGCCCGCTACAGCGACAGCCCGCTGGTGGTCCAGGGACCCGGCGCGGGGCCGGAGGTGACGGCCGGCGGCATTTTTGCGGACCTGCTGCGCCTGGCGCGGATGCTGGGCGCGCCGCGCTAGCAGGGTTTTCGATGACAGCGTTCCACAGCACCCGCGGCGGGGGACCCGCCGGGCTCGAAGCTGTTCTGCAGACCGGCACGGCGCCGGACGGCGGCTTGTACGTTCCTGAGCGCCTCGCGGCATTCGAGCGCGGGGCGCTGGCCGAATCCGCCACGCCGGCGGAGCTGGCCGAACGCATGCTGGCTCCATACTTCGCGGGCTCGTCGCTGGCCGGCGCGCTGCCGGACATCTGCCGCAACGCCTTCGCCAGTGCACTGCCCCTGGCCGATCTGTCGCCTGCCGTGAACGGCGCGCGGCTGCGATTGCTCGAGCTGTTTCACGGCCCCACCGCGGCTTTCAAGGACTACGGTGCAAGGTTCCTTGCGGCCTGCCTGGAGCGCATACTCGCCGAAGAGCCCGCTTCGTCGCCGACGCTGACCATCCTCGTCGCCACCTCGGGCGATACCGGCGCGGCCGTAGCTTCGGCGTTCTCCGGCCGCGACAGGATCCGCGTGGTTGTGCTGTTCCCAAAGGGCCGGATATCGCCCCGCCAGGAGCACCACCTCGGGTGCTGGGACGACAATGTCCAGGCCCTTGCCGTGCACGGCGCGTTCGACGACTGCCAGCAGCTGGTCAAGCAGGCATTCGCCGACGCCCGGCTGCGAAAAAGAGTGCGTCTGGGCTCGGCGAACAGCATCAACCTCGGCAGGCTGCTGCCGCAAAGCGCCTACCATGCCTGGGCCGCGCTCAGGTCGCCGGAAGGAACCCATTTCGTCGTTCCCACCGGCAACCTCGGCAACGGGGTTGCCTGCCTCTGGGCGCGCGAGATGGGCGCGGGCATCGGCCGTATCCTGCTCACGACCAACGCCAACCGCACGATCGGGGAATACCTTTCCAGCGGCGAATACCGCGGCCGCGAAAGCATCGGCACACTGGCCAACGCGATGGACGTGGGCGATCCCAGCAACATGGAGCGGCTGCGCCACCAGTTCGATGGCGACATCGACCGGATCCGGGCCGCCGTCAGCGCCGCGAGCGTCGACGACAAGCGGATTCGCCGCCGGATCCGCAGGGAATACTCGGATTCCGGCGCGGTGCTATGCCCTCACACCGCCGCCGGCGTGGACGCCTGCCGCGGGCTGCTCGCCGAATCCGGCGCGCCCGCCGGTGACTGGGTCATCGCCGCCACCGCCCACCCGGCCAAGTTCGAGACCGTGGTCGAACCGCTCATCGGGACTACGGTGGCGCCGCCACCGCAACTCGAGGAACTGCTCTCGCGGCATTCCAGCCACGAGGAAATACCCGCCGAACTTGCCGCGCTTACTCCGTTTCTTCGCTAGACTGCGGCACCAGCGCTTGGTCGAGTGCTGCGGCGCGCAGCCGGGCCGGGCGGTTTTCCAGGCGCGACCAGTAGTCAAGGAAGGCCGGTCGCATCTCGATTGACTTGAATTCGAGACCCCAGAAAATGTGTGAGCCTACGTAGACGTCGGCCGCGCTGAAGTTTGGGCCCGCAACGAATTCGCTTGCGCTGACGGCGGCTTCGAGCGTGTTCAGGACCGCTTCAAGGGTTCCGTATCCGATCATGGACTCGCGTTCCGGGGGAACTTCGAATTTGATCGCGCGGTTGATGGTTGCCGCTTCAAGCGGCCCTGCGGCGAAAAACATCCACCGGTAGTAGGCCCCGCGCTCCTGTTGTGGAGGCGCCAGCCCCGCATCGGGAAAGGCGTCGGCCAGGTAGGCGCAGATCGCGGCGGACTCGGTAACCACGACGTCGCCGTGCCGGATCGTCGGCACCTTGCCCATCGGATTGATGGCCAGAAAGTCCTCCGATTTCATCTCGGGGCCGTACTGCAGCACCTCGGTGCGGTATTCGGCGCCGACTTCCTCCAGCATCCAGCGCGCGATCTGACCGCGCGACATGGGGTTCGTGTAAAAGACCAGTTCTTCACTCATTGGGCTTCCTCCGTTTCGGGCCATCCGAAAAGCTTGCGGGTGTTCTCGTGCGCGGCGCCGGCGAGTTCTTCAGGGTCCACACGCATTTTATTGGCCAGGGCCCAGGCCACGTAGGGCAGAAACTCCGGTTCGTTGCGGCGTTTCCGGTGCGGCTTGACATCGGGATGGCGGGGCAGCAGGTACGGGCTGTCGGTTTCAAGCAGCACGCGGTCGAGTGGAAGAAGAGGAATCGCCTTCAGCAGCTCGTGATTCCGCCGCTCGTCCAGGATCCAGCCGGTGATGCCGATGTACAGCCCCAGTTCAAGGTAACTTTCCGCCTGCTCCGGTCCGCCGGTAAAACAGTGGGCCACCCCGCCGAGTCTGTCGACTTCGTGCTCTTTCAGAATGGCGAGGAAGTCGCCGTGCGCGTCCCGTTGATGGAGGAAGACCGGCTTGCCGTGCTCCGCCGCCAGTTCGAGCTGCCCCGCGAACGCCGCGCGCTGCGCTTCCTGTGGCGAAAGGTTGCGGAAGTAGTCCAGCCCGCACTCGCCCGCCGCCACCGCCAGCTCGCTGCCAAGCACCGCGCCGAGCCGTTCGCGCGCCTCTTGCGGCGCATCCGTCCACCGCGTCGCCAGGTGCGGATGAATCCCCGCCGTACACCGAAAAATCCCCGAATGCCGCTCCGTCAATGTCAGCGTGCTCTCCGATTCCTTAAGCCCCGTCCCCGTCACGATCATGTGCCGCACGCCGGCCGCCGCAGCTCGTTCGATCACCTCGTCCCGATCCACATCAAACGACGCGTCCGCCAGGTTCGCGCCAATATCAATCAACCCCACGCCACGCCCTCCAATTCAGGGTTTGGCACGCTTCTTTTCCTGTTACCTGCCTCGTGGGAGTGTCGGCGACAGGAGTCGCCGCCAAGCCCCATGGATGGGTTCATGCGTCTCCCACGAGGCAGGTAACAGGAAAAGAAGCCCACTCACGCCCCCCGCCAGCGGAACAGGGTCGCGCCCACAGTAAGGAAGGCCGCCGTGATGCCCGCCAGGATCAGCAGTTGCGGCAGCACGTCGGCAAATCCCGCGCCGTACAGCATGATTTCGCGCGCGGCCGTCAAGGCGTGTGTCAACGGAAAGATGTTGGACAGTTGCTGCACCCACTGTGGCGCGCCCGCCAGCGAGAACCACACGCCCGACAGCAGCATCATCGGCCAGGTCACCAGGTTCAGCAGCCCGCCCGCCAGCTCCTCGCTGGTCACGCGCGCCGCCATGGCCAGGCCGATCGAAACCAGGCTGATCGACGCCAGCACCGCCACCAGGAACAGCGCCAGCCCGCTGCCCTCCATCCGGACGTCCAGCAGCAGGCGGGTCGCGCCGTAGAGCAGCAGGGTGACGAAAATCGCCAGCAGCAGGCGCGAGAGGATCTGCGCCGACATGAATTCCACCGGCCGCAGCGGGGTGGCCTTCAGGCGCTTCAAAAAGCCGTTCTTTCGATACCGCACCACGACATAGCCGACGCCGAACAGGCAGCTGAACATGATGTTCATGCCGAGGATGCCCGGAATCAGCCAGTCCACGTAGGTGATCGGGTCGCCGCTGGCCGGCTGCCGCAGCCACGCGCTTTCGTCCGAGGAGGCTTCCAGCAGGCGCTCGGCGAAGTATCCGCCCGGCGATTCCGGGTTGATCCAGTAGGTACCGGAATTGAGGTCGAGCGCCAGATCGAGCTGGTGGTTGGCGACCCGTTCGATCGCTTCCTCCTGCTCCATCGCGATGAAGTCGAAATAGCGGGTCTCCAGGTAGGGATGCGCGGCCGTGTTGATCTCCTGTTCGGCCTGCACCAGCGCCACCTTGTAGGAGGCGCGGTCGCCGCCGGAGAAGATCGCGGCCATGCCCGCCACCAGCAGCAGCGGCATCGCCACGTTCCAGCCGAGCGTGGCCTTGTCGCGCAGGAATTCGAGATTGCGCGCGTGCAGAATTGCGAGGATTCGTTGGATCATGATCTGAGCTCCTTGCCCGTGAGGTCCAGGAACAGGTCCTCCAGGCGGAAGGGACGAATGTTCAGGCGGCCGAGCGGCGCTCCGGCGCGGCTCAGGCGGGTGATGGCTTCGTTGGCGTCATCGGTGTGTATTTCCACCAGTCCGTTGCGCCGGTAGGTGTGAAAGGGAAATTCCGCCGGCAGCTCCTCAAGGTCGGCTTCGGGCAGTTCCAGGATGATTTCCTTGTAGTGCGCCTTCAGGAGCGTGTCCGGGGCGCCCTGGGTGACGATCACGCCCTCGTTCATGATCACGATCTCGTCGCACAGCGCCTGGGCCTCTTCCATGTAGTGCGTGGTCAGCACGATGGTCTTGTTGCGGGCGCGGATCCGCTCCACCAGCTCCCAGAAATTGCGCCGCGCCTGCGGATCCATGCCGGTGGTCGGCTCGTCCAGGAACAGGATCTTCGGGTCGTTCACCAGCGCGATCGCCAGCAGCAGACGCTGGCGCTGTCCGCCCGACAGCTTGCGGTTGTCGCGCTTCTGGAGCTTTTCCAGCGCGCAGTCGGCGATTACCCGGTCGATGTTGGCGCGGCGCCGGTACAGGCGGTGAAACATTTCCAGCGTCTCGCGCACCGTGATGAAGTCCTGCAGCGCGGCCGTCTGGAACTGCACGCCGGAGTCCTGGCGGAACTGCGCCCCGGCTTTCCGGCCCTCGTACAGCACCTCGCCCGATGTAGCGGGCGTGACCCCTTCGATGATCTCAACGGTCGTGGTTTTGCCGGCGCCGTTGGGCCCGAGAAGGCCGAAACAGCAGTTGCGCGGCACATCGAAGGAAATGCCGCGTACCGCCCGTACCTGGCCATAGTTCTTGACCAGTTCCCTCACCGCAAGAATGGGTGGGCCCGTCATGCGTGGGGTTCAGGCCGCCAGGCGGCGCAACACGTATGGAAGGATGCCTCCATGCCGGAAATATTCGTGCTCCTTCGGCGTGTCGATTCGCGAGCGCGCCGCGAACTCGACCGTGGAGCCGTCGGTGCGGGTGGCGCGCACCGTCACCTCCGCTCCGTTCGGTGCGGAGATGTCGTAGGTCTCGCTGCCGTCCAGTTTCAGGCTTGCGGCGTCGGTCCCCTCCGGAAATTCGAGCGGATGCACGCCCATGCCCACCAGGTTGGAGCGATGGATCCGCTCGAAGCTGGTCGCGATCACCGCGCGCACGCCCAGCAGCGCCGTGCCCTTGGCCGCCCAGTCGCGCGAGGAGCCCGAACCGTATTCCTTGCCGGCCAGCACCACCAGCGGCGTTTCCTCCTCGCGGTAGCGCATGGCCGCCTCGTAGATGCTCATCACCTCGCCGTCGGGCTGAAGCCGCGTCCATCCGCCGTCCACGCCGCCCGCCAGGCGATTGCGCAGCCGGATGTTCGCGAAGGTGCCGCGCAGCATGACTTCGTGGTTGCCGCGCCGCGAGCCGTACGAGTTGAATTCGCGCGGCGCCACGCCCTGTTCGCTCAGCCACTGGCCGGCGGGAGAACGCGCCGGGATCGCCCCGGCAGGCGAGATATGGTCGGTCGTGACCGAGTCGCCGAGCAACGCCAGGGCCCTGGCGGCGGTCACGGCCTGCGGTTCTCCGGGCTCGGCCGACATGCCGTCGAAGAAAGGCGGGCGGCGAACATAGGTCGAATCATCGTCCCAGGGATACCGGCTGCTGGCCGTGCTTTCCAGCGCGTTCCAGCGTTCGTCGCCGTCGAACACCCCGGCGTAACCCTCCTCGAACTGCGCCGCGCGCACGTGCTGCGCCACTTCCGCCTGTACTTCGGCGGCGTCCGGCCAGATATCGCGCAAATAGACGGGCTTGCCCTCGGAGTCGATGCCCAGAGGATCGTGCTCGATGTCCACGTCCATGCGCCCCGCCAGCGCCCAGGCCACGACCAGGGGAGGGGACGCCAGGTAGTTGAAATACACCTGCGGATGAATGCGCCCCTCGAAGTTGCGGTTGCCGGACAGAACGCCGCAGCCGCCCAGTCCGGATTCCTCGACATGGCGGGCGATGTCCTCGCGGAGGGGGCCCGAATTGCCGATGCAGGTCGTGCATCCGTATCCGACGATCTCGAATCCGAGCGCCGCCAGGTCGTCCAGAAGTCCGGCGGACTCCAGGTAACGGGTCACTACCCTGGAGCCGGGGGCCAGGCTCGTCTTGACCCAGTCCGGGGCCCTGAGGCCGCGCTTCCGGGCCGCCCTCGCCAGCATGCCGGCGGCCATCATGACCGAGGGATTGGAGGTGTTTGTGCAACTGGTTATGGCCGCGATCAGGACCGCGCCGTCTCCGGGCTTGTCGCCCGAGAATGGAACGGCGGTTCCGCCGCGCTCCTTCAGCGCCGAAGCGAATGCCGGCTTGCTCTGCGTGATCGGAATCCTGTCCTGCGGGCGCCGGGGGCCGGCAATGGACGGAACCACGGAATCCAGGTCGATATCCAGCGTGTCGTCGAACTCCGGATCGGGGCTGTCGCCGTCACGCCAGAGGCCCTGCGCGCGGGCGTAGGCTTCCACCAGCGCCACATGCTGCCGGTCGCGTCCGGTCAATTCAAGATAGCGTATTGTCTCGCCATCAACAGGAAAAATGGCACAAGTGCTTCCGAATTCCGGGGACATATTGGCCAATGTCGCCCGATCCGCCAAAGGAAGGCCATTCAGGCCTTCCCCGAAGAATTCCACGAACCAGCTCACGACACCTTTCTCGCGAAGCGCCTCGGTTACCGTCAGCACCAGGTCCGTGGCCGTGGCGGCGGGGCGCAGGCTGCCGTGCAGGCGCACGCCCAGTACCGGCGGCGGAAGCATGGTGATGGGCTGGCCGAGCAGCGCCGCCTCGGCCTCGATTCCCCCAACGCCCCAGCCCAGTACGCCGAGTCCGTTGACCATGGTCGTGTGCGAGTCCGTGCCCACGAGCGTGTCCGGATAAACCAGCGTTTCGCCGTCCTGTTCGGCCCTGAATACCACCCGCGCCAGCCGTTCCAGGTTGACCTGGTGGACGATGCCGGTGTTGGGCGGGACGACCTTCAATTCGCGGAATGCCTGCTGGCCCCAGTGCAGGAACGAATAGCGTTCGCGATTGCGCTCGAACTCCAGCTCGTTGTTGCGCGCCAGTGCGTCGGGGCTCGCATAGTGATCCACCTGGACCGAGTGGTCCACCACCAGTTCGGCAGGCGCCAGGGGGTTGATCGCCTCCGGATCGCCTCCCAGGGACTGCATGGCGTCGCGCATGGCGGCCAGGTCCACAACCGCCGGCACGCCGGTGAAGTCCTGCAGGATGACGCGGGCGGGACTGAACTCCAGTTCGCCGTCGCCTCTCAGGGCCGCGAGCAGGCCGGCGCCGGCAGCGTCCTTGTCCGCGTTGCGAAGCAGGTTCTCCAGCAAGATCTTGCGGCAGAAGGGGAGCTTCGCCACTTCGTCCGCACCGAGCGCGGTGATGTCGTAATAGCGGTACGAACGGCCGTCGAGCCTGAGACGGCGCATGAACTTGGTACTCATCTTAGATTTTCGTTTTTCCGTCAATGATTTCTGGAAGGCGGTATCGCCAGACAAAGAACAGCATGCCGAGTTGGGCGATGGTGGGTATGGCCACCATGCAAATCAGCACGGCCGTGACGGCGCTGGCGGGCTGATTTTCGGGAGCCAGGTTGGCGTCGAATCCGGAGGCGCCGAGGAACAGGCCCACCAGCAACGGGCCGGCCGAATAGCCCAGCCGCTCGACGAACACATAGACCGAGGTATACAGGCCTTCCCGCCGCAGACCGGTGCGCTCCTGGTCATAGTCGATGGTATCGAGCCACATGGCCTGCGAATACAGGAGGATCGCCGACCCGAAGAAACCGCCGACGATGCCCCGGGCCACCAGGAACACGATCAGCGTTTCGCGGGTCCAGTCCGGGCTCGCGAGCAGCCAGGTCAGACTGGCCAGGGCTTCGCCGGCGGCGCCGATCAGGACGCCGCGCCGCTTGGTCATGAGCTGTCCGCACCATTTCCAGAAGGGAATGCCGGCCAGGATCGTGAAGGTGCTGGCGAGCGCGAGCCAGGGCAGCAGCGTGAAGGGTTGTTTGAGAACCACCGTGAACATGAACACGGAGGTGCCGCCGGTCACGGCCAGCGCGATGAACTGCGTGCACTTGGCGCCGATCAGCAGAACGAAGGGGCGGTTTGCGGCAACGGTGCGCACCTGCTGCCACAGGGAAAGGCTGGGTTGAGCCTCAAGCGGCGCCGCATACGCGCCCCGGGTGCCGAAGAAGGGAATCAGCATGAAAACGATGACCAGGGCCCCGAACATCAGCCCCATGGTCTGATAGGCGTCGGCATCGGTGTCCCCGCCCAGCACCTCTACCAGCGCCGGGGCGCCGGCGGCCCCCAGCATCGCCCCGACCATCATGAAGGCCGAGCGGTAACTCATGAGGCTGAGGCGCTGGATTCGATTCCGGGTCATCTCCACCGGAATCGTCAGGTAGGGCACATTGAAGATCGTGAAGCCCAGCGAATAGAAGACCAGCACGATCATCACGGCGCCCCAGGCGGGCGGCAGGCCCCCGAACAGGGTGTGCATCGAAAACACCGCCGGCAGCGAGGCGCCGCAGATCACGGCGCCCAGCAGAAGGTAGGGCCGCCGCCGGCCCATGGGCGTGTGCGTATGGTCGGTGACCCAGCCCATCAACGGGTCGCTGAACGCGTCGATCAGCCGCGCAAGCGTAATCAGCAGACCCGCCAGCGCCGGGTCCATCTTCAGCACCAGCGTCAGGTAATAGAGCGCCAGCGCCGTGAAAACGTTCAGGTAGCTGATGGTGGCCAGCGAACCCGCGCCCCAGGTCAGCCGCTGGGCGAAGGGGACAGGTGGCGGAGTGGCGGAGGGCGGATTCAAGACGCGGCTAGTTTGGCGAAAGCCAGGGCATAGGGGCCGTATTCTACGGGGCAGGAAAGTCCCCCTACAAAGCAACGGAACCCTGCAAGCTTGATTTCGCCGGGGATATGGGCGTATGTTGCGCCAATGAACTCGGTCAGTCCCTGGAATGAGTTCCGCGTCGGATGGAAGCCGCTCGCGTCCGCCGTCATCGGCAAGGCCTTCAGCTTCGGCACCATTCCGATCTACGTGGTGGGCGTCTTCACGGTTCCGCTGGGCGAGGCCTTCGGCTGGTCGCGGGCCGAAGTGACGTTCAGTTTCACGGTCGCCACCTTCACCTCGGCCAGCCTGTCGCCGCTTGTCGGCTGGCTTTGCGACCGCTTCGGTTCGCGTCCGCTCGTGATTGCGGGCACGGTGGGCTACGGCCTAGGCATGGCGATCATCGCGACCAGCAGCGACTGGCTGTTGCGCTACTACGCCTCGTGGTCGCTGGCGACGATGCTCGGCGTAGGCGCCTCGGCGATCGCGCTGACCCGGTTCGTGGCGGGCTGGTTCGAGCACAAGCGCGGCCTGGCTCTCGGAATCATGCTGATGGGCAGCGGCCTGACCGCTTTCGCGGCGCCCCCGTTCGTGGCCTCCCTTATCGAGAACTTCGACTGGCGGGCAGGCTACCTGGGATTGTCCGCGGCGATCCTGCTGATCGGCGTTCCGGTGGTGGTGGCGGGAATGAAGGACGCTCCGAAAAAGCCGGCGCCCGCCAACAAGGCCGGAGCTGACGACGCCTCCGAGGGAGGACCGCCCGCCCAGCGCCCCAGCGGCTTTCGCCTGGCCTTCGAGAGCCGGGCCTTCTGGCTGATGTCGATCGCATTCTGCGCCGCCACTTTCGGCATTGCCGGACTGATTTCCAGCTTCAATCCGATCCTCCGGGACGTCGGCTACGGGGCCGCACAGGCCGGCGCGCTGACCGGCCTGATCGGTCTGTTCGTGATGGTGGGAAGGCTGGGCGTGGGCTATCTGCTGGACAGGATGTGGGCCCCCGGGCTGACCTTCGTGGCGCTGGCCTGCGGCGCCATCACCTGCGGACTGCTGATTCTGCCGGCGCTTCCGGTGTGGCTTGTGGTTGTCGCCGCCTTCTGCCTGGGCCTGGCGGCCGGCGCCGAGTGGGACGCGCTTTCCTATCTGGCTGCCCGGGAGTTCGGTCTTGAGTCCTATGGCCGGGTATATTCACTGCTGGTCGTAGGCGTGGCGGTCATCACCGCCATCAGTCCCCCGATCTTCGGTTACGCCTTCGATCAGACCGGCAGCTACCGCTCGCTGTTGCTGCTGTCCATGATTCTGCTGGTGCTCGGCCCGGCATTGCTCCTTTTCCTGAAGAAAGGCCGCGGTGCCGTCGCGGGGCACTGACGCAAGCCAGGACCCTGCACGGCGAGGCTCCCGACAACGTATGTCGCCCCGATGAGCCCTGACAGTCCCTGGAGCGAGTTTCGCCGCGGATGGCGGCCGCTGGGTGCGGCCCTGGTCGGCAAGGTGTTCAGTTTCGGCACCGTCCCGGTTTACCTGGTGGGGGTTCTTACCATCCCCCTGGGGGAAGCCTTCGGCTGGTCGCGCGCCGAGGTGGCCCTGAGCTTTACGGTTGCCACGATGACCGCCGCGAGCCTGGCGCCGCTCGTCGGTTGGCTTTGCGATCGCTATGGCGCCCGCCCCCTGGTGATCTGGGGCACGGTGGGCTACGGCCTGGGCATGGCGCTCATCGGCACGAGCAGCGACTGGCTGCCGCGCTTCTACGCCTCCTGGTCGATCGCAACCGTCCTCGGCATGGGCGCGTCCTCGATCGCGCTGACGCGGTACGTGGCCGGATGGTTCGAACGCAAGAGGGGCATGGCCTTCGGCATATTGCTTTCGGGAAGCGGACTGGCGGCACTGTTCCTGCCGCCCTATGTCGCCACGCTCATGGAGTACTTCAACTGGCGCGCCGGCTTTTTCGGAGTTTCGGCGCTCATTCTCGTGGTGGGGGTTCCGATCCTGATCCTGGGTTTGAAGGATGCGCCGCGCGAGCCGGCTGAACGCCCGTCCGATGAAAACCGGGCGCCTGCGGAGCCTGGTCGGCCCAAGCCCAGCACCGGATTCCGGCTCGCGGTCCAGTCCCGTACGTTCTGGATCATGGCAATCGCATTCTGCAGCGCGACATTCGGTCTCTCGGGAATGATTTCCAGTTTTGCCCCCATCCTCGAGGACGCCGGTTATGCGAGGCCGCAGGCAGCGGCGCTGTTCGGCCTGATCGGTCTGTTCATCATGGTGGGTAGAGTGGGCGGCGGATATCTGATCGATTACGTGTGGGCGCCGGGCCTGGCTTTTGTGGCGCTGGCCGTAGGGGCGGCTGCCTGCGGATTGCTGGCCCTGCCGGAACTTCCCGTGTGGACGGTGGTGTGCGCTGCGGCTTGCGTGGGCTTGTCCGCGGGCGCGAAATTCGCAGCCTTGCCGTACATGATTGCGCGCGAATTCGACCTTGCATCCTACGGACGCGTGTACGCGCTGATCATGATCTGTCAGGCATTCATAACCGCGACCAGCCCCGTGATATTCGGGCTCACCTTCGACCGTCAGGGATCGTATATTCTGGTGCTGTTGCCGGCGATGGCGCTGCTTGTGCTCGGACCGGCGCTGCTCTTGCTGCTGGGGCGCGGCAGGGCCGAGTCCCGGGGACACTGATTCGCGCCAGGAAGGCGTTGCACCTCAAGGGTTTCCCCGCGCAATCGTATAATCGGCGCAAGGATGAAGAACCACCGACGCATATTGCTTTCCCTGGCCGGCGCCCTGCTGGTTGTACAGCCGGCCCTGGCCTGTCATTGTCTGGATGACTTGCTCGGGCATGCGCGTCAGACGATCGCCGACGACCCTTCCTGTTCCGAATCCTCCGGGATCCGGCATGGCGATATGCAGCACGGGGAATCCCCGGAGTGCGCCGATTGCGGCGACTACGAGCCGGCCCCCGCAATTTCGGCCGCCAAGGCCATTGCAAACAATCATCCGCCGGAGTTCAATCCGGCGCCTGCGATTGCGGGCCACCCGCCCGTTTTCGTCCGCCCGCAAACGGTTCGGAATATCGGACCGCCTCGGGCGACCCCACGGGCCGCGTTAACGCCCGTCCTGCTCAAACAGCGACTTCTGACCTAGCCGTCGAGCGCAATGCTCGCACCGGGCCGGCGCCCGGTGCGCTTCCGTACCCGCTCATTTCCCTGAAGGGGAGATCAAGATGGCTGAAAAAAGTCAAAACCTGTTTTCGTTGCTTGCGTTTACGCTCGGCATCGCGCTGGGCGCCCCGGCCGTGTTCGCGCAGGGTTTTCCCGAGCTTGAAGCGCGCCTGAGAGAGCACCCGGCACTGGAGGCCCTGCGCCTGGAGTCCGAGGCCTGGCGTGCGGACGCGGTTGCCGCGACGGCCTGGCCCGATCCCGTGGTGTCGGTGGGAATCAACAACTTTCCGCTGGCCGATCCCTCGTTTCGCACCTACCTGCCCACC
The DNA here is from genome assembly GCA_009845905.1 of Gammaproteobacteria bacterium. Lineage (NCBI taxonomy): Bacteria > Pseudomonadati > Pseudomonadota > Gammaproteobacteria > Gammaproteobacteria bacterium. The sequence continues at coordinate 235,031 of VXYS01000004.1, read as the reverse complement.
AACAAGGCGCTGGGCGTAAGCCAGCAGATTCCGAATCGCGACGCGCGGGCCGCCCGCTCGGCGCAGGCGAGGCGAAGCGCCGCCCGATACGAAGCCCTGGAGGCCATGCAGTTCGCGCGCATGCGCTCGGAGTTGCTCGTTGCCCTGTTCGGCGGACGACGCATCGCGGAAGAGCTTGCGCTGCTGCAACGCCAGGATTCGCTGTACACCGAACTGGAGCAGATCGTGGAAGGCGAGAACGCGGCGGGCCGCCCTGTGCTGTTCCGGCTGGCGGAGATCGACCTGCAGCGGGCGGAAATCGCTCGTGCGCTGGCCGACCTTCAGGCGGAGGAAGCCGATGTTGACGCGCGTCTTGCGGACCTGGTAGGCGGGGCCGCCGCAGTCTCCCTGCCGCCGATTGAACCCATGGCCTGGTCGGGGGATCCGGAGGCCTTGCACCCCGTGCGGGTGGCGGCCGCGGAGGTGGCCGTGGCCGAGGCCGGCGTGGAGAAGGCACAGGCCGCCTGGAAGCCCGAGTGGGGGCTGTCCGTGACCTGGCAGCAACGCGATGCCGGCGGGACGGACGTGCGCTTCCCCGGCGATGACTGGGTGTCGGCGGCCGTGACCTTCAGCGTTCCGCTTTGGGGCAACCGTTCGCAGGCGCCGGCCCTGCGCGGCGCCAGGGCGCAGCGGGAAAGCGCCGTAAGCCGCCGAACGGCCGCCGCGAGGGGCGCAGCGGCGCGGTATTCGGCCCTGGATGCGGCACGCCGGGCTGCCGAGGCCGCAACGGATGCGCTGAACGCGAAGATCTCGGCCATTCGCGAACAGGTGGCCGCGCAGCGCACGAAGTACGAATCGGGAATAGGGGACTATTCGCCGATCATCGAGGGCGAGCTGGCCGAACTGATCCTGCTGGCCCGGATTGCCCGCGAGCGGGAACGGCGGGACAGCGCCGTGGCCCGACTCAATTCCTTGTTGGTGACATCATGAAGAATTACGCACATTTCCGAAATTGGTCTCTCGCCGGCTTGCTGTCGATGCTGATCGCGGTCGCCGGCTGTGGCGGAAACGGTCCCGGCGCGGAAACCGGGCAGCTTGTGTCTCCAACGCCGGCCGAAACGGAGCAGTTTGTGTTTCCGCCGCCGGCCGAAACGGAGCAGCTGTTCGCCTGCCCAATGCATCCGCATGTCGTTTCCACCGATCCAGATCACGTCTGTCCTATCTGCGGCATGGACGTGGTTGCGGTCTCGATCCGGCCGCTATCCGGATCGGCTCCCGAAGCGATGGTGCAGGTGTCCCCGGAGATGATCCAGACCATGGGCGTGCGCACGGCCCCGGTGGAGACCGCGTACTTCGATCAGTCGGTGCGGGCCTTCGGCAATGTGGTGAGCAACGAACGGCTGGAGTCGGTTTCGGTCGCCCGGCTGGAAGGCTGGATCGAAGACCTCGCGGTGCGCGCCGAGGGTGACGAGGTCGCGCGCGGCGCGCTCCTGTACCGCGTTTACAGTCCCGCCCTGATCGCCGCGCAGAAGGACTTTCTCGCGGCGCTTGAAGCAGGCCGCGGAACGCGCATCGACTCCGGCCGCCAGCGGCTGATTTCCGACGGCATGCAGGCCGCGGCAATCGATCAACTGGTCGAGAACCGCAAGGTGATCGAGCGCCTGCCCGTATACGCCGAAGCCGCCGGTACGGTGGCAGGGCTTGCGGTGCGGGAAGGCGACTACGTAAAGCCGGGGACTCCGATCATGCGGCTGCAGTCGTACGCCAGAGTCTGGGTCATCGCCTCCATTCCGGAAGCCGACCTGGCACTGGTAACGGCCGGCCAGACCGTCTCGCTTGATTTTCCCAGCGCGCCGGAAGCGGCGGAGCAGGGCAGCGTGGACTACATCTATCCCACGATCGACCCGAAGACGCGAACCGCCGACGTTCGCATCGAGGTGGACAATGTTTCCGGAGCGCTGCGCCCCGGAGCCTACGCGGACATTCAATTCAGCCTGGGCGCCGGGGAAGCGCGCCTCTCCGTGCCGACCGAGGCTCTGCTCAGGGACAGCCGGGGAGAACACGTGATTGTCGCGCTGGGCGGCGGCCGTTTCGCCGGCCGGACCGTGGAAACCGGCGCTGCGGGAGGCGGCCGGACCGAGATCCTCGCGGGACTGGGCGCAGGCGAGAGGGTCGTCGTGAGCGGGCAGTTCATGCTCGATTCCGAGGCGAACCTGCGCGAGGGCCTGGCGAAGCTCGAGCCACAGGAGGACGGCCCCGGCGGCGGGCACCGCCACTAGCGCATGGCTGGTCCACCCGTCAACGAACTGGCCGGCCGCGACCCGACGGACTCGGCAATCGCGCGGCTGATCGCCTGGTCGGCCGACAATCCGGTCATCGTCCTGACGCTGGCCGCCGGACTTGCGCTGGCGGGCTGGCTTTCCCTGGAGAGGACGCCGCTGGACGCCATTCCGGACCTTACCGACACGCAGGTGATCATCCGCACGGAGTTCCCGGGCCAGTCGCCGCAGATCGTGGAAGACCTGGTGACCTACCCGCTGTCGGCGAACATGCTGGGCCTGCCCAGGACCAAGGACGTGCGTGGCTCTTCCATGTTCGGCACCAGCTTCGTCTACGTGATCTTTGAAGACGACGTGGACCTCTACTGGGGGCGCTCGCGGGTCGTCGAGGCGCTGTCGCGCCTGAGCACCGAACTGCCGCCCGGCGCCCGGCCGCAGATCGGACCGGACGCCACCGGCGTGGGCTGGATTTATCAGTACGCGCTCGTGGACGAGACCGGACGCACGGATCTGGCCCAGTTGCGCTCGCTGCAGGACTGGTTCCTCAAGTTCGAGCTGGCGGGCGTCGACGGGGTGGCGGAAGTGGCGTCCGTGGGCGGATTCGTGCGCGAGTACCAGGTGCTGATCGATCCCAACAAGCTGCGCGCCTACGACGTGTCGATCCGGCGCATTTCCGAGGCCGTACGGGCGGCGTCCAGCGAAGTCGGCGGACGGGTGCTGGAGCAGGGCGAAAGCGAGTTCGTGATCCGTTCCTCCGGCTACGTGGAGGACCGCCTGGATCTGGAAAAGGTCGTGGTGTACGCGGAGGATGGCACGCCGGTCACGCTGGCCGACGTTTCTCGTATCGTGGAAGGTCCCGCCCTGCGCCGCGGCATCGTGGAGCTTGACGGAGCCGGCGAGACGGTTGCCGGCATCGTGGTCATGCGCGACGGCGAGAACGCCTTGCAGGTCATCGAGCGGGTCAAGGCCAAACTCGCTGAACTCGAGCGCGGTCTGCCCGAGGGCGTTCGCATCGTCACCACCTATGACCGCTCGCCCCTGATCGAGGGCGCGGTTTCCTACCTAATGCGCAAGCTGATAGAGGAGGGCATCGCCGTCGCGCTGGTTATCGTCATCTTCCTGTTGCACATCCGTTCGGCGTTCGTGGCGCTGATCACGCTACCGCTTGGCGTGCTGGGTGCGTTCGTGATCATGTCCGCCCAGGGCGTCACGGCCAACATCATGTCGCTGGGAGGCATTGCGATCGCCATCGGGACTATGGTCGACGCCTCCATCGTCATGGTGGAGAACGCCAACCGCAGGATTGCGGAGATCGGCCCCGCTTCGGGACGCGGCGCCCGGCAGCGCGCCGTGATCCGGGCGGCGCAGGAAGTGGGCCCGGGGATTTTCTTTTCCCTGCTCATCATCACCGTTTCCTTTCTTCCCGTGTTTGCCCTGACCGGCGAGAGTTACCGCCTGTTCGCGCCGCTGGTCTTTACCAAGACGTATGCGATGGCGTTCGCCGCACTGCTGTCGGTCACGCTGGTGCCGGTGCTTATCTTTCTCCTGCTGCGAGGGCAAATACGGGTCCGCAATCCCGTCAGCGAGTTCGCGGCCCGACTCTACGCTCCCTGCCTGCGCCTGGCCCTGCGCTTCAAGTGGATCACCGCGGCGGTCGCGGCCGTCCTGATCGCCAGTTCCGTCGTGCCCTTGTCACGGCTGGGATCGGAGTTCATGCCGCCCCTGTACGAGGGTGAACTGCTCTATATGCCCACGACGCTGCCGGGCGTGTCCTCGACGAAGATTCGCGAAGTGCTCGGTCAGACTAACCGCGTGATCGCCGCGGTGCCCGAGGTAGAAAGCGTGTTCGGCAAGGCCGGCCGCGCGGACACCGCGACCGACCCGGCGCCGCTGACGATGATCGAGTCCTGGATCCGCCTCAAGCCTCAGTCCGAATGGCGCGAAGGCATGACCCCCGAGCGGCTTGTCGAGGACCTGAACGGCCGCCTGCAGATGCCGGGCCTGGTCAACTCCTGGGGTTACCCGATCAATATCCGCATGGATATGGTCTCGACCGGCGTGCGCACGCCGGTGGGCGTGAAGATCACCGGAGACGACCTGGGCGAACTCGAGCGTCTGGCCCGCGAAGTGGAATCGGTCGTCGGAATGGTGTCGGGGACGCGCACCGCGCTTGCCGACCGTGTCCTGGGGGGCAACTACCTGGAGATCCTGCCGGACCGCTCCGAGCTCGCGCGGCGCAATATCGACATGGGCGTATTCCAGTCGGTCATCCAGACCGCGCTGGGGGGCATGAAGCTGGCCGAGAGCGTGGAAGGGCGCGAGCGTTACGACATCATGCTGCGCTACGACCGGCCGTTTCGCGAGACCAGCGCCGATCTCGAGAACATCCTGGTCCCGACGCCCACCGGGGCGCACATCCCGCTTGCCGAACTGGCGCGCGTGACCTTCACAGAAGGGCCTCCGATGATCCGCTCGGAGAACGCGCGCCTTACCGGCTGGGTGTTCGTGGACATCGAGGGGCGCGATCTGGGTGGCTACGTGTCCGAGGCACGGAGCCTTGTGGACCGCAGCGTGACCTTGCCCCCCGGCTACGCCATCGAGTGGTCGGGCCAGTACGAGCAGATCCAGGCGGCGGGCGAACGGCTCAATATCGCCATACCTTCGGCTGTCGGGCTGATCTTCCTGCTGCTCATGCTGCACTTCGGCCGGCTTGACCGCACCGCCATGATCATGCTTTCGCTGCCGTTCGGCCTGATCGGGGGGCTCTGGGCGGTATGGTTGGCCGGCTACAACCTTTCCGTGGCCGTGGCGGTGGGCTTCATTGCGCTTGGCGGAGTCGCGGCCGAGACCGCGGTGGTCATGGTGATGTACATCGACAACCACGTGCGCGAGGACAGGCCCGCCAATCGGGAGGAACTCGCGCTGTCGATCAGTGTCGGATCCGCCTTGCGTCTTCGTCCGATCCTCATGACCGTGATCACTGTGCTGGCCGGCCTGGCGCCGATCTTCCTGACCGGCGGACTCGGTGCGGACGTGATGCGCCGCATCGCGTTGCCGATGCTGGGCGGGATGATCTCGACGACGGCGCTTACGCTGTTGGTGATCCCGGCGGTGTATTTCGCCTGGGTCGGGCGGCGGCTACCGCCCGCCGCGCTCGACGAGTGACTGCCAGGTGAACTCCTCGGTCCAGGGCGCGCCGGCCACGCGCCGCACCAACCGGTCGCGCTCGTCCTGCAGAGCCTCGCCGAAGTCCGGAGACGGCGCATAGTCGTCTATCGCCCTGGCGTCCAGCAGGCCTTTCTCCTCAAGGATTTTCTCGAGGACCATCACTCTGTCGCGCAGAATCCAGAGCTCCGACAGGAGCTCCGTGTTCATGCGCAGCAGGCGATCCAGGCTCTCGTCGCCGGTAAGCGGCCGTGTCGGCGGTTTAGTCACCGCTCAAGGCTTGGTTGCTACGTTGACCCAGGGATAGCCCCTTGAATCCAGCGCGCGCGCTTCGAGCACCTTGAAGCCGACTTCTTCGAGCACTGTTGCCCAGTCCATCGAGCAGGCGGCGCTGAAGAAGGGTTCCCCGCGGTATTCGCTTTCCCAGTCCAGGATCGCGGCCTGGAACGCGTCCACGCGGCAGAACGGCGGCGGGTCGTTGATCACGATGTCGCCGCCGGGCTTGAGGATCCGGTACGCCTCGCGGATGGTGTCGATGCTCACCTTCACGGGCATTTCATGCAGCAGCGCGTACATCAGCACGGCGTCGTAGGACTCGTCCGGCTCGCCCGTGTCGCGCGCGTCGCGCTGCTTCAGGTGGATCGGTATGCCCATGTTGCGCGCGGCCTTGTGTCCGCCCTTGAGCAGCGCCGTGGAGATGTCGCTCCCGGTCAGCTCGGCCTCGGGATAGACCTTGCTGCAGGCCGCCAGCGCTCCCAGTCCTCCGCATCCGGGCTCGTAGATGCGGTCGTAGTGGTCTTTCGGCAGCAGGCTCACGACGTCCACGCGCTGCCGCCGTATGTCCTGGTCCACTTCCACCGCCGCATAGCCGCCGCGGGAGAACACGTATGGAGCCACGCCGGCCATGAACATCGGGGTAGCCAGGTCGTAGCCGTCCCAGCCTCCGGGTTCCAGGTGCCACTCCACGCCTTCGTAGTACTTCGGAATCGGAACGCTGTCGTCGAGTTCCAGCGAGCCGCCCTGGAATTCGGGCTCGTGGCTCAGGACCCTGAGGCAGTCCTCGCGCTTTTCCTCCACGGCCGGAATCGCGCGCACGAAATTCTCTTCGGCCACGTAGCGCTGGTAGAGCCTCTCGTGCTGGTAGGCCGGACAGTCCAGCGCCGCCTTGCGGGCTTCCCGCGCGCGTTTCAACTGGGCGCGCGGCTCCGGCGCGACCTCGGCCTCAAGGAGCTCCCGTCCTTTCTCGCTGGCGGCGAACTGCTCCCGCGCGAGGTCGCGAATGTGGCTGGAGGAAAAGTGCTGCAGCGACCCCAGGAACTGAAGTCCGGCGCGGTGTCTCTGGCTGATCGGGATCATGTGAGTGCCCTCGGTTAGCGGTTCGATAAGTTTAGCGCGGAATTTCCGAAGAGGGACACGGGCTGGCGCGGCCCGCCTATACTCTCCCCGAAACAGGACAGGGAGCACACCCATGCGCAGATTTCTTGTATTGCTTGCCGGCGCTCTGATAGTCGCCGGCGCCCAGGCGGACAGCCACGAACCCGAGCCGGGCTACGCTACCTTCATACGCACGGCGGTGCTTGCCCGCCTTGCCGACCTCGAGCCGTCCATCACGTTCTGGAGGGACGTAATGGGCTTCGAATACGCCGGCGATCCGGAACCGCGCACGGGTTTTGCCCATCCGCTGGGTTGGAACGAAGATTCGACCACTTACTTCACCATCTTCACGTCCAAAGACGGGGCCATGATTGGCCTGTTGATGGTGGAGGACACCCCGGATTTTCCCGAGCTTGATCTTCCCGATTCAGGGACGGCCCATGGCGGCGTAGTGCTGGTGCACATGGGCAAGAATATTCGCGACGTTTACGACCGCGCCGTCGAGCATGGCGTCGACATCGTCAAGCCCTACGGACCGTCCCGCACGGGCCGCTCGATGACTATCCTGCTGCGCGCTCCCACGGGCCACATGGTCGAGATCTACGAAATGATCGAGCAGGAGCAGTAGCGCCCATTCCAGTATAGTGGCCGCCGGGAAGGAGGGCGCAGCACTTTGCGAGAGGACGTCAACCTGCAGTGGCGCATTGCGGCGCGGCCGGAAGGCAACGTGCGCCCGAGCGACTTTGAGTTGGCCGAACGGGCAATTCCCGATCCCGGGCCAGGCGAAATGCTGGTGAAGACGCGCTACCTGGGCCTGGCGCCGGTGATGCGCATGTACATGCAGGGCCTTAATCCCTCGGGAGAGACGCCGCTGGACATAGGCGACGTGATCCACGGGCGCGGAGTGGGCGAAGTGGCGGAGTCCAACCACCCGGACTACCAGCCCGGGGACATCGTTCAGGGACAGCTCGGCTGGCAGACGTGGAAGGTCACGGCCGCCACGACCCGCGAGCGGTTCTTCAAGTGCAGGGACTACGGCCTGCCGTTTTCGCTGGGCGCCGGCGTGCTCGGGATGACCGGGGTCAGCGCCTACTGGGGACTGCTGGACTGCGGGCGTCCCAGGGCCGGCGACCTGGCGGTCGTTTCCGGAGCGGCTGGCGGGGTTGGTTCGATCGTGGTGCAGATGCTGAAGATCCATGGCTGCCGCGTGATCGGCATTGCCGGGGGGCCGGAGAAATGCCGCTTCATCCGGGAACTGGGCTGCGAGAAGGCCATCGACTACAAGAACGAGGACGCCTGCGCGCGCGTCGCCGAGCTCTGCCCGGACGGGATGGATCTCTACTTCGACAACGTGGGCGGCGATTTGCTCGCCGCCTGCCTGGACAATCTCGCACTCGGCGCGCGCATCGTGCTGTGCGGGTCTATTTCCGAATATCTGAGAGAGGAAAGCTTCGCGCTGTCCAACTACCTGAACCTGCGCCGCGTGAACGGCAGCATGAGCGGATTCTTCGTCTACAACTACCAGGACCGCTTCCAGGACGCCTTCGACGGACTGGCGGCGTGGATCAAGGCGGGTAAGCTCAAACCCGTCCAGGATGTGGTGGAGGGTTTCGAGAACATGCCCGATGCCTTGGCGAGGCTGTACGATGGGCGCAACGTAGGCGTGCAATGCTGCAGCGTGCGGGGAGAACCGGAGAAGCATCACTGATGAACAACCTGAACAAGCCGCCTTATCCCAGCCCGAAGCGATCCTGGTACATGGTGGCGCTGCTTACGCTGGCCTACTTCATTTCCTACATCGACCGCACCGTGATCGGCCTGCTGGTGGGGCCGATCCAGGCGGACCTGGGTGTGACCGACAGTCAGATGGGCCTCCTGCTGGGCCTGGCCTTCGGCATCTTCTACGCCACCATGGGCCTGCCGCTGGGTTGGCTGGCGGACCGCACACGCCGTGTGAGTATCGTCAGTTGCGCGATCGCTCTGTGGTCGGCGGCGACCGCTCTATGCGGGCTGGCGAGTAACTATCTGCATTTGTTTTTACTGCGCATGAGCGTCGGGGTGGGCGAGGCCGCGCTGAGTCCCTGCACCATGTCGATGGTCGCCGACAGCTTTCCCAAGGAAAAGCGCGGCAAGGCGATCGCGGTCTATTCCATGGCGCTTTCGCTGGGCACCGCTACCGCGTATTACGCGATCGGCGCGTTACTGGCGGCATTACGCGGGGTAGAGGTCCTGGATTGGCCGCTGGTGGGCGCCATCAGGCCCTGGCAGGCGGTGTTCATTATCGTGGGGGTTCCCGGGCTGCTGCTGGCCTTGGCCATGCTGACCGTGAGGGAGCCCGTGCGACGGGACCTCAAGCAGGGAACCTCCAGCGCGCCCTGGCTCATGTTCCGTTACCTGTTCTCGAACTGGAAGACGTACCTGACATTTGTGTTGCCGTTTTGCCTGATGACTACGGTGGCCTACACGCATTTCTGGATGCCCGAGATGTTCGTGCGCACCTGGGGAATGGAAGCGCCCGAATTCGCCAAGACCAAGGCGATCGTGACACTGGTTTGCGCACCCGCCACCGTTTTCTCGGCCGGCGCCCTGTCGGACTACCTGGTGCGGCGGGGGCAGGACAACGCCCCCTTGGCGATCGCCGTCGCAGGGACGTTCCTGTTCGTGCCCACGGGCTTTCTGATCGGCCTGATGCCCGGAACGACATCCGCCTTTATCGTCCTGGGCATGAGCCTGGTGGGCATCGCCACCACAACGGCAACCGGGTTGACGGCGTTGTTGATGATCACGCCGCCCCAGTTCCGGGGACAGATCAGCGCGGTCTATTACATGGCGATCAGCATTACCGGCCTGACGCTGGGGCCATCCACCGTCGGCTGGCTCTCGGACTGGTTCAACGGGGGCACCGGGATCGCAGGCTTCGATGCGTTCCTGGAGTCCGTCCTCCCCGGAGCGACCGGCGCCAAGGGACTGGCGCTGGCGTTTGCGGCTGTTCCGCTGATCTACGGTTCGATCGTGCTGGCGCTGGCCCCCGTTACCCTGCGCTGCTTCCGTCGCGAACTCGCCCGCATCCGGGAGAACTAGCGGATCGAGTAAAGGTCAGTGGCGATACCTGCCGCCGCCATAACCACCGCGATCCCGGCCTGCGGATCTCTTTTGCTGCGGCCTGGCTTCGTTCACCCTCATGGGGCGGCCGTCATAGTCGGAGCCGTCAAGGTTTTCGATGGCCGCCTGAGCCTCGGCGTCGGTGGCCATTTCCACAAAGCCGAAACCCTTGCTGCGACCCGTGTCACGATCGCTGATCAGATTGCAGGACTCGACGGTCCCGGACTCGGCGAACTTCTCCGTAACGGAACTTTCCGTTGCCGAATAGGGCAGATTGCCTACGTACAGTTTTCTTCCCATGATTCCTTCCAAAGAGTTGGTTAGCGCCTGCGTACTAGTGGGCTGGGTGCTCGTTGGCCCGCAAGAATTGCGGATATGAATGTACATTCTAGCCTGAGAGTGGGGTGATGGGGATCACTTGTTCGAAACAGGCGGCCGTTGCATGCCGTGCGTGCCGGAGAAGGCGTCCGGCTTCAGAGTGTCCGGAGCCGCCGCCGAAACCGAGTCGAAAAGGCGGTCTTCAGCGGCTATGGATTCGGCGCTGACCTCGGCAATATTCGTCCAGTCGTCCATTGTGAACAGGACATCGGTGTAGTCGCTGAAGGGGTTCTTGCGCGGCGTCATTAATTCCGACATTACGGCGTGGTAGTGCCTTAGCGCCTCGTCCAGGACGGCAAAATCGGCGCGGTCCGCCTGGCGATACGCGTCAAGCGTCTCAGCGAGCAGCGCATTTTCGGCTCTCGCTCTTTCCTGGCGGATTGCGAGTGTTTGCAGCGCCTCGTGAACCTCCGCGTTGTCCTTGGGAACGCGCTCCTTCAGCAAGTCGTGGATGTTAATGTCCGTGAGGTCGAGCCGGTCCATCGAGTTAACCAGGTAGTCGGCGCAGGCTTCGAACAGGTCGGCGAGACTGTCGTCTCCCGGCTGCACCTGTTCCAATGCGCCCATTAAGGATTGACGGACCTGGACCTGGCGGCGGCGTTCCCGTCCCAGCTCGGCCAAGGGGTTGAAATCGGCGTCCACGATTGCCTCCTCGCTTGCCGCGGCGCCAGCGGACGAAAGCACGAGACTGCATGCAGTCAGTACACCGAAGAATGCGCTTACAGGATGTGTTTGCGACCGCTGATTTCGCATTCGGCCAATGCTAACAGTTCGCCCTGGGAGTGGGGGCATGTCCCCCACGGCGGCCCGCCTTCGCGGAGGGCGGGACGCCCTCCCACCCCAGGGGACGCACTGCGCCTAGGCTTCGGCGCGTTCGATTACGCCGCCACCCAGGCATTCCTCGCCGTTGTAGAAAACCAGGTACTGCCCGGGCGTTACCGCCCACTGGGGCTCGTCGAAGCGCACCAGGCAGCGGTCCGGGCCGACCAGACGCGCCTCGCAATCCGCGTCGTCCTGGCGGTAGCGGGTCTTGGCGCTCAAGCGCATGCCCCCGAGGAGATCATCCGGCGCGCCGCGCACCCACTTCAGCTTTCGCACGGTGGCCAGGCGGGTGAACAGCAGCGGGTGGTCGTGCCCCTGTGCCACGACCAGCGCGTTGGCGCTCAGGTCCTTGCGCACCACGTGCCAAGGCTCGGGGCCGCAGCCTTGCATGCCTCCCAGTCCGAGTCTGCGCCGCTGGCCGATCGTGTAGGCTGCAAGACCGCGATGTTCGCCCACATGCTTTCCGGCAAGCGTGACGATGGGCCCCGCTTGCATCGCGAGGTGCCGCGAAATGAAATCCGGAAAGGACCGCTCGCCCACGAAGCAGATGCCGGTGCTGTCCGGGCGCGCGTAATTCGGCAGCCCGCGCCGATGCGCGATGTCGCGCACCTCGTCCTTGTCCAGTTCACCCACCGGGAAAAGACAACCGCCGAGCGCACTTCCGTCAACCGCGTGCAGAAAATACGTCTGGTCCTTGTTGCGGTCCTTTCCGCGCAACAGCCGGGTGCCGGGCGCCGAGTGCTCCAGGCGTGCGTGGTGGCCCGTGGCCAGCCGTTCGGCGCCCAGTCTACGCGCCTGTTTCAGACAGGCCCCGAACTTGATGCGCCTGTTGCAGCCGACGTCCGGATTGGGAGTTCGTCCCGCCCGGCACTCCATCAGCATCTCGTCGAAGACTTCCCGCCGGTACTCTTCGGAGAAATTCAGATGGTGTAGCGGGATGCCGAGTTCGCCGGCCACGCCCGCCGCGGCCTCAAGGTCTTCGGCGGCGGGACAGGAGCCGTCGGGCTCGTCCCAGTTGGTCATGTGCAGGGCTTCCACCGGGTGGCCCGCGTCGATCAGGCGCAACGCGGCCACCGCGGAATCCACTCCGCCGGAAATCGCCACCATGACGTTGGCCGCCACGGGAGAACCTCACTCCGCCAGTTTCTTCGCGATGCCCGTGTAAGTCGCGGGAGTCAGGGCGAGCAGCGCCTCGCGCGCTGCGTCAGGCAGCTCTGTCTTACTCAAGAAATCATGTAAGGATACTCTTGTAACTATCTGATTACGTGACATATCCTTAAGTTGTTCGTAGGCATTCTCGCAGCCATGGGCGCGCATCACCGTCTGCACCGCCTCGGCCAGCGTTTCCCAGGCCGAGTCGAGGTCCTCGCTCATTCTGGACTCATCGGGCGAGAGTTTGTCCAGGCCTTTTTGCACTTCCGTCCAGGCCACCAGCGCATGCCCGAATGCGACGCCCAGGTTGCGCAGCACCGTGGAGTCGCTTAGGTCCCGCTGCAGACGCGACACGGGGAGCTTTTCCGAAAAGTGGCCCAGCAGCGCGTTCGAAAGCCCCAGGTTGCCTTCGGCGTTTTCGAGATTGATGGGATTGACTTTGTGCGGCATCGTGGAAGACCCTGTCTCGCCGCTCACCGCTTTCTGGCGGAAGTAGCCCAACGAAATATAGGTCCACGCATCCCGGCACAGGTCGATCAGGATGCGGTTGATCCGCGCGAGCGCGTCGCAATACTCGGCTACCCAGTCGTACGGCTCGATCTGCGTCGTGACCGGGTTCTGCGCCAGGCCCAACCCGGAAAGGAAGCGGCGGCTGAAGTCCGGCCAGTCCACCCCGGGGCAGGCGGCGTAATGGGCGTTGTAGTTGCCGGTCGCGCCGCTGCACTTGGCCATCGCCGGGATGTCGCCGAAAACCGCGAGTTGGCGCTGAAGCCTGTGTGCGAACACCGCCAGTTCCTTGCCCAGTGTCGTGGGGCTGGCCGGCTGACCGTGGGTGCGGGCCAGCATGGGCAGGCCGGCGTGATCGCGGGCCATGCATCGAAGCTGCCCGATCAGCGCTTCCAGCACGGGCGTCAGGACTTCTGAACGGGCCCCGGCCAGCATGATGCCGTAGGCGCTGCTGTTGATGTCCCAGCTGGTGCAGGCGAAATGCAGCAGAGGTATGCGGCCGGCGAGCGAATCGTGTCCGCTCAGCCGTTCGGCCAGGTACAGCTCCACCGCCTTGACGTCGTGGCGGGTCTGCTGCTCCAGTTCCTTTACGCGCTCGGCCGCCGGCGCTCCCAGGTCCTGTTCCAGAGCGTCCAGAAAGGCCGTTTCGTCGGCGGTCAGCGGAGCGGCGGGCCCGAATGCTTCTTCGGCGCAAAGCGCCCGCAGCCAGGCAAGCTCCACCTTCAGCCGCTGCCGGATCAGCCCCTGCTCGGAGAACAGTTCGGCCAGCGGCCGCACGGCTTCCGCGTAGCGCCCGTCCAGCGGCCCCAGCGCGGTCAGAGAATTCGCGAGGCTGGTATACCGGGACATGGAAATGGGCGGCTATACTCCGAGGCGCGCATCATACTGCAACAGGGGTAGTTCGTGCCAAAATTAAGAACCGAACGCGACAGCATGGGAACGCTCAAGGTCCCGTCCGACGCGCTTTGGGGAGCCAGCACCCAGCGTGCCGTGGAGAACTTCCAGATCAGCGGCAAGAGGATGCCGCGCGCGTTCATTCGCGCCCTGGGCCTGATCAAGGGCGCCTGCGCTTCCGCCAATCGCACCCTGGGCCTGCTGGACTCGGCCCGGGCCAACGCCATCATGAGGGCAGCCGATCACGTTGCCCACAGCATCCACGACGAGCACTTCCCCGTGGACGTCTTTCAGACCGGATCGGGCACCAGCAGCAACATGAACGTAAACGAGGTGATCGCCAGCGCCGCCAGTTCCAAAGAGATCAGGGTGCATCCAAACGATCACGTGAACATGGGGCAGAGCAGCAACGATGTCATTCCGTCGGCATTGCATCTCTCCGCGGCCCTGGAGGTCAACGAGCGGCTGCTGCCGGCCCTGGATCACCTCGCCGGCACGATCGAGAAGCGCGCCGCCGAATTCGAGGGCGTGGTCAAGACCGGCCGCACGCACCTGATGGATGCGATGCCCCTGGCGCTCAGCCAGGAATTCGGCGGCTGGGCGGCGCAATTGCGCGACTGCCGGACCCGGCTTGAGCAGGTGCTCAATTTAAGGCTGAACAAGCTGGCGCTGGGCGGAACCGCGGTCGGGACGGGAATCAACGCCCACCCGGTGATGTCGGGACTGGCTTGCCGCTGGATCAGCGAAAAGACCGGCCTGGATCTGACGCCCGCCGGCAACCGGTTTGCGGCGCTGGCCGGGCAGGAAACGATGGTGGAGCTGTCCGGACAGCTCAAGGTGGCGGCGGTGGCGCTGATGAAGATCGCCAACGACCTGCGCATGATGAATTCGGGGCCGCTGGGCGGACTGGGCGAGATCACGCTGCCGGCGCTGCAGCCCGGCTCCAGCATCATGCCCGGCAAGGTCAATCCCGTCGCCAGCGAAGCCGCCATGCAGGTGGCGGCCCAGGTCATCGGCAACGACGCGGCGATAACGGTGGGCGCCCAGTCGGGCAACTTCCAGTTGAACGTGATGCTGCCGATGATCGCGCGCAACGCGCTTGAGAGCATCCAGATACTCTCGGCGGCCTGCCGGATGCTGGCCGACAAGGCGATCGCGGGCCTGACGGTCAACACGGAACGGCTGGCGGAGCTGCTGGAGCGCAACCCGGTCCTGGTGACGGCGCTGAACCCGGTGATCGGCTACGACAAGGCCGCGGCGATCGCCAAGCGGGCCTATGCGGAGGGGCGGCCGATCCTGGAAGTGGCGGTCGAGGAAACCGATCTTTCCGAAGAGCAGCTGAAGGCCATCCTGAATCCGGTCACCCTGACCCGGGGCGGCATTCACTCCGAATAACATTCATCCGGGACAGCCCCCGCCGCCCATTCGGCGTCGCGTCGTCTCTGACTCATCCCTCGCAGGAGACGCATAAACCCATCCCTGGGGCTCGTTTCCGGCATCCTGCCTCCAACGCTCCTGCGAGGGATGAGTCAGAGACGACGCTGTTACCTTGCTTGTCTGCCTCGGCGGATTTCAGCCCATTCGAGCTTCATCCACGGGGAAAAGCGCTCGGGGTGGCGTTCGATTTCCCGCGTCAGTTCATCCGGCGTGATCCAGCGCCAGGCGGCGATTTCGGCGGGGTCGGGCGCCAGTTCGCCGTCGTAGTCGCTTTCGAACACGTGGCATAGCTCGTTTTCCGAGAAGCCGTCGGAATAGCGGGCCTGGTATTGGAACTTGTAGAGGAACCGGGCCTGGCAGGCGATGCCAAATTCTTCTTGCGTGCGGCGCTCGGCAGCGGCGGGAACGTCCTCGCCCGGCAGAGGATGACCGCAACAGGCATTCGACCAGTACATCGGCCACAGCGGCTTGGCGGCGCTGCGTTGCTGGAGCAGGACCCGCCCGTCCGGTCCGTAGACGAATACCGAAAAGGCGCGGTGAAGCAGGCCGTCTCCGACGTGGCACTCCAGTTTTTCCGCCACGCCGATTTCGCGATCCTTGGCGTCCACCAGCACCAGGTTGACCGGCTCGCTCACTGGATCAGTTCCACGTCACCTCCACCGGCGGGAAGCTTCAGCGCGATGGTCCTTGCGCCGGTCTTTTCGATCGATTCCTTGACCGTATCGCTGCTCTCGGCGCACAGCGCAAGCATGGCGCCGCCGCCGCCGCCGCCGGTCAGTTTGGCCCCCAGCGCGCCGCCCATGCGCGCGGCGTCGATCAGCTGTTCCAGTTCCGGCGTGGCGAGCTGCAGGCCGTTGAGCAGGCCGTGGTTGAGGTTCATCAGGTCGCCCAGTTCCTCGAGCCGCCCGCTTTCGAGGCACTTCCGAGCCTCGACCACGAGTTCGCCGATTTCCTCGAAGATCCTGTCGTAAATGTTCGGGTTCCGGTCGCGCGCCGTCCTGACGTTTTCGACGGTTACCGCCGTAAGGCTTTCCTCGCTGCTGATGCCGATCACGAAATACGTGTCGGCGCCTGCCTTGACCGGCTGAATCTCCGGCGGCGTGTTCTTGCGGTACAGCAGTGTGGTTGCATACGCCGACACGGCGTTGTCCACGCCGCTCGCGCGGCCGTGCGCAAACTGCTCGCAGGCCCAGGCGATTTCGTTGATCCTCTCGACGCTGAGTTCCAGATCGAAGCGCTTGTTCAGGGCCCGGATGATGGCGACCGCCATCGCCGCCGACGAACCCAGGCCGACGCCGCGGGGCAGGTCGGAGAATACGGAAATGCGCATCGACTTGCCGGCCAACCCGAGTTCCTCGAGCATCTTCAGCGCCGAACGTTCCCAGGGGCGGCGCCGGCGCGAGTGGGACAGGCGGTACTCGAGCCCCCAGCCCGGGATCGCCAACTGAATGCCTTCCTCGCTGTCGCTGATCTGGGCGCGCACGTTCAGCGGTACGGGGCAGGCCAGAGCCGGCTGCCCGAACACGGCGGCATGCTCGCCCAGCAGGATCAGTTTGCCCGCGGCCACGCCCAGGCGGGCCATTGCCGCTTCGTCCAGAGCCGGCATGTCCCGCTTTCTTTCCAGCTCGCCCAGGACTTCCCTCGCGCGCCAGACCTTGACGTCGCCTTCGCCGATCAATCGCTCCAGGACCTGGTCGAACAGTTCCGGCGGCGTGCCGGCGGCCTTGACCACGGTGCGCGCGTGCAGGGTCATGTGGCCGGCCTGTATGCCTTCGGTAACCAGCGCCCGCAGCGCCGAGAAGTTCTGCGCGAGGCCGACCGCCGCCATGACCTGCGCGAGCTCCTGGGCCGATTCCACCCGCATCATCCGCAGGAACAACTGGGTGGCCGGGTTGGCCTCCAGCGAGCCCCCGACCGTGCCCACCTTGATGGGCATCTCCAGCCGTCCGCACAACGCCCCATCCTCGTTGCACCACCACTTCGAGAGCGCCGTGTAGTTTCCGTGACGCGCCGCCCAGGCGTGCGCGCCGGCCTCCAGGGCCCGCCAGTCGTTGCCCGTCGCAAGCGCCACCGCATCGACGCCGTTCATGATGCCCTTGTTGTGCGTCGCGGCGCGGTAGGGATCGACCGCGGCCAGTTCCGCCGCCATCGCGATGCCGTCGCGCACGTCCTCGCCGCTTTGCCCCTTGCCGCCGAGCAGTTCCTCCGGGATCACGACCTCGGCCCGGGCCAGCGCGCGGTCGCTGAGGTTCGACAGGATGCGCATGAACACCTGCCCGCCGCTCATGCTCTCGACCAGCGCCGACACGCCCTCGCACATGCTGTTCACGAGGTTCGCGCCCATCGCGTCGCGGGTATCGACCAGCAGGTGCAGCACGAGCATTTCGCCTTCGCCGCCGGGCATCGGACGCCGGTGTACTTCGACATCGACCACGCCGCCGCCTCGCGCCACCATGCGCGGATGAATGCTGTTCGCCAGGCGGATGATCTCCTCGCGCCGTGACAGTAGGTCGGCGGCCGCGTGCGCCGGATCGGGCACGTTCAGCACCTGGATCTGCCCGATCAGCACCGGGTCGTCGGCTTCTGCGGTGAAGCCGCCCGCTTCGCGAACCAGCTTGGCGGCGGAACTGAGCGCGGCGACGACCGAGGGTTCCTCCACCGCCATCGGGGCCACATAGTCGCGGCCGTTGATCAGGAAATTCAGTCCGAGGCCCACCGGCAGTCCGAGCACGCCGATCACGTTCTCGATCATCCGGTCCGCGCGCGCGGCGTCCAGGCTGGCGCGGCCCCGGGCCAGGTCCTTGAAGTCCGCCTCGCTCAATAGGCCGTGCTCGAGCGCGGTCTGCACCCGCTCGCGCGGCGTAAGACGGTAGAAACCGGGTATTCGGGACCCCTTCAAAGCGCCGGCAATTATACGAAAGCGTCCGATTGTGAATCTGTGGCAAAATTCCGCGCGAATCCTTCGTGCGGTCGATTGGGGGCCAAACAGATGACTGAAATTCGCAAGGCGCGCTTCAGCGCCGTGATTCTGGGTGTGTGTGCATCGGCTCTGATAGCGCCCGTATACGCGCAGGAACTCGAGGAAATCGTGGTGGTGGCGCGCAAGCGCGAGGAATCCCTGCAGGAGGTGCCGATCAGCATTGCCACGATCAGCGCGGAAGACATGGAAGTGCAGGGTATCGAAAGCCTTGAGGACATTGCCCGCCAGACCGCGGGAATCATTTTCGACAAGGGCTACGGCCCGCAGGACGTGCGCGTGGTCATGCGCGGACTCTCGCCGACACGGGGCCGCCCGAACGTGGCTGTGCTACTGGACGATGTGGACATCTCCGGCGAAGCCATCCGCACCGCCGGCAGTTCGCTTACCGTCAATCCCAGGCTGATTGACGTGGAGCGCATCGAGATCGTGCGTGGCCCGCAGTCGGCGCTCTACGGCCGCAGCGCCTTCGGCGGCGCTATCCACTACGTGACCCGGCGCCCCAGCGAGGAGCGCCTCGGCAAGGTTGCGATTGACGTGTCGGCCGAAGGCAAGCGCGAACTCACGGTCTCGGCCAGCGGCCCCGTAAGCGACAATTTCTTCGTGGGATTCAATGCCGCCTCCTGGAGCGAGGACGGGTACTACCAGAACCTTATTACGGGCGCCGACGTCGGCGGTCAGGAGGGCATTGGCGCCACCTTGACGGCCGCGCTCGACGTTTCGGATTCGTTTCGGCTGACGGCACGCGTAGAGATCACCGACGACGAATTCGGCCCGGCCGCGTCCACGGCATCCCAGCACCGCACGTTTCTGGCGGCGCCCGCCGCCGGGCTGGGGGTGCTCTGGCACCCGGACGCCACCGGTGTCGATCAGCCCTTCGGACCGGTCGCCACCATGGATGAACTTACGCTGACCCTGTCAACGGACCCGCGCACCGGCAAGGATTACCCGGGAACCACCCGCGAAGTCGTGCGCGGCCACCTTCGCGCGGAACTCGAGTTCGGCGGCGCTCTGCTGACGTCCATCACTCACGTCGGCACCGTGGAGTCGGTGCAGTATTTTGATGCGCAGCGCACCGGCGACTCGTCCGCGCCGGTTCGCCCGTTCGGCATCAGCGTGGCCGGCGAAACCAACTTCGAGACGGAGACCGACCTGTTCAGTCAGGAAGTCCGGCTGAGTTCCACCGGTGAGGGCCCCTTGACGTGGGTCGTCGGGGGCTTGTACTGGTCCGACGACACGCACCAGAACGAGCACTCGATTACCTGCATCATGCATGGTTTTCGACTGCCTTTCGTCGCGGATCCGAGCCTGCCCATCAGTTGCGGCCACTGGATGAGTCGCGTCGGCACCGCAGTTCCCCGGGTAAACCATCCCTGGGACCGGGAAATTTCGCACGTCTCCGCCTACGGCCTGGTCGATTGGCAGTTCACCGATGCCTGGGACGTGGGTTTCGAGGCCCGTTACGTCAGCGAGGAGCTGGAAGTTGACGGCCCGCATTCGAGCACACTCATAACCAATGCCTTCGGACCGCCCGTTCCTCCGCATCTGGCCTCGCTGTTTTTCGTGCCGCGGACAGGACCGCGGAACACCGATGAAGTGGATGACAGCTATCTTGTCCCCAAGCTGGTGCTGCGCTACCGCCCGTCGGATGAGCAGACCTGGTACGGTTCCATTTCCCGTGGCGTGAAGCCTGCAGGCATCAGCACGCTGGTGGGGCCGCAGGGATACGACAATCCCGAGGTATATCGCTTCGATGCCGAGGAAATCACCGTCTATGAATTCGGCTGGAAGACGAGCTGGATGGACAACCGGCTTCGTTTCAATGGCGCCGTTTTCTATCAGGATTTCAGCGACAAGCAGCTCACCACGCAGTACCTGCCGCCCGGCGAAGGCGCGGTCCTGGGCAGCCGGCCGGAAAACGCCTCCGCCGCCAAGATTACCGGGATTGAAATCGACACAACCGCGGTGCTGACCGACAACCTCACGATGAACTGGGGCTACACCTGGCTCGATTCCGAATATGACGAATACGCCAAGTTGAGCTCATCGATAAGCGATGCCGTGCGCGGCGGCACCTGCGAACTGGTCACGCTGGGCAATAACACCACCTGTCTGATCGACCTGACGGGCAACGAGATCGAGGATGTGCCGCAGCATCAGCTGTTCGCCGGCATTTCCTGGCGCTCCCCCATGGCCAACGGCGGCGAGTTCATGGTGGACTTCGATGTCCAGTACCAGGGATCGCGCTACGAGGCCGAATGGAATCTGCTGGAAATCGAGAGCTACATGCTGGCGGACCTGCGCGTGGGCGTGTCGCGCGGCCCCTGGACGGCGATGCTGTACGTCAGCAATCTGTTCGACGACGACACGATGCGCAGCGCGCTCAGCGCTCCCGATTTTGCCGGCATCAGCGTGGTTGCCGGGTTTGTGCCTCCGCCACGGGTTCCGCCTCCGGGACGGGTGTTCGTGACGCAGTTGTTCCCCAACTCCACGAACATCTATTACCCGGACCCGCGTGAATTCGGCTTGCGCGCCAGCTATACGTTCTAGTTTTCCGTAAGCTTCAACCGAATGCGCCGGCGTGCGGCTTTCCCGCGCCGGCGCATTCGCTTATGCTGGACGCCGCCACGCCCTGGTAGCTCAGCTGGATAGAGCGTCCGCCTCCTAAGCGGAAGGTCCCAGGTTCGAATCCTGGTCGGGGCGCTCTACTTGACGATGGATTTCGAGGTTCGGGTGCAGCCGGAGGAGGGGACATGCTCGACATCATGAAGCGGGCCTTTGGCGGTGGCGCCGCGCTGTGCATGTCCCGCCGCGACGCGCTTGTTCTGCCGGCGGCCGGGGCGGCCGCCCTCGCGCTCGCGCCGTTCCGCCCGGCGCAGGCGGGCGCGCAGCCGGAAGCCACATACATGCCTCCATCGGAAGGGCGGGTGCGCTCGGAATTCTTCGCCTTTGACGACCCGCTCGACAAGATGACCGCCGAGTTTCGCATCTACCGCGACCTGGCGGACGAAGCGGACGTGCTGCTCTGGTATCACTTCACGATGTTCATCGTCGCCGAGGGCCGGCGCGTGGAGCCCGTAGTGCGCTATGAGGGAATCGAGTTCTCTCATCACAAGCGGATCGACACGCATGTCTTTCGCGTGCACGGGCACAATACCTCGTATCCGCGCCATCCGGTTACGGGCGAGTTCATAGAACGCGTTCACAACCCGGTTACGGGCGAGACGGTCAGGGTCGAGCCGACGATTCTCACGGAAGACCCGGGAATGCTGTACTCGCCGGAAGGCAAGCATCCGCTGGACCGGGAAGGGGAGGACTACACGCCCACCAGCACGGTGTTCCGAATCGAGGACGACATCGTGAAGGCGGAGCAGATTCGCGTACCGCCGGACAACTGGGTGACGCCTTTCATCGAAACGTCGCACAACTGGACGGCCAGGTCCCTGTTCGAGGACCCTTCCATCACGAGGCTGCCCATGGGCACGGCCGGCGGCTATGTCTTTCCCTATCCCCGCTGGCTGGAGATGGGGGACATTCCGGGGCACATGTTCGCGATCTGGAGCGGCAAGAAACTGGATGGCGTGCACCAGTTGCCGGCCGAGTACTTCGCCCGGATCGAGCGCGACAATCCGGAGCTGCTCGCCGTGGATCTGAGTCCGTTCGACGGCTGATAAAAGAATCCTGAATCGCCGGCGGCATTTCGAGGACGGGACGTCCTCGCTCCGAGGGGTCAGTCGAAGTGTTCGAGGATGGAGTAGCGGGAGTGGCGCCCGCCGAGTACCGACTCCACCAGCACGAACTCGTTTACCGGCCAGTGCAAGGGACGAGGCGGTTCCCTCGGCGTGAGGCGATTGACCTTTCGCGCCAGGGTCATGTGCGGGATGAACGCGCGCCGGTTTCGGGGCAGCCCCAGTTCGTGCGAGATCCGGCCGATGTCGCGGACCAGTTCCATCAGTGGGAGAGGGGTTTCGTTCGGGCCCAGCCACAGGGTTCTTGCACGCTGCCAGTAGCCGTATTGCTCCAGCGTCAACTCGAACGGGTCCAGCGGCAAGGCCGACACCCGCTCGATCAGTGGATGAATGAGTTCCTGTGGAGTCGGTCCCAGGAAATGCAGCGTCATATGCAGATTCTCGGGCGGCGTGGGCTTGCCGCCCGTTCCTCTCACTTCGGCGCGGGTGGCGCGGACGATGCCGGTGCGAAGGTCGTCGTCGGGCCACAGCGCGAAAAACAGACGCCTGTTGCCGGACCGGGGCATTGCGCGACCATATCACGGGAGCACGGGACACGCCGATGGCGGGGGTCATGCCCGTGCTCCCTGGTTAGGGTATGCTGGCAGCGCGGGCATTGGGGGATTTCCTATGTCATACCTGTTTACTTCCCAGCGCGACCTGCCGGAATTCAAGCATCTGGAAGCGGAACCGCTGTCGGGTGCGCTGGGCGCGACAATAAGCGGCGCCAACCTGGCCGACGACCTCGCCCAGGACGTCATCGACGAAATCTACGCGGCGCTGCTGGAATTCAAGGTCATCTTCTTTCGTGACCAGGAGATGACGGACGAGCAGCACCTGAGGCTGGCCCGCAAGTTCGGGATGCCGCAAGGCCCGGGTTCGATACCGCAGGTCGAGGGCTACCCGATGATCCGCCTGCAGCGCATGGACGAGTATCAGACCATCGGCGGCGACGTGAACTACCACACGGACGACATCTTCCGCGATTACCCGTCCCGCATGTCCATTCTCCGCGGTCTGACCATGCCCACCGGCGGCGGAAACACCATCTGGTGCGACATGGAGAAGGCGTACGCGAGCCTTTCCAAACCCATGCAGAAGTTCCTGGAGGGCCTGACCGCGGAACAGACCCTGTCGAAGAACTTCGGCCCGGGCATTCTCGAGGGCGGGGGCGCCAAGGCCTATGAAGACATGATGAAGCGCAACCCGCCGGTCGTGCACCCGGTGGTTCGCAGGCACCCCGAAACGGGCCGCAAGTGCCTCTACGTATGCCAGATGACCACGTCGCGCATCATGGAGCTGAACCAGGACGAAAGCGATGCGCTGATTGCAATGTTGCTCGAGCACAGCTACCAGCCGGAGCACGAGTGCCGCTTCTTCTGGCGCGACAACTCGGTGGCGATATGGGACAACCGATGCACGCAGCACCGCGGGATCAACGACTTCTCGCCGGCGTTCCGGCTGATGCACCGTATACCGATTATCGACGACCGCCGCCCGTCGCTGAACCCCGACGAGGAGCCGCGCATGGAGTACGACAGGAATGCCGACTTCATCCGCGTGGAGGACCTTTTCGTCAACAAGCCCGAACTGACCTACCACGTGGACGGCGAAGAGCCGGCGCAAGGCAATGGCGCGGCTGCCGAATCGGGCAATGGGGCGGCGCAACCGGAAGACGAACATGCCGTGGACGTCGATCCCAAGTTCCTGAGCAAGCTGAACGAGAACAGGCACGGCATGGTGTTTACGCCCGGCGCGGCGGCGCGGCTCAAGAAGATTCCGCGCATGTTCCGCGGCGCGGCCATCAGCGCCGTGATCTCCGAGGCGCAGAAGCAGGGCATTACCGAGGCCAACATCGCGATTCTTGACGCCGTCCAGGCGAAGCGGCGCGGCGGTTGAGTTCCGCAAGATACTGCGCTTGCAGACCTGGGGAGTGGGGGCATCGCCCCCACGGCCATTCCGCCCTCCGCGAAGGCGGGACGCCTTCGCTCCCGGGGAGTTGACATGAGCGAACCGAGGAAGTTCGGTCCGATCGTCCTTGCGGAAGGCTACACGCGGCTGAACGCGTTCGGCGTGCTGCTGGGCGGTTTCTCGATCATCCCCTTGCTGGCCTTCATGGGCCTGATCATGCCGACTCTTCTCAAGGAGGTATTCGAGATTGACCCCGCTTTTCACGGGCGGATGACGGGCAATCTGGGAGTGCTGCAGGAAATCATCGTGATCGCGCTGATGGGGGTCGTCGGGGCGGCGTCCGACAACTTCGGGCGGCGCGTACTCATGGTCGTGGGTCTGTGCCTGGTGGGCCTGGGGCTTCTGGTTTACCCGCTGGCCGAGAACGAACTGCAGATTTACGGATACCGGGCGGTATTCGCACTCGGGGCCGCGACGGCTCCCCTGATGTACGGGACTTCCATGCAGGACACGCCGGCGAACCGCTCCCGCGGTCAGTTCATCGGGTTCGGCAGCATCGCCACGGGCGGGGGCGTCATCGTGATGGGTCTTACGATTGCGAGGCTGCCCGAATACCTGGTCGCGCGCGGCCTCACGCCCGAGGACGCCGGCATCTACACCTGCTGGTGCATGGTCGCATTCGCGGCCATCGTTGCGCTGATGGTCCGGCTGACCTGGCGCGCAGGCCGCGTGGCGGCCGGCGCGCCACGCGAGCCTGTCCGGCGGAACCTGGCGCAGGGATTCTCCGGCGCGGTCCGGAATCCCCGCATCGCTCTTGCTTACCTGACTTCGTTCGCTTCCCGCGGCGACCTGGTCGTGATCCTGACTTTCCTGTCGCTCTGGGTGGTGCAGGACGGCTGGGACGCAGGTCTGACCACCGCCGAGGGCACGAGAAGGGCGGGCATCATGATTGCGGCGATCAATGGCATCGGGCTTCTTGTAGCCGTCTTTATCGGCCGGTTTGTGGATCGCATGAACCGCGTTCTGGCGGTATTCATTGCGTTTGCGGTTGCCGGAGTCGCGTACCTGGGCATGGCGCTGGTCGAGGACCCGTACCTCAACATCGCGCTGGTCGCGTGCGTGTTTGTGGGCATCGGCGAGATTTCCGTCATCATCACCGGCAACGCGCTGCTGGGGCAGGAAGCGCCGAAGGCGAGACGTGGCGCGGTGGTAGGCGTGTTCGGTCTTATCGGCGCTTTTTCCATCCTTTGCACGAACTACTTCGGAGGCATCGTTTTCGACACGATCAGCCGGGTGGCGCCGTTCGTCATGATGGGAATAGTGAACCTCGTCGTGGCGCTGGTTGCCCTGTACGTGCTGATCCGCGCACCGGGGATGGCAGCAAAGGAAGTCCGCACTTCGACCTGATCGCACGCCATGAGTGAGACAAGCGAACCCCGCCGTATCGGTCCGCTGACGCTGACGCTCGGTTATACCTGGCTCAACGCCGGCGGCGTCATGTTTGCCGGGCTTACCGTAATACCGCTCCTGGGCTTTATCGGCTTCATACAGCCCTACCTCCTGACGGAAGTCTTCGGCATCACCGAGAACCAGGGGCAACTGACAGGGCAACTGGCCTCGATGCAGGAGATCGTGGTCCTGCTGCTGATGGGCATCGTGGGCGCGGCCTCGGACAACTTCGGCCGGCGCGTGATCATGGTCATCGGGCTGGGTTTTGTGGCGCTGGGGCTGCTGATCTACCCGCTGGCGCAGAACGAGTTTCAGATATTCGCCTACCGCGCCGTATTTGCCGTCGGCGCCGCGATTGCCCCGGTGATGTACGGGACATCGCTGCAGGACCTGCCGGCCAACCGTTCGCGCGGTTTGCTTCTGGGCATCGGCAGCATCATGACGGCCATCGGCATGGCGGTAATGTCCCGAAATATCGGCAATCTGCCCGGTTACCTGACCGAAATGGGGATCAGCCCGGCCGACGCGGGCATCTACACGTGCTGGCTGATGGTGGGTTTCGCGCTGTTCGTCGCGCTGGTGATCCGCCTTTCGTGGCGCTCGGGACGGGTTGCGCAGAATCAAACGCAGGAGCCGCTTTTGGCCAAGGTGGGAAAGGGTTTCTCCGAGGCCGCGAAAAACCCCCGGATCGCCCTCGCTTTCATGACGTCCTTCGCCTCCAGGGGCGACCTCGTGGCGGTCGGCATATTCCTACCGCTTTGGGTGGTCCAGCACAGCAACGACGTGGGGCTGACCAGCGCCGAGGGCATGCAGCGGGCGGGCATCATGTTCGCGCTGGTGTTCGGCACCAGCGTGCTGTGGTCGCCCATCATGGGGTTCATTGCCGACCGCCTGAATCGGGTGGTTACCGTGGTTTTCGGTTTCAGCGTGGCCGGAGTGGCCTATTTCTCCATGTACCTGGCCAAAGACCCGTTCGTTACCGCCGCCCTGCTTGCCAGTGTTGCCGTGGGCATCGGCGAGATCGCCGCGCTGGTGTCGGGCGGGGCCCTGCTTGGCCAGGAAGCGCCGAAGGAGCGGCGGGGCGCGGTGGTGGGCGTTTTCGGATTGGTGGGCGCATTCTCCATCCTGTGCACGAGCTTCGTGGGCGGAATCGTGTTCGACAAGATCGGCAGGGGGGCGCCGTTTGCGATGATGGGGGTCGTCAACTTCCTAGTGGTCATCGCTGCGCTGGTCGTGCTGGTGCGAGCCCCGGGCATGTCCGCGAAGGAAGTCCGCGCCTCGACCTAGCTGGACCGACATCAAGACGCCGATTCTGATTACGGGTGCGGCCGGTTTTATCGGTCACGCGATCGCGAAGGCGCTGTTGTCCGATGGTCGCGAGGTTGTTGGCGTGGACAACCTGAATACGTACTACGACCCGGCGCTGAAGAATGCCCGCCTGGCCCGGTTGCGGGAGCATGACGGGTTTTCGTTCCACAAGCTGGAACTGACGGACGAAAGCGGGATGCAGTCCCTGTTCGAGCGGCGTGAATTTTCGCAAGTGGCGCACCTGGCTGCCCAGGCAGGTGTGCGCTATTCGATCGAAGCGCCGGATCAGTACATATCAAGCAATATCGCCGGATTCACCGTGCTGCTGGAGTGCTGCGTTCGCAACGGCGTACAGCACCTGCTGTACGCCTCGTCCTCGTCGGTGTATGGCGATACGGACCAATCACCTTTTTCCGAACAGGACGCCGCCGCTCGCCCGAGAAGCGTATATGCGGCCACCAAGCGCTCGGGCGAATTGCTGGCTTACTCGTATGCCCGGATACACGGGCTGCCCAGCACCGGAATTCGCTACTTCACGGTATACGGACCGTGGGGTCGGCCGGACATGGCGGCATTAAGGTTCGCCGAAGGCCTGCGGGCCGGCAAGCCCCTGAAAGTGTTTGGAGACGGACGCCAGAGACGCGCTTTTACCTATATTGACGATGCCGTGCGGGGAACGCTGGCCGTCCTCGATGGCGGAGCGCCCGCCGGAGAGCCCCCGGCGGCACTCTACAACCTGGGTTCGACCGAAGACGTGGAGCTGCTGGATTTCATTCGCATTCTCGGCCGGACCATGGGCGTTGAATCGGAGGTCGAGTTCGCGCCGGAACCGCCCGGCGAGATGCGCGCCACGTTGCCGGACATGTCGGCCATGCGCGGGGATTTCGGGTTTGAGCCCAGTGTTGATTTGAAGGAAGGCGTCGCGAAGTTTGTCCGCTGGTTCCGGGAGTATTCGGCCTAAGCGTTTCGGCTCGCCTGCTACGGACGCAGCGCCGGAAGGCGAACCTGGTTTGCGGGATCGACAATCCCGGTGCAGGCGCCACTCAAGTCTTCGGAGGACAATAGCACCCAGTCGCGACGGTGGGCGTACCCGAGGCGCAATCCCCCGCCCGCGCCAAAGCACGGCTGACGGTGTTCGGCCGGCACCAGCAGCCGGCGCTCGCCGTCCATCGCGAGCCATGCGGCGGCCTGTTCCATTTCTTCCTGTCCCGTGAGACCGCCACGCTGGAAATGCACCGCCGGCCGGTCGAGATGCAGAACCTGCTGGGCGCGCCAGTGCGCCAGTCCCAGAGGAGCGTCTCCCGGCATGGCCTCCAGCGTGCGGGCCGCGATACGTCCACCGGAGCGGGCGTCGTTGATCTGCGGTTGCAGCACCCAGCCCCAGACATGCCAGCCGAGAAGCATGAACGCCGCAAACATCGCCGCGGTCCGCCGGGCGGGGACGGCCAGGGCGAGAACGGCGCCGACCAGCGCCGCGATGAACAGCGTCCAGAGAGGTCCGGCGCCGGTCTCGTAGCGTGCCGACAGCTCGGCCAGCCGCTCCGTGTCCACGAACAGCAGCCAGGCGGAACCGGCGGCCAGGACCAGCGACAGCAGCAGCGCCGCGGCGCGCAGGATGCGTCGGCAGGACAGCCGGACGGCAAGTTCCGGGAGGTGCGGCGCCGAGAGCAGCGCCAGCGCCGGCGCCACCGGCAGCAGGTAGACATCGCGTTTGGCGGAACTGATGGTGAAGAACAGCAGGACCAGAACGATCCAGCCCGCAAGCAGGACGACGCTTGCATCGCGGTCGCGCCAGCGCCGCGCCCACCTCGCAACCAGCCAGGGCAACAGCAGAACGAGCGGGAACCAGGCCCATGGAATGACTTCCACGAAGAAGTACCAGAAGGGCTGGAAGTGATGCCAGGGGTCCGCGTAACGGGTAATGGTCTGGCGAAACAGCAGGTTGTCCAGGTAGCCGGCGATTTCAGGATCGCCCTGGGCCCGGAGCAACAGCGGGACCAGCCAGAGTGCGAGCGGTGCAAGGAACGCCGCCGGCCCGAGCAGCCATCGCGTTCCGCCGCCGAGCCGCGGCAAGCTCCAGCCGGCCCAGCGCATTCCGGCCCAGGGCAACAGCACCAGCAGCGGCAGAAAGCCTACGCCCTTGGTCATCACGCCCGCGCCCGCGGCAAGAAAACCGACGTTGAACCAGCGCCAGTCCGGCCCCAGCAGTAGGTGGCGGAGCAGTCCGTAGAGGCTCAGCGTCGTGAACAGGACCAGGACGGCGTCGATCTGCGCGCTGCGGGCCTGCATCGTGAACTGCAGGCAGGCAAGCAGCCCCAGGGCCGCCCACCATGCCGTCTCGCACGACCAGAGCCGGCGGGCCAGGTCCCAGACGAGCGCAAGGGTTCCCAGGCCCGCCAGGAGCGACGGCAGCAGGAACCCGAACCGGAGGCCGGCCAGCCATTCGGCGGCGGCCAGCAGCCAGAAATACACGGGCGGCTTTTGCGCGTAAATGACGCCGCCCAGCCGGGTCACCGACCAGTCCCCGGACTGCATCATTTCGGCGGCGATCAGCGCGTAGCGCGGTTCGTCCGGCGCCCACGGATCGCGCAGGCCGAGGCCCGCCGCCAGCGTCAGCAGCGCCGCCGCGCCGAGCCAGAATTCGTTCTTGCCGATGTTCAAGCGAACTCCCGGGAGAGAGGGTGCTGCCTTCTCAGCGCGCCCGCCCTCCCCGAAGGCGGGACGCCTGCGCACTAGACACGTCAGGTGGACTCGAGCTGGCCGCCGCGGTGCAGCAGGACTAGGTTGCGAATGTAGATCATTGCGCCGGTCGTCTGGCCGAGGATGAAAACGGGATCGCCGCGATGGATGGCGTAGCTGAGCAGCGTGAGGCCGCCGGCCAGGCTCAGGTACCAGAACGCCCGGGGAATGTGGCTGCGGCCCGCACGTTCGCTGGCGATCCACTGGTAGAGGAACCGCGACGCGAATATGGCCTGCCCGCCGAAACCCACTGCCAGCCAGATCAGATCGGTGGTGGGCAGCGCCAGCCATTGCTCAATCAATTCAGTCATCGTGTCGTATCTCCTCACTTGTTCCCGGCCGGAAGCGCCGCCGGCCGAGCCACCAGACACCGAGCAGGTCGGCGATCCCCACCCACAGCCGGTTCCCCAGGCCGTATTTTGAACGCCCGGCGCGCCGCGGATAGTGCGCCACCGGTCGGGAAACGGTCTGCAGGCCCTGACGCAGCAGCAGGGCAGGCAGAAAACGGTGCATGTGGTCGAACCGTGGCAGCGCCAGGAAATC
The DNA here is from genome assembly GCA_009845905.1 of Gammaproteobacteria bacterium. Lineage (NCBI taxonomy): Bacteria > Pseudomonadati > Pseudomonadota > Gammaproteobacteria > Gammaproteobacteria bacterium. The sequence continues at coordinate 205,287 of VXYS01000004.1, read as the reverse complement.
ACCGCGTGCCAGGACTTTCAGGCTGCAGCCGGTGTCCGGCGTTCGGTCGCGCAGCAAACCCGCGCGCACCGCATTGGCAGTGCGCGAGGACACTCGCGTCAACCACCCGTCCTTGCGTTCCCGCCGATGGCCCATGATCATGCCGGGGGCCGTTTCGCCCACCTCGAGCATTTCGGAATACAGCTTCGCCAGGTCGGCCGGATCGTTCTGCCCGTCCGCGTCGAGAAAGCCGAGCCAGGCGAATCGCGCGGCGTCCGCGCCCGTGCACATCGCGGCGCTTTGGCCCCTGTTGTTCAAGTGCCGGACGACCCTCAGCCTTGGGTGCTCGCTTTGCAGGCCGGCCAGCACCCCGGCGGTGTTGTCCCGGCTGCCGTCGTCAACAACGATGAGCTCCCAGGCATCGAAGGCGCTGAAGGCATTGGCGACGCTGCGCAACAGTTCCGGCAGGCTTTCGGCCTCTTCGTGGGCCGGCGCCACAATGCTTATTCCGGGCTTGTTCACGGCGTGCGTATTGTCGCCTACGGAAGTTACCCGCGCTATAAAATGCCTTGTGCGATGAGCGACAGTATCGAACGCGCCTACCGGGAATCTCCGCTTTTTGCGAGTAACGCGCCTTATGTGTTCGAACTGTACTCCGCCTGGCGCAACAATCCCGAGGAGGTAGCGCCGCACTGGCGCGAGCTGTTCGAGAGCGTTGAGACCGGCCGTCCCTTGCCGACGCGCCTGCCCAACGGCGGCGGAGATGGGATGCTCGCAAGCAACGGCAGGGCGGCGCCCGCGGTGCGGGCCGGCGCCTCGCGCCAGGGCGCGGTGGTGCGGCTCATCCAGTTGTATCGGCTGCGGGGCTATCGCGCCGCACGCGTCGATCCACTGCAACTGAACCCCAACCTGCGCAGCCAGGCGCCCAAGCTCGAGTACGCGGGCCTGAGCGAGGCGGACCTGGACACCGTGTTTGATACCGGGCGGTTCGGTGGCGCCGAGGGGCGCCGGTTGCCGCTGCGGATCATCATCGAGCAACTGGAGCAGATCTATTGCGGCGACGTCGGCGTGGAGATGGCGCACGTGTCACGGGCCCGTGAGCGATTGTGGCTGCGGGACCGGGTGGAAGCGGCGAAACTGGCGGGCCGTCCGCCGGACCCGGTCAAGCGCGCAATCCTGCGCGAACTGATCGCCGCCGAGGGCCTGGAGCGTTATCTGCATACGCGCTACGTGGGGCAGAAGCGCTTCTCGCTGGAGGGCGGCGACAGCCTTATTCCGATGCTTTACGACCTGATCCAGCAGGCCGGATCCAAGGGCCTGCAGGAAATTGTGGTCGGCATGGCCCACCGCGGGCGCATCAATGTGCTTGTGAACGTGCTGGGCAAAGCGCCGCAGGAGCTGTACGCGGAGTTTGCCGGCGAGTCCGGGCCGCTCTCGGGCAAGTACGGCGACGTCAAGTACCACATGGGTTTTTCGTCGGACGTAACCACCCCCGGGGGGATGGTGCACGTGGTGCTGGCGTTCAATCCGTCGCACCTGGAGATCGTGAACCCGGTCGTACTGGGGTCCGTGCGCGCGCGCATGGACCGCCGGCGCGACAGCGAGGGCGACGAGATCCTTCCGGTGCTGATCCACGGCGACGCCGCCGTGGCCGGGCAGGGCGTGGTGACGGAAACGCTGCAGCTTTCCCAGGCTCGCTCCTTCGCCACCGGCGGAACCGTGCACCTGATCGTGAACAACCAGATCGGTTTCACCACCAGCGATCCGCAGGACGCGCGCTCCACGCCGTACTGCAGCGACGTCGCCAAGATGATCGAGGCGCCGGTAATCCATGTGAACGGAGACTCGCCGGAGGCCTGTGTGTTCGCGACCCGCCTCGCGCTCGAATACCGTCAGGCTTTCCACAAGGACGTGTTCGTGGATCTCGTCTGCTATCGCCGTCACGGTCATAACGAGGCGGACGAGCCGGCCGCCACGCAGCCGCTCATGTACGACCGCATCCGCAGCCATCCCACCACCCTTCAGATGTACGCCGACCGTCTTTGCGAGGATGGCGTGGTCACGAAGGCGCAGCTGAAGGCGGACAAGGCCGAATATCGCAGGCGGCTGGACGCGGGCGACCCGCTGCCGGAGGCGGCCATGGGCATGGTCGGCAACGAGTTCACCGTCGATTGGGACAGTTACCGGCAGGCGGATGCCGACGTGGAAGTCGATACGGCCATCCCGCCGGAGCAGGTCGCGGACCTTGGCGAGCGGCTCGGCACGGTGCCCGAGGGGGTCAATCTGCACCCGCGGGTGATCAAGGTCGTCGCGGACCGGCTGCAGATGGCGCGCGGCGAAATCGACATGGACTGGGGATTCGGTGAACTGATGGCCTATGGCAGCCTCCTGCGCGACGGCTACCGGGTGCGCCTGACCGGGCAGGACAGCCGCCGCGGGACTTTCTTTCACCGCCATGCCAGCCTGATCGACCAGCGCAGCGGGCGCGCCTACTCGCCGCTGGACGACGTGGCGCCGATGCGGGGCGCCTTCACGATCACCGATTCGCTGCTCAGCGAGGAGGCCGTGATGGGCTTCGAGTACGGCTACTCGACCACCGATCCGGACTGCCTGACGATCTGGGAGGGGCAGTTCGGCGACTTCTGCAATGGCGCCCAGGTCGTGATCGACCAGTTCATCGCCTCGGGCGAGACCAAGTGGGGCCGGATGTCGGGGCTGACGCTGTTCCTGCCGCACGGCCAGGAAGGGGCCGGGCCCGAGCACTCATCGGCCCGCCTGGAGCGGTTCCTGCAGCTTTGCGCGCAGGGCAACATGCGGGTCTGCGTGCCGTCCACGCCGGGCCAGATGTTCCATATGCTGAGAAGACAGATGCACAACCGGGCGCGCGTGCCGCTGGTGGCGCTGACGCCCAAGAGCCTGCTGCGCAACAAGCTGTCCTTCACGCCGCTTGCGGCGCTCAGCGAGGGACGTTTCGAGCGGATCATCGACGAGGTGGAGGAACTCGATAACGTGCGCCGCCTCGTGCTGTGCAGCGGCAAGCTGTATTTCGATCTGCTGGAGGCGCGCCGCGAAGGGGAAGCCGGGGACGTGGCCATCGTTCGGATCGAGCAGCTTTACCCGTTTCCGCACGATCTCTGCGAGGCGCTTTTCAAGCGCTATTCGGATGTCGAGGATATCGTCTGGGCGCAGGAGGAACCGAAGAACCAGGGCGCCTGGTACCGGGTGCGCGCGCGCCTGGAACGCTGGCTGGTCAACGGCCAGCGATTGAGCTACATGGGCCGCGCCGGAGCGGCTTCTCCGGCGCCGGGTTCCATCCATCTGCACCGGCTGCAGCAGTACGCGATCGTCGAGCAGGTGCTTGAGAGTGATCGAAAGGTGTCGTAGGCAATGAGCAAGTCAATCGAGATCAGGACGCCGGAACTTCCCGAATCGGTGGCCGACGCCAAGGTCCTGGTCTGGCACAAGTCGGCCGGCGAGTCCGTGGTGCAGGACGAGAACCTGGCCGACCTGGAAACCGACAAGGTGGTGCTGGAAGTGCCGGCGCCGGCGGACGGCGTGCTGGAGAAGATCCTGGCTGACGCCGGCGCGGTGGTGAACGCAGGAACGCCGCTGGCCGTGCTGGACGCGGCCGCGGACGGCGGCGGTGCGGTCGTCGGCGATGCGGCGCCGGAGTCCGCCGGGGACGGCGCCGGACGCCCGGCAATCGAGACGGCCGCCGGCGGTAACGGTTCCGTTGCGATGTCGCCTGCGGTCCGGCGGCTCCTGGAAGAGCACGATCTCGACATATCGTCGATCAAGGGCAGCGGCAAGCGGGGCAGGGTTCTCAAGCGCGACGTGCTGGCGGTGCTGAGCAGCGCGGCCGGCGCGGCCACCGCGGCCCGGGTCGAGGAACCGGATACGGCCGAGGCGGACGCCGGTGAAACGATCGAGGCGCCGCCCGCGCCCGCGGCACAGCCGGCCCGACAGGAAAGGCGCGAGACCATGAGCCGCCTTAGGGCCCGCATCGCCCAGCGGATGGTGGAATCGCAGCGCGAGGCGGCCATGCTGACCACGTTCAACGACGCCGACATGAGCGCTGTGCTCGATCTGCGCCGCCGCCACGGCGAGGAATTCGAGGCCCGGCACGGAGTGCGGATCGGTTTCATGAGCTTTTTCGTGGCCGCCAGCGTTGCGGCCCTCAAGCGCTTTCCGGTAGTCAACGCCAGCGTGGAGGGCGACGAGATCGTCTATCACGACTACTACGACGTCGGCGTGGCCGTATCCACCGAACGCGGGCTGCTGGTGCCCGTGCTGCGTGACGCCGACCGGCTGAGCTTCGCCGACATCGAGCAGACGATCGGCACCTTCGCTTCGCGGGCGCGCGCCGGGACCATCGGGCTGGACGAACTGACCGGAGGCACTTTTACGATCACCAACGGCGGCGTATTCGGCTCGCTGATGTCCACGCCGATTCTGAACCCTCCGCAGAGCGGAATACTCGGCATGCATCGCATCGAGCAGCGGGCCGTGGTGGTGGACGGCGAGATCGTCGCCCGCCCGATGATGCACCTCGCGCTCAGTTACGACCACCGCATCGTGGACGGCCGCGAAGCCGTGCTGTTCCTGTCGGAAATCAAGAAGTCAATCGAAGATCCGGCCCGCATGATTCTTTCTTTCTAGTTTATATATTCTTGTTATATGACTGATAAATATGATGTAATCGTCGTTGGCGGCGGTCCTGCCGGCTACGTGGGAGCGATACGCGCCGCGCAACTCGGCATGTCGGTGGCCTGCGTGGACGACTGGCGCGACGGCAAGGGCAAGCCGGCGCTGGGCGGCACCTGCCTGAACGCCGGCTGCATACCATCCAAGGTGCTTCTCGAATCATCCGAGCTGTACCACCGGACCCGCGAGGAGTTTGCCGGCCACGGCATCATGATCCCGGAAGTGAAGCTGGACCTGGACGCGATGCAGGACCGCAAGAACCGTATCGTTCGCCAGCTCACTACGGGCATCAACGCGCTGTTTCGCGCCAACGGCGTAACGGCCTTTAACGGGTGGGGGAAACTGCTGGCCGGCCGGCAGGTGGAAGTCACTCCGCACGAGGGCGACCCGCACCTGCTGCACGCCGAACATGTCATTCTGGCCGCCGGTTCGCTGCCGGTGGAGTTGCCGATCGCGCCATTCGACGGCGAATACATCGTGGATTCGGAAGGCGCGCTGGAGTTCGACCGTCCGCCGCATCGCCTGGGGGTCATCGGCGGAGGGGTCATCGGGCTGGAGCTCGGCAGCGTCTGGAATAGGCTGGGTTCGGAAGTCACGATCCTGGAGGCCATGGACCGCTTTCTGTTCATGGCCGACAGCCAGGTGGCCCGCGAGGCCCAGCGCCAGTTCAAGCGCCAGGGGCTGGACACGCGCCTGGGCGCGAAGGTGGAAAGCGCCCGCCGCGTGGACGAACAGGTGGAAGTGCGGTTCAGCGACCGGGAGGGCGATCATCACATCACCGTGGACAGGCTGGTGGTAGCGGTCGGCAGAAGGCCGGCGACCGAAGGCCTGATCGACGAGAGCGCCGGGATCGTCCTGACCGAAAGAGGCCATGTGCAGGTGGACGGAAACTGCCGCACCAGCGCGGATGGCGTTTGGGCGATCGGCGACCTGGTCCGCGGGCCGATGCTGGCGCACAAGGGCTCCGAGGAGGGCATGATGGTGGCCGAGATGATCGCCGGCCGGTCCGCCGAGGTGAATTACGGCGCCATCCCATCGGTGATCTACACCTCGCCCGAGATCGCCTGGGTGGGGCGGACCGAGGAAGAACTGCAGCAGTCCGGACAGTCCTACAAGGTGGGCGCCTTCAACATGGCGGCCAACGGCCGGGCCAAGGCCATGGCGCAGGACGCGGGCCTGGCGAAGTTTCTGTCGGACCCCGACACCGATGCGATCCTGGGCGTGCACATCGTCGGCCCCATGGCCGGCGAGCTGATCCAGGAGGCGGTGCTGGCGATGGAGTTCGAGGCCAGCACCGAGGACCTGCAGCGCACGGTCCACGGCCACCCCACGCTGTGCGAGGCCCTTCACGAAGCGGCCCTTTCGGTGGACAAGCGCGCCATCCACGCCATAAACCGCTAGAGACGCAGACGGCCGACCCTCGCCCTGCTTCGTTCTCCCCTTTCGGTGGAGACGCCATCCCTGGCTCGGTTTCGCTATCCTGCTTCAACGCTCCTCCGAAAGGGGAGAACGAAGCAAGGCTCTAGTCTCGCCAAACGCCGGCGGTAGCATTCTCTTCGGCCCTCCTCTTCCGGGAGTTTGTGAGCCAGGGATGGCGGAACAAAGCCCCATGGACGGGTTCATGCGTCTCCCGGAAGAGGAGGGCCGAAGAGAAGGCGGACTTGGCACCCTGGTCCAGGGTGCTGGTATCATGGAGAGCCCATGGCGGGGCACTCAAAGTGGGCCAATATCCAGCACCGCAAGAGCCGGCAGGACGCCAAACGCGGTAAACTCTTCACACGCCTCGCGCGCGAAATCACCGTCGCCGCGCGCACGGGCGGACCGGACCCCGCCAATAACGCCCAACTCAGGCTGGCCATCGAGAAAGCGCGCGCCCAGAGCCTGCCCAAGGACAATATCAACCGCGCGATCAGCCGCGGGACCAGCGGTGGCGAAGGCGCCGACCTCGAGGAGGTCACCTACGAGGGCTACAGCGCCGGCGGCGCGGCGATCCTGCTGCGCTGCCTGACCGACAACCGCAACCGCACGGTGGCGGAAGTCCGCCACGGTTTCAGCAAGCACGGCGGCAACCTGGGCGCCGACGGCGCCGTCGCCTACCTGTTCAGCGAAGTAGCCGTGTTCACCTATTCGCCGGACTCGAACGAGGCGGCGATCATCGACGCGGCGATTGAAGGCGGGGCCGAGGACGTGGTCAGCGACGACGACGGGACGATCGAGGTGCTGGCCGACCCGCGCGACTTTTCCGCGGTGCTGGAAGCCTTGCGTGGAGCCGAACTTCCGCCGGAAAACGCCGAAGTCACGATGCGCGCGTCGGTCGACGCGCCGCTGGACAACAAGCGCTCGGAGCAGGCGCTGAGACTTCTCGAGTACCTGCAGGACCTGGACGACGTGCAGGACGTGTGGACCAACGCCGAACTGCAACCGGTGGGCGGCGACTGACCGACGTGAACGCCCCGGTCCGGATCATGGGTGTGGATCCCGGTTCCCGATTCACCGGCTGGGGAGTCATCGAAAGCGACGGCACCGAAAGCCGCTACGTGGACAGCGGCTGCATCGCCCTGGCGCGCGGCCAGCCGATGGGGGAGCGCCTGGCCCGGATCTTCACCGAGCTGGGCGATATCGCCCGGCGGACGAGGATCGACGAGGCCGCGATCGAGACCGTCTTCATGCACAAGAACGCGCAAAGCGCGCTCAAGCTGGGCCAGGCGCGCGGCGCCGCGCTGTGCGCGCTGATCATGGCGGGGGTGGCCGAACCGGCCGAGTATTCGCCGCGGCGCGTCAAGCAGGCCGTGTGCGGCTACGGGGCCGCCGGCAAGGACCAGGTGAGCGCCATGGTGGCGCGATTGCTGGATTACGACGAGGAACTGGCCGAGGACGAGGCCGACGGTCTGGCGCTGGGAATTTGCCACGCGCACCATCGGCGCATGGCGCAGACGGCGGAGTTCGCCCGCAGCCGGAAGGAAGAAGCCGTCTCATGATCGGTTCGCTGAAAGGCAGGCTGCTGGCTGTGGAGCCGCCGATGATCCTGCTGGACGTGCACGGCGTGGGCTTCGAACTGCAACTGCCGCTCAGCGACCTGTCCGAACTGCCGGCGGTGGGCGGGGAGCTGAAGGTTTCGACGCAACTGGTGCAGCGCGAAGACGAGCTCAGCCTGTACGGTTTCCGGAAAACGGCCGATCGCGCCTGGTTCCGCGAACTCATCCGCGTGCCGGGCATCGGTCCGAAACTGGCGCTCAACATCGTCTCGCAAAGCGGCGTGGCCGAATTCGCCGAACAGATCCAGGCCGGCGATGTCAAGGCGCTGACCCGCCTGCCAGGCATCGGTCCCAAGACCGCCAGCCGTCTTATCGTCGAGATGCGCGGCCGGCTGGAAGCGGTTCCGGCGCACGGCGAGTCCAGCGCCGCCAACCTGGCGCTCAAGGCGCTGACGGGATTGGGCTATACGCCGGTCGAAGCCGCGCGCATGCTCAAGCAGGTCGGCGATCCCGGCGGCCGGGACGTGGAGGAACTGGTGCGCGAGGCCTTGTCCGGAGGGGTTGCCGCGTCGTGAACGACAAGGACGACCGGATTCTCTCGGGCGAGTTGCGGTCCGACGAGCGCGACGTGGAGAACTCCGTCCGTCCGCGGCAGATGTCGGAATTTCTCGGCCAGCGCCAGGTCAAGGAACGCATAGAGATCAGCGTGACGGCAGCCGGCAGGCGCGACGAAGCGATGGACCACACGCTCCTGTACGGTCCGCCGGGCCTGGGCAAGACGACCCTGGCGCAGGTGATCGCGCGCGAGCTCGGAGTCGGCCTGCGGCATACGTCCGGGCCGGTGCTTGAACGCCCGGGCGACCTGGCCGCGCTGCTGACCAATCTGAAGGCCCGCGACGTGCTGTTCGTGGATGAGGTGCACCGGCTGAACCCGGTCGTACAGGAATTGCTCTATCCAGCGATGGAGGACTTTCGGCTCGACATCGTGATCGGCGAGGGCCCGGCCGCGCACACCATGCGGCTGAAGCTCAAGCCCTTCACGCTGGTGGGAGCGACCACGAGGGCGGGCCTGCTGTCCTCGCCGCTGCGCGACCGTTTCGGAATACAGGAACGGCTGGAACTGTATTCCAGGGAAGAGCTGCAGCGCATCGTCCTGCGCTCCGCCGGAATCATGGACATCCCCTGCACGCCGAAGGGAGCGTCGGAAATCGCCGGGCGCGCGCGCGGCACGCCGCGTGTGGCCAACCGCCTGCTGAGGCGGGCCCGCGACTATGCCGAAGTGCGGGCCGACGGCAAGGTGAGCGGCAGGACAGCAGCCGCCGCGATGAAGCTGTACAACGTGCACGCCAACGGCCTGGACCGCATGGACCGGCGCCTGCTGAGCGTGCTGATCGAGCGCTTCAACGGCGGGCCGGCGGGCGTCGAGGCGCTGGCGGCCGGAATAGGCGAGGACCGCGGCACGATCGAGGACGTCTACGAGCCGTTTCTGGTGCGCGCGGGCTTCGTGTTGCGCACTCCGCGCGGCCGGGTGGCGGGCCCCGCCGCCTACTCGGCACTGGGCCTGAAGAGGCCCGGAAAACACGGCGATAATCCGCCGTTGGAAGGACTGGAAACGTGAGGAACGGTTCATGCAATTGGTGAGGCAAAGACGTGGGTGAAGTCGGCGTAAACATGGGATTCTGGGAACTGATCAGCCAGGCCACTCTGCTGGTGCAGCTGATCATGGGCCTGCTGCTGGCGGCTTCCATCCTGTCGTGGATCATCATCCTGCAACGGCGTGTAATCCTGAGCGGGGCCGAGCGTGACTTGAGCGATTTCGAGCAGGCGTTCAAGCAGCGTGACAGCCTGGAGTCACTGTTCGTGGCGCTATCGCGCAACAAGAGCCGCAGCACTACCGGCATGGCCTGGGTTTTCGAGGCCGGGATGCGCGAATTCCATCGCCAGGCGGCGCGCGGCAAGACCGATCCCGAGCGCCTGGTTGAAGTCGGCCGGCGGGAGATGCGACTGGCGCAGATGAACGAGTTGGAACGTCTGGAAAGCGGCCTGCCCTGGCTGGCCACGATCGGCTCGGTGAGTCCCTATGTCGGGCTGTTCGGGACCGTCTGGGGCATCATGAATTCCTTCCGTGCACTGGGCAACGTCGAGTCGGCCACGATTTCGCTGGTGGCGCCGGGTATCGCGGAGGCGCTGATCGCAACGGCCATGGGTCTGTTCGCCGCGATCCCCGCGGTCATCGCGTATAACCGCTTTGCCTATCGCGTGGGCAACCTGGAGATCCGCTATCAGGCCTACCGGGAAGAATGCGTGACGTTGTTGAGCGAACATGCCCATTCGGATTTCGAGTTAGGAGGCTAGATGCGCCGCCGGCTCGTCAATGAAATCAACGTCGTTCCCTATATCGACGTCATGCTGGTGCTGCTGGTGATTTTCATGATCACCGCGCCACTGCTGACCCAGGGCATTCACGTCGACCTCCCGCGACTGGCGACCGAGCCGCTTCCGCAGGAGTTGATACGCGACAACCGGCCGCTCATTCTTACCGTGGATGCCGAGGGTCGGATGTATCTGAATATCGGCGAAGACCCCGACGATGCCGTGGAATCCCCGGTCGTGGTGGCGCGTGCCGCCGCCGTTCTGCAACGCCAGCCGGAAACGCCGGTGCTGGTTCGCGCCAGCGAGGAATTGCCTTACGGCGACGTGGTTACGGTGATGGCCCTGCTTCAGCGAGCGGGCGCGGACAAGGTCGGACTCGTGACGCGGCCGTTGCCTGTGGAGGAATGATGGATCGCCTGAAGGCGCTGATTGAGCGTGTGGCTCGGTCCTTGCGGACCGGCCCGGGTATTCGCTCACCGGGTGCCAATCCCAACGCGCCACCGCTTCCCATGCTGCGTCCGTGCTCCTGGTCGGTATTAGGTCACGCCGCGCTGATGGCGTTCCTGCTGATCGGCTTTGCCACCCGGATTCAACCGGACGAGCCGGCCTTTGGTACCATCGCCATCGACGGCGTAGTGCTGGACGACGAGGCGGTTCAAAGGGAAATTCAGCGTCTCGACGAACTGGAGCGCGCGGCGGTGATCGAGCGCGAACGGGAGGTCGAGCGCCTGCGCGCGCAGATCGAGGAGCAGGAGCAGCGGCAGAGGCGCCAGGAACAGGAGTTGAGCGCCTTGAGCACGCAGACCGAGCAGGCCCGGCGCGAGCTGAGCGAGCAGCAGACGCAGGCCAGCCGCCAGCTCAGCGAGATGCAGCGCCGCCAGCAGGAAGAGACCGAGCGGCTGGAGCGGATCGAACGCGAGCGTCAGGAAGAGGAGGAGCGGGCCCGGACGGCCGAAGCCGAACGCCAGGCAGCTGAAGCGGAGAGGCAGCGCGCCGAGGAGGAGACCCGCAAGCTGGCCGAGGAGGCCGAGGCGGCGCAGCGCCAGATCGAGGAGACCGAGCGCAGAAGGCGGGAGGCCGAGCTGGCTGAGCGTATGCGCCGGGAAATGGCGGAGGAACGGCGAAATGAGGCCATCGAGTCCGGTCAACTCGACGAATACAAGGCGCGCATCCGGCAACGGATCGAAAGCAACTGGAGTCCACCGGGTGGAATCCCGGAGGGCCTGATGTGGGTTGTATTGCTGGACATCTTGCCCGGCAATGAAGTTGACGGAATTCGATTTGAGGCATTCAACGGTACGGAGACCGATCGCCGATACATTGAAACCGCAATTCGCCGATCGTCGCCGCTGCCCGAGCCGCCGATACCGGAGTTGTTCGAGCGACAAATGCGCCTGCGCTACCCACCGACGGAGCAGGGCGAATGAAACTTCGCTATATCCTGGGTGGGAGGGCGTCCCCGCCCTCCAGGAGGACGAGACGTCCTCCCTCCCAGGCGCTCTGGCTCGCCGTCCTCGCGCTCCTGCCGCTCGCGGCCTCCGCGCAGCTCGATATCGTCATTACGCGCTCCACGCAGCGCGCCATTCCCATCGCGATCGTTCCCTTCGAGTGGCGCGTGACGCTGGGGCTGCCGTATGACTTCGCCGAGATCGTGGAGGCCGACCTCGAGCGGACCGGACAGTTCGCGCCGATGGGCCGCGAGACGATGATTACCCGGCCGACCCGTTTTTCGGAAATGCGCCTGACCAACTGGCGCATCATGGACGTCGAGGCCGTGCTCGTCGGCCATGTGTCGGGCAGCGAAGCCAACCCGACCGTCGAGTTCGAGCTGGTGGACGTCTTTGCGGGCGAATCGCTCCTCGTCTACCGTCTGCAAAGTTCCCGGGACGCATTCCGCGCCACGGCCCACCGTATCGCCGACCTGGTCTACGAGCAGCTGACCGGCGCGCGCGGAATGTTCTCCACCCGCCTGGCCTATGTTCAGGTCACGCCGGGCCGTGAGGAATTCCGGCTGATCGTGGCCGACGCCGACGGCCAGAACCCGATCGTCGTGCTGCGCTCGACCGATCCCATCATGTCGCCGAGCTGGTCGCCGGACGGCGCCTGGCTGGCGTACGTGTCGTTCGAAGCCGGCCACGCCGAGGTCTTCGTGCAGGAGGTCGCGACCGGCCAGCGCCGGCCCCTGTCGCCGGACCGGACCTCCGCCAGCGCTCCCGCCTGGTCGCCCGACGGGAGATTCCTGGCGGTGGCCCGGAACGTGAACGCAAACAGCGACATCTATATCTACCCGATAGACGGGGGCTCGCCGCGGCGCCTGACGCGCCATTCCGCCACCGAGACCGAGCCCGAATTTTCCCCTGACGGCGATCGCGTGTACTTCACGTCCGACCGCGGGATCGGCCCGCAGGTGTACGTCGCGCCGGCGCGGGGCGGCCAGGCGCAACGGGTCAGTTTTACCGGCTCGTACAATGCGCGGCCGCGGCTGCAGCCGGACCGGAACCAGATGGCGGTCGTGCACCAGCAGGACGGGCGCTTCAGGATCGGCCTCATGGACCTGCGTGACGAGTCGCTGCGCCTGCTTACCGACGGCCCGCTGGACGAGTCGCCGAGTTTTGCTCCCAACGGCCGCGCGCTGATCTTCGGCGCGGGCACGACCGCCGGCCGGGGGCTGGGCGTCTATTTCATCGACAGCGGCGTAGTGCGCCTGCTGCGCGCGCCCGAGGGAATCCTTCGCGAACCCGCCTGGGGACCCTATGAAAACTGACCTGGGAAAGAGGCGTCCCGCCCTCGATCAGGAAAAGAACTGATATCCAAACATCAAGGATTAACGCCATGAAATCTCTCACAACCCAAAATGCCTGCCTTTTGATCCTGCTCGCGCTTACTGTTGCGGCCTGCGAAACCTCCGAAACGGCGGCAGGACCCGAGCCGGGCCCGGAACCGGTGGGCTCCGACAACGCAACAGCGGCCGGCGGGGCCACCGCCGCCGGCGCGGGCAGCGGCGCCATCGCCAGCGGCACGGTCGTCAACCGGGAGGGTCCGCCGGTCGCCGCCGAGCCCGGGCGCAGTGCCAGCGGAGACTGGATCGGCGGTCCCCAGGGCACGCTGGTGATCTATTTCGACTATGACCGAAGCTCGATCCGCGAGGAATACAGCCAGGTTCTCCAGGCCCACGGCGCCTGGCTTGCAGCCAACCAGGGACAGACCGTGCGGCTCGAGGGACACGCGGACGAACGCGGAACGCCCGAATACAACCTGGCGCTGGGATCGCGCCGGGCTAACGCCGTGACCCAGGCACTGACCGCGCTGGGCGCGGCCGGTGCACAATTGAACGCGGTAAGTTTCGGCGAGGAGCGTCCTGCCGCGGAAGGAGCCGACGAGATGGCATGGTCGCAGAATCGCCGTGTGGAGTTGGTATATGAAACGAACTGACTGGCCCGTCATGGCGATAGCGCTGGCTCTCGTCTTCGTGCTGGCGGCGCCGGCCGATGCGCAACGCCGCCGCGACCGCGAAGTGCTGGAGGAACTGGAGACCCGGGTGGGCGTGCTGGAGCAGCAGATCCGCGCCGACAACGTTGTGGCGCTGATCAACGCCCAGGATGAGCTCAGGCGCGAGATACAGGCGCTGCGCGACGCGGTCGAGCGCCTGGATGAGGACCTGCGGCGCAACGCCGAATTGCGGCGCAGTCAGTTTGCGGCGCTCGAGGAACGCCTGGCGGCGATGGAGGCCCGCGGATACACGCCGGCGCCGGCGGGGCCACAGGACGCGACGGGGGAGACCCCGGGCGGCGCCGCGGACGCGGTCGACGGCGCGGTTCCCGGTGCTCAACCTCCGGAAGACGCTGAGCCTGCGATTGCGGCCGGCAGTCAGGAGAATTACGAACAGGCACGCGAACTGCTGGGGCAGGCCCAGTACCAGGCGGCCGGGGCCGAGTTCATGCGCTACCTCGATGCCAATCCCGGCGGAGGTCTGGCGGCCAATGCCCGCTACTGGCTGGGGGAAACCTTCTACGTGCAGGGCCAGTACCAGGAAGCGGGCGCGGAGTTCGCCCGGGTCGTGTCCGATTACCCGGATTCCAACAAGCTCCCGGACGCCTTGCTCAAGCTCGGATACACCCAGGATGAGCTGGGCGAAACGGAGGCGGCCACCGCTACGCTTGAGCGCGTGCGCCAGGACTTCGCCGGCGTCGACGCCGCCAACCTCGCGACCATCCGCCTGGCCCAGATCGAAGCCCGCTCGCGCTGACCCAGCAGCTACAATTGCGCGCCACGGGTCGTTAGCTCAGTTGGTAGAGCAGCTGGCTTTTAACCAGTAGGTCGCAGGTTCGATTCCTGCACGACCCACACCGAAAGTGGAGCCGCCGACCGGGGCGGGTACTGCCATGACCACACGCCGCACCATCCTCTTCAACGGTCTCGCCCTGGGCTCGTCCGTCCTGCTGGGCGCCAGGCTTTCCGCCGCCGCCGAAACCCCCCTTACCGTCGCCGTTCTGGGCGCGACCGGACGCACCGGCAAGTTTATTGTCGGAGATCTGCTCGCGCGCGGGCATGCCGTGCGGGGCATCTCCAGGAGAGCCGGCGCGCAGCCGCCGCAAGACGGCGTGACCTGGATCAGCGCCGACGTGCGCAGGCCGGAATCCATGGGTCCGGCGCTCGAAGGCGTGGATGCTCTCATCTATGCTGTGGGCGTGACTTTCTCCGAGGTCGAAGTCAGCGACCTGTACGACGTCTACCACACGGGCGTTGCCGATACGGCGGAGGTGGCCATACGCACGGGCGTGAAGCGCTTCGTTCTGCTTTCGTCCGCCGGCCGGTCGCCCGCCGGCTGGATGCCCGAGCGACTTGCTCCCTCGATGGACGCCAAGGCCAGAGGCGAGGCTGTGCTGCGCGCTTCCGGAATCCACTACACCATTTCGCGCACGCCCGGTCTCTCGGACAGGCCCGGCGGCGAGTACGGCATCATGCTCCTGCAATCGGAACCCATCCCGCCGGGCGGGCCGTTCATGATCTGCCGCGAGGACAGCGCCTCGGTTCTGGTCGAATGCGCGGTCAGCGAAAAGGCGATCAACACGACCTTCACGGTCCTTAACGCGATCACTCCCGAGGTCGGGATCTGGCGCGACGCCTTGCAGTATCTCCAACAGGATCCGGTGTGACGAACAACGGCTCCCTGCCGAACGGGAACGGCCAGCTTGGCGGGTTTTTCCGCAGCCTGGTCAGCGATCCGCGCTCGGTGGGCGCGGTGGTGCCCAGCGGCGCATCGCTGGGCCGGCTCATGGCCCGCGGCTGTGGGGCCGGCGCGCGCGTTGTCGAAGTGGGAGCGGGAACGGGCGCACTGACCCGGGCCATCCTGAATACAGGCGTATCCGAAGGGGACCTGTGCCTGGTGGACAGTGACGAGCGATTCGTCGAAATCCTCCGGGAGAACTTCCCCGGCGCCCGCACCGTGCATGGCGACGCCTTGTCGCTGGGCGAGCATTTGCAGGACCTGACGGGCCAGGTCGATTACATCATCAGCGGCCTGCCGTTGCTGCTGTTTTCGGAGGCCAGAAAGCGCCGGCTGCTGACGGCGGCCTTCGCGCTGCTCGGCGAGTGCGGCGCCTTTCATCAGTTCACCTATGGGGGCATTTGCCCGGTCGGCAGGCGCACGCTCGACAGCCTCGGACTCAAGGCATCGCGTCTGGGAGTCGCCGCGCTGAACGTGCCCCCGGCGTTTGTCTATCGATTCCAGCACAGGGAGCCCCAGTGAAAGGGTTGTCCGGATTTCTCGCAATCGGCGCGTTGGTGGTGGGCAGCGCGTGCGCCGATATCGTTGATCCTCGCCTGTACCAGTTGTCCTCCGGGGACGAGGTGATCGACAGCGGCGTCATGAATGTGTCGCGACTGGGTCAGGACATCAGCAGCGAAGAATTCCAGGTTATTCGTCGCGCGGATGGGGGCCGAACAATCGTCAGTATGGTGTCCGCCGCGGACAACAGCTTTGAAATTCCGGCGCGCTGGGACTATGACGCCAAAGAAGAGGCCACAGGCGCAGCGGGCTGGGGAAAGCATGCCGACGGGCGCGCGTTCGAGGTGACTCTGACGAGAGACGCCGATGCCGCCACGATGTCCGTCGCATACGAGTCCGGCGAACGGGTGACCTACGAGGGAGAGTGCCCGTCGGGTTGTCTGATGGACATGATGCCGGGCGCCATACCGCAATTCACGATGTCGCGGCGCTACGACGCCGATACGGCGGGCGTGCAGGATTTTCGCTGGATGGCGTTCGTGCTGAACCAGGACATGCGGTCATTCGACGTGGTCGTGAGCATCGATCATGTGCGGGACTTCAGCGTTGCCCGCGCCGACGGATCGGAGATCACCGTTCGTCATTTCGTGTTTGACGAGAAAGGTTCGCTGGACGGTACCGGCGAGGGGTACGAAACGCACTCGAACCTCTGGGTGGATACGACGCACCGCCCGATCAAGTTCAAGGTCGGACAGACCATCGGTCTGCGCGCGGGCTTTGAGGATATCGACGATCGGCTGACGCCTCGTTGAGGATCAGTGGAGACCCTCAGCGAACCGATTGCCCTTTGCTTCAGCGGCGGCAAGGACAGCGTCATGGCGCTTTGGGAAATCCAGAAGCGGGGCGAGTGCCGCGTGACGGAGTTGGTGACTACGGTGACCGATGCCTACGATCGGGTGAGCATGCACGGCGTACGTCGCGAACTGCTTCGCCGACAGGCGGAGTCCCTGGGTATACCGGTTACGGTAGTCGTGGTGCCGCCGCAATCGTCGAATGCCATCTACGAAAGGGAAATGGGAATGGCATTCTCGCGCATTCGTGAAAAGGGAATCCGCCGAATCGCTTTCGGCGATATCTTTCTCGAAGATCTGCGGGCCTATAGAGAACGCCAACTGGAAGCCGTGGGTCTGGGCTGCTTCTTTCCGCTATGGAAGAAGCCGACTCGACCGCTGGCCCGGACGTTTATCGATGGAGAATTTCGCGCGGTGACCGTGTGCGTTGACCCGAAAGTGCTGGATGGGTCCTTTGCGGGGCGTCGGTTTAATTCGGCGTTTCTCGACGATCTACCACCCCAGGTCGATCCCTGCGGCGAAAACGGAGAGTTTCATACGTTTGTTTTTGATGGACCCACGTTTTCGCGGCCCATCGAGTTTACGGAAGGCCAACGGGTGCGGAGGGATGGTTTCCATTACTGTGACCTGCTGCCGGGCGCGGCTGCGTAGGGCGGGCCAGGGCGGTGACCTGTTCGAACACGCGCAGGAAGTTGCCGCCCCAGATTTTGGCGATGTCCTCTTCGGAGTAGCCGCGGCGGGCCAGTTCCGCCGTGACGTTGGCTGCGTCGCCCTCGTCGCTCCAGCCGTCGATGCCGCCCCCGTGGTTGAAATCCGTGGCCAGCCCCACGTGGTCGATTCCCAGTAGTTCCACAACGTAGTCCACCTGGTCCACGAGATCGGAGACGGAGGCGCCGGGCAGGCGTTCATTGATTTCGCGCATTTCCCGGAAGTAGGCCTCGCTCTGCTCGACGGTCTCGCGCCGGTTGCGGCTCAACAGATCCAGAATGGCGTTCGAGCGCTCGGGGCTGGGTTCCTCGAGGTAGCTGCCGAACGCG
Organism: Gammaproteobacteria bacterium; assembly: GCA_009845905.1. NCBI lineage: Bacteria > Pseudomonadati > Pseudomonadota > Gammaproteobacteria > Gammaproteobacteria bacterium. The sequence goes on along the minus strand of VXYS01000004.1, from coordinate 187,640 downwards.
ACGATGTGAACGACGCCGCCGGACGAGCCGACCGCCTCAAGGGCCCGGTCGCTCAGGTTGCGCGGATGGTCCACCAGCGCCTTCACGCCCACGTGCGACGCCACGACCGGCGCGCGGCTCAGGGCGACGGTCTGGAGCAGGGCGTCCTCCGTGATCTGCGATACGTCGATGATCACGCCCAGGACGTTCAGCCGGGCCACCAGGTTCCGGCCCGCGTCCGACAGGCCTCCGTGAAGCGCCGGGCCGTCGCCCAACTGAGGGCTGGGGCGGGCCGAGTCGGCGAACTGGTTGTGTCCGAGATGGGTGAATCCGACCATGCGCACGCCGGCAGCGAAGAACTCGTCGAGGTGCTCGCCCGCGGCGCCCAGGCTGTAGGCGTTCAGCATCGACATCAGGGCGCTTCGCCGTCCTTCGGACGCATGCGCGCGCAGATCGTCCGCGGTCAAAGCCAGGCTAATGCGCCGCGGATACATTTCGAGAGCCATGCGGCGGATGGCCGCGGCCTTGGTGCGGGCCTGTTCGAGCGCCCGCGCGTAGCCGGTTTCGTCCAGCGGCCCATGCGAGGCGAATACGGCAAAGGCGGCGGCGTCCAGCCCCCCACGTTCCATCTTCGGCAGATCCACCGGTTCGAACCCGTCCACGCCCGGGTCCGATTCTTCCGTCGCGAACGAGAGGGAAATGTCCACGTGGGCGTCGAAGGTGAACACGCGATCATGGAGCGCGCGAGTCTCCGGCGCGACCTGGCCGTGTGCGGCCGCGGCCCAGGCGAGGGCCGTCGCCAGAACCAGTGCCCGGCGCATCAGGTCAGATTGACGAAGGTCTCGGCGACCAGTTCCGGGTGGGTCAGCATGCCGCCGCGCGGGATGTCCATTTCGATGAATTGCCATCCGGGTTCGCGCGCGGGGCCGACCATGAAGTCGCTGGTCATCGAGTATTCCTGGCCCACGCAGTGGATGTACGTGCGCGGCAGGCCCTCCCAGCCGCCGTTTTTCAGCTCCAGCACATCGCTCCAGGCGCGCATCGGATGGAGCGTGATCTTCTCCTTCAGCAGCGCCTGCAGCTCGGGTTCGGAATCCGGCACCACCATCTTGAGGGGGTAGGAGTCGAAGTAGTCCATCCGGTAGCCGTCGACGAATTTCTCCATGCGCTTGATGAAGTATTGGGACAGTTCTCCCTCGGGCGTGCGGCTCACGCCGCTCATGCGGTCACCCGCCGGGACCAGCGCATCGAAGAAGACGATGCGCCGTATGCGCTCGCGCCTTGCATCCGCGACGCCGGTAATGACCATGCCGGCGAAGGAATGTCCGACGAGGATGACGTCATCGAGGCTCTCGAAGTCGATGATGTTGACGATGTCCTGGATATGGGTGTCGAGACCCACGTCCGGACTTGTCGTGTGGGCGCGGTCGCCGCAGCCGGTCAGCGAAGGCGCGTATACGTCGTGGCCGGCCTGCTCCAGGATGCGGCGCACGAACTGCCAGCTCCAGCCGCCCAGCCAGGTGCCGTGTACGAGGATGAAGGTCTTGGATTCTTCCCCGGCCTCGGCCTTCGCGACCGACCCCGCCGCCGAAGCGACGAGCGCGGCGCCAGCCCCCGCGAGCGTCTGCCGGCGGGTAAGCTTCCCGTTCCTGTCGCGCACGCCGTTATGCGGGCTTGGTGGCGTTCATCACGCCGAACCGCGGCAGGGCGACCGGCCCCTCCTCATTCAGATCGAACCCGGCGGCGCGGACAAGGTCCTGCAGCCCGTTGGTGCGGTACTTGATCGTCCACACCTCGTTGTTCCAGCGATGGTCCCACCAGCGCCGGTACTGGCCGTATGCCGTCCGGGGAAACGGGTTCTTCAGGTTGAAGTCGATGGGGTAGAAGATTCCGCCCGGGCGCGTGATGCGGAAGGCCTCGTTGACGATGTCCTTCGTGCCCTGGGGCGAGACTTCATGAAGCATGATGTAGCTGGTCACCAGGTCGAAGTGGTTGTCGGGGAAGCGCGTGTCTTCCGCCAGGCGCTGGGCGAAATTGACGTCCAGCCCCCTTTCCACCGCGCGCAGATGGCCGTACCGCACCATTGGCCCGCCGACGTCGATGCCCCAGACTTCCGCATCCGGGAAACGCTCCTTCAGCGCCATGGCCAGTTGGCCGACGCCGGTGCCGAGGTCCAGAATGCGCTTGACCTTGCCGTCCTCCGGTATCGGCAGCCCGAAGGCCGCTGTCATGTGCAACGCATCCTGGTCGTTGCGCCCGGTATAGAAGCCGTTGGTGCCGTAGTCGTACATGTGCCCTGCGAAGTCGTTGCCCACGTAGCCGCCCGGCTGGATGTGGATCTCGTGGCGCGTGTAGTCGGGCATCTCGAGGTCGGGGTTCAGTTCCAGGGTTCCGGGACCGCGGTTGTCGACCGCTTCCATCTCGCTCAGGTAGGTGTCGGCATTGTTTTCGCACTCGGCTTTCATGTTGTTCCAAGAAAGCTGCTGCACCGACATCCAGGTCCGGGTCCTTGCGCTTACGACGGGATCGTCCTGCAGCAGGGCGATGGCTTCCTGCATCGGCAGTTCCGTGTCCGGAGAAATGCCCTTGCTGGCCAGAATATCGTTTGCGCGCCGGCCGGCGGCCTGGCTCAACGTCTGGTTGGCGAAGGTCCGTACCGACATCAGGAAATCCATCCGGCTTTCCAGGTCGATTTCCGGCAGGCGTTCCATGCGCCCGTTGCGGCCCCGCGGCGCCAGAGTGCCCGGTACGTTCCCGGTCGTCTTGGGCGGGGGCGGCAGATCGTCCCGCGTTTCGAAAAATCCCATCGCCGGCGGCGCGGTGCGTTGCTGCGCTGCGCGGCTCGCGAATGGCGCTGCCACCAGGGATGCTGCCCCGGCGAACAAACCCATTACGGATCGTCTGTTGATCATTTTTCGCTACCTCCTAGAACTGGCGTTCTTCGCCGAACGGACGTGCGCTCGACGTATCGCGCGACAGGACGCTGTAGACCCGCTCGACCATTTCCATACGTTCCGCTTCCCACGCCTCTTTCTCGGCGTCGGTCGGCACGTAGGCCTCGACCATTTCAGTCGTAGCCATGCCTTCGGTTTCCATCAGCCGTTCGATAACCTTGATGCGCTGGCGGTCGGCCCAGATTTCCGCTCCGAGCGCGATCACGACGGACATCAGGTTGTCGATGTGCGGGTTACCCAGGAATATGGCGGCATCCGTGTCCGCCGGGATGAAAGGCGCGGCCCTGCTGCGCCCTTTCTCGACTTTTTCGCTCATGTTGTTTTCTCCCTTTACACGCCTAGATTATCATGCCTGCCGGGCAACGCAGTGGAGGGGGTCATGAAAAGGCGCGATGTACTGATTTCGGGCGGCGCCACGGTGGCGGGAATGGCTTTCGCGGGGTCGGCTCCGGCAAGGGCCAGCGCGGCTGAAATCGCCTTCGACGTGACCGACCCCGTGGCCAATATGCATGCCGCCGTGCGAATGATGGGCAGCGCGGATGGCACAGCCACGTACGGCTATAACCGCGGGCGGCTGTTCGGGATGCGTCCCGAAGAGCACGCCCTCCCGCTCGCCGACTGGGAAGGTTGCGCGGCGCGCGTGTTCAGGCCGCGCGAGGACGGCGCCTACGACATGGGTTTGCGTGAATGGCTGTACTTCGTGGACATGGAAACCGGTGAGCCCATCGACTCCATGGTCAACCCCTATACGCGCGAGACCATCGAACTCACGCCGTTTCGGGGCGGGGGCGGCTTCAACCATATCTTTTCGACCCACGGTCAGGGCCGCGACGGCCGCTCGGAGTTCGCAGCGGACTACGGACCCTACGTCTATGACTGGATGGTCGCCGACGGCATGGCCTACCTTCAGATCGACAAGTTCATCTCGTTTCCGGCGTATTACACGCCCGATCGGTTCCCCCGCGCCTCCACCGGGCCGGTGCGCTGGGAAATGCAGGTGCAGACGCTGATCGGACGGCTGGATCAACTCAATGATCCGGACCGCCCGGCGGTCGAGACCGCCGAGGTCTGGATCATGAAGAACGACTGGATGGGCTTCATGAAAATGGGCCAGTGGGCGGGCCATCACATCTGGCGCAGCCAGGGCCGCAAGGCGATGACGGTCGGCGATCTGCCCGCCGGCTTCAGCCGGCGCACCGAAGAGGTGTTCCCCGGCCTGCTGGCGGAAGTGGAAGCGTGGTCCGCGTAAGCGCCGCCGTCGCGGAAAGCGGACTCCGCCCGGGGGCCGGGAAGTTACTCGGGACGTTAGAATGACCGTCCCACGGACTGCAGGAATCAGTGCTGCGAGGCGCCAATGAACGATCCGCAATACTTTGACCATCCGGTGCTGGACCATCTGGTTGAAACCGTGATGCAGCTCGGCAGCGAATTGTGGACCACGAGGCGTCGCCTGGAGCTGCTGGAGAAGGTGCTGGCCGATGCCGGCGCCTTGCCCGATGACGCCGTGGAGCTTTACATGCCGTCCGCCGAAGAAGTCGAGGCAGAGGCCGCGCGGCGGGACGCCTTCGTCCGGCGGATATACGCCGGATTTGCCCGGGGCGGGGAAGTGCAGGAGGCCCCGCCGGAGCCATAAGGAGAAAGAAATGGATCGAGGACAACTGGGCGGCCTGAGCCGCCTTCCATCCCTGGACGCCGAGCAGCGGCTCGGCTTTGCCTTGAGCTTGCGCACGATGATCACTGCCGGCGGCGTCAGCGCCAAGTCGCGCGCGGCGGGCAGCGCGGCCCTGAAGGAAGAGGGTATCCAGTCCGACGACGTGGAAGCGATCTGCCGCGTCATGGACCGCATCCCGGACACGCAGATTCGAAACCGGATGCTGCGCAGCCTCCAGGAAATGACCTGGGACTCCGCCTTCAGCGCCGTTGACGGCGATCGCGAGCGGCTGGAGCGGGAATTGCACGCGGACTCCGACGATTCCCTGCTGGAACTGGCCCCGGACCTTGAGATGCCGGACTACATCCAGTTCGACTTTCACCTGCAGCCGGGCGGCTATGTCGGCGACGCGCTGGCGGGCGAGGTCTATCACCACGGTACCAATGCGTTCTACATGGGTTTCAACGCCGGCGACATGGTCCACAACGGCCTGGTGGCCTGCGGGCAGGCGCCATTGAGCGGCGGCGTGGAGCGCGCGCTCGACATGGCCACGGGCATCGGCCAGTGCGCCACCGCACTCAAGCAGCGCTATCCCGATGCCGAGGTCTGGGGGCTGGACCCGTCCGAACCGCTGCTGCGGTACGCTCACAAGCGCGCCAGGGGCATGGGGCTGCCGGTGCGCTTCAAACAGGCCCGGGGCGAAGCCACCGGTTTCGACGACGACCATTTCGACGTCATCAACAGCTACATCCTGTTTCACGAGATTCCGTTCAGCGCCACCGAGAAGGTGGTGCATGAGATCTACCGGATCCTGCGCCCCGGCGGCGTGTTCAATATCTACGATTTCCCGGTCGGCGATCCGATGTCGCCGGAATCACGCTACATGTTTGAAATGGACCATCGCGACAACGGCGAGCCCTGGTCGATCGACCTGATGGAGAACGACTTCGACGGCGTGCTGACGTCCGCCGGCTTCGAGATCACGCCCGGACCGCGCCAGTTCCTGGTGGTCAAGACCTGGCACTGCCACAAGCCGCTGTAGCCTGAGGCTGCGCCATGGGCCGCCAGGGACGGACTTGCTTCATTGGCATTGCCGCGGCCGTGCTGATTTCGGCCTGCGGAGGTTCGGGTTCCGACGGATCGCCGCCGTCGCCGCCACCGCCGGATCCCGCCAGCATTGAACTGTCCACCACCAGCATCGACGCCGAAGCGAGGGGTGGCGACGCATCGGTGGACGTATCCAATGGAGGCGGCGGCACGCTGAACTGGACCGCCTCCATTGCGGGCGGCGTGGACTGGGCACGTATCTCCAGCGGTGCCAGCGGCACCAATTCCGGAACCATACAGATCACAATTGACGCCAACACGGGCGCCGCTCGCGAATTCGAACTGACCGTGTCCGCCACCGGAGCAAGCTCGCGCACCGTTGCCGTGCGGCAGGCCGAAGGGGCGCCGAACCTCAACGTCTCTCCCGCCCGTATCGACGCCGAAGCCGGGGGCGGCAATGCATCCGTGAACGTGACCAACCGGGGCGGGGGAACGCTGGACTGGAACGCCTCGATTGCGGGCAGCGTGGACTGGGCGCGTATCTCCAGCGGCTCCAGCGGCACCGACGCCGGAACCATAGCGATCGAAATCGACGCCAACGCGGGCGCCGCGCGCGAATTCGAGCTGACCGTTTCGGCTGGCGATGCGGGCTCCCGCACCGTTACCGTACAACAGGCCGAGGCGCCCGCAATGCTGGAACTTACCGCTGCAAGCACGGAACTGGACGGCTACGGCGGCAGCATTTCCCTGCAGGTGAGCAACACCGGCTACGCGATGATGCGCTGGAGCGCCAGCCTGCCGGACGGTACCGACTGGGCCTACATCGAGAGCGGCGAGGAAGGCACGAATGCCGGTGAAATCGTGGTCCGTTACGGGCTGAACGGCGGCGCAGACCGCGAACTGGACGTGACCGTGACGGCGCTGGCGGCCAACAATTCGCCCCAGTCGCTTACGCTGAGCCAGGACTGGTTCGCGTCGTCTGCCTGCACCTATCCGGAAGCCCGGCAGGAAGTTTTCGATCTGATGCAGGACTGGTACTACTGGAACGACGAGCCCGAGCAGCGGGCGCGTTATGGCGAAATCGTGATCGAGGATTACGACGACCTCGACAGCCTGCTGGACGACCTGCGCTGGCGGCCGGAAACCCATGACCGCAATTTCAGCTATTGGAGCAGCGCGGCGGAAACGGACATGCTGTTCGATGGACGGGCGTTCATCTTCGGGTTTCGCGGACGGGTCATCGTGGATGTGTTCGAGGAACCGCTCTATTACCAGGTCATCGATGTCTATGCGAGTGCTCCGGCAGGCAACGCTGGCCTGGAACGAGGCGACCGGATCGTGGGCCTTAACGGGAAACCGGTCGACAGCCTGACTGTCGAGGGAGTCTTCGAGGAATTCGGCCCCAACGAGGAAGGCTTCGAAGTCAGCTTCGAAGTTGAGAAGCAATCGGGCGAGCGCCGGACCTTCAGCATGGCCAAGGCGGAGGTAGAGGTCCCGACGGTTCCCGAGGAACACGTCCGAATTCTGGACACCGACGCAGGAAAAGTAGGCTACCTGCATTTTCGGACCTTCTTCGGGGACGCGAACGGACGCCTGTTGCAGGAATTCGCCGAATTCAATGCCGCCGGCGTCAAGAACCTGATCGTTGACCTGCGCTACAACGGCGGAGGCAGCGTGCCGATTGCCTATGGCCTGACCACCCTGATCGGCGGCCCCGAACTGTTCGAGAACCAGACGCTGACGGTGATGTCAAGAAGAGTTCACAACCTGTTTGCCAGTTCGCTGGATGAGACGGCCTATTTCGGATGCGACGTCTACCCGGGGAGTATGGCCGCACGCTGTCGGAACGAATCTGCGATACGGAACGTCGAAAATGTCGTGTTCATCACCGGCCGGGGGTCCGCTTCCGCTAGCGAACTCGTCATTACCTCGCTTCAGCCGTACGAGAACGTCTCCCTGGTGGGTGAGCGCACCTACGGGAAACCCGTGGGTCAATACGCACGGTACTTTTGCCCTCCTGATCGCAATGCGCGACAGGGGGATCTTTGGGCCGTGACCTTCGCGACCATCAACGCGGAGGGTTTCGAGGAATACTACGACGGCCTTCCGGTCACCGAAGGCTGCCAGGTCGAGGACGATCTCACCCGCCAACTAGGCGATCCCCAAGAGGCCCGGCTGGCTGCCGCCTTGCGCTATCTGGAAACCGGCAGTTGCGGCGCCACTGCATCTTCGCGCCTGGCTGACCCGGGGGTGGCAATTCAGCAGACCCAGCCACAGGATCCGGTCACCCAGTTCCTGGGGCACTAGCCCTGGGAGTGGGGGCATGGCCCCCACGGCGTCACCGCCTTAAAGGAGGGCGGGACGCCCTCCCACCCAGGACGCCCTCGCTTCCAGGTCAGGCGGCGCGGGCTTTCAGTTGGGCGGCGGCCTGCTCGCCGATCATGCGGCCGAAGGTCATGGCCGGCATCAGCGACATGCCGCCGACGAAGGCCGCGCCCGACAGGCGCGTGAAGCCGAGTATTTCGCCGGCGGCGTAGAGGCCGCCGATCGGCTTGTCGGACTCGTCCACGACCTGCAGGTCGCCGTTCACGTTGACGCCGCCGGGACTGATCACGGTCACGCCCACCGCCTCAATGCCGTAAAACGGCGCGCGGTCGACGCGGCGCGGCATGTACAGGCGATTGAATTCGGGGTCCTCGTGATTGTCGACGGCTTCGTTGTAACGATTGACCGTCGCCACGAGGTTGTCCGGCGGGATATCGAACCGGCCGGCCAGTTCCTCGATGGAGTCGGCCTTCTGGAACGACGGGTGCGTATTGAATTCGGGACGCAGGTCTCGGCCCTGCTTGTCCAATACGGACATCGGCGTCGCGTTCTGGCGTATGCCTTCGTCGAACACGATGACCATGCGCATGCCGGGCTGCTTCAACAGCGAAGTTTCGCTGTAGTGAATGCTCGGGTGGTCCTCGCGCAGGAACCGCTTGCCCTGGCCGTCCACGTAGATTTCCCATGGCGCCCGGTAGGCCGGCGCAAGCTGGAAGAACCAGGCGCTCAGGGGATCGCCCGGGTCCTGCAGGAAGCCCGCGAAGGTGGCCAGGAACTGGTCGGTGCGGTCGATCTTGGCGCCGATCTCGCGGGCCGCAATGATGCCTTCACCGCGTGAAAACGGGTTGCAATGGGAATGCAGGGGGTAGGGCGTGACCTCGTTCCACAGTTCGGGATTGGCGGCGTAACCGCCGGTGGTCAGCGCCACGCTCGGCGCCCGGAATTCGACTTCCTGGCCGTTGCTTTCGGCCTTGACTCCGACCACGGACCCGGAAGCGGAAGTGAGCAGGCCGGTCATGCGGGTCTGCAGCCGCAGGTCGATCGCCCCCGACGCCACCAGTTCACGATGCACGGGCTCGATCACCTTGAGAATCGAAATCGCCTGCTCATGGCCCCAGACGTACCGGCGCGTCGTATAGGGTTCGTGCACCATCCCTGCGACGGGCGTTTCCGGCGCCAGCTCGAGACCGATGTCCATGAGCCAGTGCAGGGTGTCCGCGGCGCCGCCTGTCGCCAGCCGCCCGAGGACCGGGTCTATCCCGCCGTAGGCGATGCGCTGGGCGTCCTGGTAGTGTTCCTCGGGGCTGTCCTCGATGCCCAGTGCGGCCTGCTGGCGCGTGCCCGCGGCGCTGATCTGGCCGGAAGACCAGTAGAGCGTCCCGCCGACGCGCGTGTCGGCGTCGATCTGCAGCACGCGGGCGCCGCCCTGGGCCGCGAAGATGGCCGCCGGCAGGCCGGCGGAACCGGCGCCGACCACGATGACGTCGTATTCCCGGCTCATGATTTTTTGCCGGCCATCTTCAGCAGAGGCTCAATGAGGTCTATCGGCAACGGGAAGACGATGGTGGAAGTGCCCTCATTCGCCACCTCGGTAAGCGTTTGCAGGTAACGCAACTGCAAGGCTTGTCCCTGTTCGGCTAATTTGGACGCGGCTTCCGACAATTGTCCGGCAGCCTGACTTTCGCCTTCGGCGTGAATGACCTTGGCGCGCCGGGCCCGCTCGGCCTCGGCCTGGGCGGCGATCGCCCGGATCATGCTCTCGTCCAGGTCCACATGCTTGATCTCGACGTTGGAGACCTTGATGCCCCAGGCGTCGGTGTGCTGATCGAGGATCACCTGGATATCCTGGTTGAGCTTGTCGCGCTCGGACAGCATTTCGTCCAGTTCATGCTGGCCCAGCACGGAGCGCAGGGTCGTCTGCGCCAGCTGGCTGGTGGCCTCGAAAACGTTCGCCACCTGGATGATGGCCCGCTCGGGATCCACGATACGGAAATACACCACCGCATTGACTTTCACCGATACGTTGTCGCGTGAGATCACGTCCTGGGTGGGCACGTCCATCACGATGACGCGCAGGTCCACCCGGACCATCCGCTGGACCAGCGGAATCACGATGATCAGTCCCGGTCCCTTTACCTTCCAGAACCGGCCGAGCAGGAAAATCACCCCGCGCTCGTACTCCGAGAGGATTCGCACCGAGGCGACTATGAGCACGAGAACGATTATTCCCGCAATGACATAAGTCAACATTATTAACTCCTTATCCCGTTTTCTTCAACAAAGAGAATAAGTTTGGACGCGTCGCGCGCACGGGCGGCGCATCCCCTACTTCCAGGCGCAGCCGGTCCACCGACTGCACGTAAAGTTCCTGGCCCTTCCTGACCGGAGACTCGCTGGTGGCATGCCAGCGCTCGCCCTGAACCAGCACCGGCCCGGCGCTCTCAAAGTCCTCCAGGACCACGGCCCTGCGGCCCACCAGGCTTTCCGCGCCGCTGACCACAGGCCGGCGCCGGCTGCGGGCAAGCACAACGACCAGGCCAAACATGATCAGCCCGGCCGCCAGCCCCACGCCCCCGATCACGCGTAGCGGCGCCTCGAATCCGGGAATGCCGGTGTCAAACAGAATGATCGATCCCACAACGAATGCCACGACTCCTCCAAATCCCAATACGCCGAAACTGGGCGTAATGGATTCCGCAACGATAAGGCCCACCCCCAGGGCCATGAGCGCCAGCCCCGCGTAATTGACCGGCAATATGCTCAGCGCATAGGCCGCCAGCAGCAGGCAGATAACGCCGATGACTCCGGGTATCCATGTGCCGGGGTTATAACCTTCCAGCAGCAGCCCGTAAAGGCCGACGATCAGCAGCAGGTAAGCCACGTTCGGGTTGGTCAGGATCGACAGGAAGCGGGTGCGCCAGTCGGGTTCCAGCCGCTCGACCTCCGCTCCGGCCGTCTGAAGGCGGACTTTCTCGCCGTTCAGGTCCACCTCCCGGCCGTCCGCCTTCTCGAGCAGGTCCGTCAGATCGTTGGCGATGAAGTCGGCGACGTTCATATCGACGGCTTCCTCGGATTCCAGCGTCACGCCCTCGCGCACCGCCTCTTCGGCCCAGTCGGCGTTGCGCCCGCGCAGGTTGGCGAGCGAGCGTATCCGGGCCACCGCGTCGTTGACGATCTTGCGCTTCATGGCCTCGGCGTCGATTTCCTCCGCGGTCCTGCCCGGAGACTCCTCGGCATCTTCGGAGGAATCGCCGTCTTCCGAGGAGTCGCCGTCTTCACCGGCTGGGCCTTCTTCCGCTTCGTCCCGCGAGGCGCCCGCGTCATCGCTTTCGCTACTGGAGGACTCGTGTTCGTCAAGCAGCACCGCCCCGATCGAAGCGGCAGCGCCGCCGGCCTGGCCCATGCTCACCGGTGTCGCCGCGCCCAGCGTCGTCGTGCGGTTCATGGCGGCGACATGGCTGGCGTAGAGGATATACGTGCCCGCGCTGGCCGCCTTGGCTCCGCTCGGCGTCACGTACACCGCCACCGGCACGTCCGAAGCCAGGATCGCCTTGATCATGTCTTCCATCGCGATCATCAGGCCGCCGGGCGTGTCCAGTTCAAGCACCAGGATCCTGGCCTTGCGCTCCTGCGCGGTCTCGAGACTCGTGATGAAAAACTCGGCGGTCGCAACGCTGATGGCGTCTTCGATCGTGAGCACCAGCGCGAGGTCCCGGGACTCCTCTTCGACGGGCTCTTCGGGAGCATCCTGCGCCGGGCCCGCGCGCCACAAAAATACGCCCGCAAGGACCAGCAGGGCGGACGAAAACAGCAACTTGCGCGCTTTGGAAGGTGCTTGCATAAAGGGCGTAGCATCATAGCACGCAAGGGTGTTCGCCGTTAGAATTCGGGGTTCGCCCGGCAAAACCGCAGGGGGGACGAAAAATGGCTTTCGCGCTGACCGACAAACAGGCATCGGACGAGTGGAGTCCGGACGGCTGGCTCGGCCGGGAAACCCAGCAACAGCCGGAATACCGTGACGCCGAGGCGCTGGACGCGGCGCTGAAAGAGCTGTCCGCGCTGCCGCCCATCGTGACCAGCTGGGAAGTCGAATCGCTGCGCACGGCCATCGCGGAGGCGCAGCGGGGCGAGAGCTTCGTGCTGCAGGGCGGCGACTGCGCCGAGACCTTCGAGGAATGCACCTCCGACATCATCGTGAGTCGGCTGAAAGTGCTGTTGCAGATGAGCCTGGTGCTGAGCTACGGTCTGCGCAAGCCGATCGTGCGCATCGGTCGCATGGCCGGGCAATACGCCAAGCCGCGCTCGGCGCCGCTGGAGTCGCGCGAGCAGGTGTCGCTGCCGAGCTTCCGCGGCGACCTGGTGAACCGGGAATCGTTCACCACCGGCGACCGCGAGCCGGACCCCAAACTGCTGCTGCGCGGCTACGAGCGCGCCGCATTGACGCTGAACTTCATCCGCTCGCTGGTGGACGGCGGGTTCGCCGATCTGCACCACCCGGAGAACTGGGACCTGGACTGGGTGAATCATTCGCCCCAGTCCCAGGCTTACGAAGTGATCGTGGACCGGATTACCCGCTCCCTGGATTTTATCGAGCACTCGACCGGGCGCGACCTGAGCCGCCTGCGCCGCACCGATTTCTACACTTCGCATGAGGGCCTGCTGCTGCACTACGAGCAGGCCCAGACCCGATACCTGGATCACCGAGGGCTGTGGTACGACCTGACCGCTCATTTCCCCTGGATCGGCATGCGAACCGCGCAACCCGACGGCGGGCACGTGGAGTTTTTCCGCGGGGTGGCCAATCCCATGGGGATCAAGATCGGCCCGGGAATGACGCCCGAGTGGCTGCTGGACCTGCTCCGGATCCTGAACCCTGACAACCAGCCGGGACGCATCACGCTGATCCACCGCATGGGCGCGGGCAAGGTCGGCGAGGTGCTGCCGTCCCTGATCGACGCGGTGCAGCGCGCCGGCGCACTGGTCCTTTGGATGTGCGATCCCATGCACGGCAATATCGAGACGGTCGCCAACGGCCGCAAGACGCGCCGGCTCGAGAATATCGAAGCGGAACTGAAGCAGTCTTTCGAACTGCATTCGCGCGCCGGCACCGTCCTCGGCGGCGTGCACCTGGAACTGACCGGCGAGAACGTCACCGAGTGCATCGGCGGCGCGCGTGGGCTGGACGAGGCGGGTCTCGACAAGAGCTACCGCACCCAGGTCGATCCGCGCCTGAACTACGAGCAGGCGATGGAACTGGCCATGTCGATCACGCAACAGGCGGCCGCTTAGCGTTGGCGCCTATGAGCGCCGAAAAACAGGACGATTTCAATCCGGGGAAATTCCTCGAGAGCCTGACCCGGAGCTGCGGCGTCTACCGGATGCTGGACGGCAGGGGCGCCATCCTTTACGTGGGCAAGGCCAAGAACCTGAGGCGCCGGGTGGCGTCGTACTTCGGTTCGCGCAGCCATCAGCCGCGCATCCAGAAACTGATGAACCGCACCCGGCGGGTGGAAGTGACCGTCACGGAAACGGAGCAGGAAGCCTTGCTGCTGGAATGCAACCTGATCAAGCGCCACAAGCCGCGGTTCAATATCTATCTGCGCGACGACAAGAGCTATCCGTACATCTACGCGACCACCCGCGACCCGTTCCCGCGCTTTGCCTTCCATCGTGGCGCGCGGCGCGGCAAGGGCCGTTACCTGGGCCCTTATTCCAATGCCGCGGCGGTGCGCAGCGCGCTGGGCCAGGCGCAGAAGCTGTTCCGCATCCGGCTTTGCGAGGACTCCTATTTCCGCTACCGTGAGCGGCCCTGCCTGCAGTACCAGCTGGACCGCTGCACGGCGCCCTGCGTGGGCCTGGTGAGCGAAGAGGAATATGCGGCCGATGCAAGCCAGGCGCTGCTGTTTCTGGAAGGAAAGAACGAAGCGGTGCTGGAGGACCTGCTGGGACGCATGGAACGGGCGGCGGAGGACCTGGATTACGAACGCGCGGCGCAGCTGCGCGACCGGGTGGCCGCGCTTCAGCGGATACAGGCCAGCCAGTCGGTGGCGGGCGGCGCGGCGCGCGACCTGGACGTGGTCGCGGTGGCCGAAAGCGGCGGCGTCTTCTGCGTGGCCGTGTTGTGGATCCGGCGCGGCACGCTGACCGGCAGCCGGCTGTTCTTTCCGCGGGTCGTGCCGGGGGCCGAGTCCGACGAGGTGCTGGGCGCCTTCATCTCGCAGCATTACTTCGAGCGCGGCGCACCGAGGGAAGTCATTACCGGCGGACCGGTCAGCCGGCGCGGACTGCTGGAGGGCGCGCTGGGCATGCAGAGCGGCCATCGCGTGGCGGTGCGCTGGAATGTGCGCGGCTGGCGCCGGCGCTGGGTCGAGCTGGCGCGGAGGAACGCGGAGGCCGGGGCGCTGCAGCAGGCCGCGGGCGCCCGGGGCCTCGCTTCCCAATTGAAGGCCTTGGCAAGGGAATTGCGCCTGATGCGCCCGCCCGAGCGCATCGAGTGCTTCGACATCAGCCATACCGGCGGTGAGTCTCCGGTTGCGTCCTGCGTGGTCTTCTCGCCCGAGGGTGCGAGCCGGTCCGAGTACCGGCGGTTCAATATCCGCGGCGCCGAAAGCGGCGACGACTACGGCGCCATTGCCGAGGCCGTACGCCGGCGCTATGGCCGGCTTGTCCGGGAAGAATCGCCGTTGCCGGAACTGCTGCTGATCGACGGCGGCCGCGGCCAGCTGAATGCGGCGCGCGCCGAGCTGGAAGCGCTGGGGCTGTCGAGCATGCCGGTGGCCGCCGTGGCCAAGGGTTTCGGGCGCCGCGAGGGCCGCGAGCGTATCTACATGCCGGATTTCGCCCGGCCGCTGATTCCGGGGTCGGGCTCCGCGGCGCTGAAATTGATCGCGCGAATACGCGACGAAGCCCACCGCTTCGCACTGGAAGGCCACCGTCGCCGACGCCACGGCGCGCGCAAGTCCTCGGTGTTGGAGGAAGTGCCGGGGCTGGGGCCCAAGCGCCGCCGCCAGCTCCTGCGCCATTTTGGCGGATTGCGCGGCGTAGAGGCCGCTCCCGTGGAGGATTTGCGCAAACTGCCCGGCATCGGTCCGGAACTCGCGCAGAGAATCTACGGCGCGCTGCACTGACCCATGCGCCGGGGCGGGGGCGAATTGGCTATAGTGGCGGCATGAACCTCGCGATCATCCTGACGTGGTTCCGGGTCGCCGCCATGCCCAGCATCGTGGCCCTTTACTACCTTCCGTATCCCTGGGCGCACCCGGTTGCCGGTCTCGTGTTCGGCGCCGCCGCGCTCACCGATTGGGCGGACGGCTGGGTGGCGAGGCGCTTCGACCAGGGATCGCGTTTCGGGGCTTTCCTGGACCCGGTAGCGGACAAGCTGCTGGTCATCGCCGCGCTGCTGCTCCTGGTTCAGGCCAATCCGGGTATGGTGCTGGCGCTGGTGGCGATCGTGATCATCGGCCGGGAGGTGGCCGTTTCGGCGCTGCGGGAATGGATGGCGGCGCTCGGTCAGCGGGGACGGGTCAACGTCATCCAGCTGGCCAAGTACAAGTCCATCGGGCAGATGGTGGCCCTGGCGTTCATGCTGTACGAAGAACCGCTGTGGTTCCTGCCGCTGTACGAAATCGGTTACGTATTACT
Source organism: Gammaproteobacteria bacterium (assembly GCA_009845905.1). Lineage (NCBI taxonomy): Bacteria > Pseudomonadati > Pseudomonadota > Gammaproteobacteria > Gammaproteobacteria bacterium. Next base: position 172,043 of record VXYS01000004.1, on the reverse strand, counting down.
GCTGTTATCGGCCGTGCTGACGCTGCTGACCGGCGCCTTGTACATGTTGCGGGCCAGGACGGCCGTGCGCAGCACATCCGCCTCATGAACGCGCGAGCCAGGCTCGTCGCCGGCTTCCTGCCGGTCCTGCTGGCCACCGGGGCCTGCGGGCCCGGGCCCGAGGATGCGCAATCCGGAATTGCGATCCGCAACGTGACCGTGATCGACGCCGTGTCCGGCGAGCGGCCGGGGCAGACGGTGCTCATCGACGGCGACCGGATCGTGCTGGTCGGTCCCGCCGATTCGATCTACTTCACGGCCGCGGAGAAGATCGACGGCACCGGCAAGTTCCTTATTCCGGGCCTGTGGGACATGCACGTTCACCTGACCTACGACGAGCGGTTCACGGCCACGATGCCGGAGATGTTTATCCGATACGGAATTACCAGCGTGCGCGATACCGGCGGGTTGATGGAGAAGATGGCGCCCGTGGTGGAACGCATGCGCGCCCAGGGAGCGGTTGCGCCGCGGGTGTTCTTCAGCGGCCCGCTGCTGGACGGCGCCACGGTGGTTTACGATGGAATCGACGCGCCGGAAATCGGCGTTCCGAACCCTGAGGCCCCGACGGCCCGGTCCAGGGTCGCGGAACTCAAGTCTCAGGGCGTGGACTTCATCAAGATCTACGAGATGGTCAGCCCCGAAGTGTTCGCGGCACTGGTCGAAGCGGCGGGGACGTACGGCCTGCCGATTGCCTCCCACGTGCCCCTTTCCATGCGCGCCTCAACGGCCGGTCCGCATGTGAATTCGATGGAGCACCTGCGGAATGTCGAGCTGGACTGCGCCGCAAACTCCGATGAGTTGCTCGAAACGCGCCGGCAGCAACTGTCGGCGGGCGAAGAAAGCTCCGGCATGAAGCTGCGCACGTTCCTGCACAGTCTGCAGCGCAGGGAAGCGATCGCCGCTTTTGATGAAGCGCAATGCGCCGAAGTCCTGGGGACGCTGCGAAACACCATTCAGGTTCCGACCGCGCGCCTGAATGCGCTTTCCATGTTTCCCGTCTTCGACCGGGACGACTGGCCGGTGGCGCTCGCCGAAATACCGCAGGCGGTGCAGGACGAATGGAGCGGTCCTTCGCCCTCGCCGTGGGTCAGCCGGGACCCGGGGCAGCGCGATCTCACGGTCGCGCGGTACACGCTGGACATGATCGCCCGCATGCACGAAGCCGGGGTGCCGGTCGGCGCCGGCACGGACACGCCGATAGCGCTGGCCATTCCCGGCTACAGCCTGCACAACGAACTGGAAGTGCTGGTCGCCGCCGGGCTGACGCCGCTTGACGCCTTGGGCGCCGCCACGGTTCAGCCGGCGAAGTTTTTCGCGCTCGAGGATGAAATGGGTGCGATCGCCCCGGGAATGCGCGCCGACCTGGTGCTGCTGCGCGCCAACCCGCTCACCGACATTCGTAACACCCGCAAGATCGACCGCGTCATCGCGCGCGGCCGGCTTATGCCCGTTCACTAGCGCAGCCTCAACCGTCAGGAGGAGTAAACATGAAAGCAAGCTGGTTAGCCTGCGGACTGTTCCTTGCCGCAGGAGCTTCGGCCGAAACCCTCGAGTGGGACACCTCGACGTACTCCCAGGAAGTCACGCCTTGCGATATCGAGGCTTCGCACGGCGACGATCCGTATTCGGTGTCGCCGGGCGTGTCGCAGCAGGACATGGACTTCGCCAGGGCCACGACGGCCTGCCAGGCGGCGGTGGAGGCCGATCCCGGCAATCCGCGGCTGAGGTATCAGCTGGCGCGGGTGTACGGGTACAGCGGGCAGGGCGAGAAGGCCTATCCGCATCGCGAAGCGGCAATTGCGGCGGACTACCCGCAGGCGCTGTTCGTCAACGGCTACCTGCACTTTCTGGGCATCAACAAGGCCAGGAAAGACATATGCCGTGCGGGCAGCCTGTTTCGGCGTTCGGCGCAATACGGCCGGCTGGCGGGACAGGTCGGATTCACGCGCTACGCCCTGGACGGCGCTTTCGAGGGCTGCGACGTGACCATCGACCCGGGCGAACTCATGATGTTCCTCGAGGCGGCGGCGGAATCGAACAGCGACTTCTACGAGAGCATGCTGATCGCGATGCTCAAGAAAGAGGTCAGGGCACTTGAGGGAGAAAACCAATGAAGAAACTGATTGCCTTTTGCGGACTGCTTGCGTTTGGCGGGACTTCCGCGGAAACGCTTGAATGGGATGCATCGCCGTATTCGCAGGAAGTTACGCCGTGCGACCTGGCGACTTCGCACCCGCTGGACCCCAACAAGGTGGCGCCGGGCGTGTCCCAGTCGGACATGAACTTTCCCGGCGCGATTGCGGCCTGCGAGGCGGCGGTGGCCGAGGACCCGGGCAACCCCAGGCTGCGCTATCAACTCGCCCGCGTGTACACCTACAGCGGGCAGACCGGAAAGGGATGGCCGCACATGGAGGCCGCCGTGGCCGCGGAGTATCCGCAGGCGCTGTTCGTGAGCGGCTACATGCAATATCTCGGCTACACCGACACCGGAGGGGACGCCTGCAGGGCCGGCCGACTGATTCGACGCTCGGCGGAGTACGGCCGCCTCGCCGCGCAGGTCGGGTTTGCCTATTATGCGCTGGACGGCGGTTTCGACGGTTGCGAAGGCCTGGTTGAACCGGCGCAAATGCTGGCGTTTCTTGCCGCGGCGGCCGAGGCTACGGACGACTTCTATCCGACCATGCTGATCGGGATGCTGAAGAAGGAAATCGAGGGCAAGTGGCCCGAGACGGATTAGCGCACCCGCACGCAAGATTGATATTACCAATTCAAACTGAGGGCACAGATAACTGGTACTATTGATCTCAGCAAATTGGGCTATACTTTTCGCATAATCTTGGTGAGGAGAAGGAAAATGCGGAAAGTAGCGATTGCTGCTGGCCAACGGCGCCGTACGCTGGTCCCGATATGCGGAATTCTGGCCATCGTGCTTGCGGGTTCGCCCGCATACGCGCAGGAAGAGGAAGATTCCGATGTGCCGCTCGAGGTCGATGAGTCGATGATTGAAGAGATTGTCGTAACAGGAGTGCGACGCGAGATCCAGGATTCCATCCGGCTCAAGCGGAATTCCGTCACAATCGTTGACGGACTCAATGCGGAAGAGATCGGCGCACTGCCGGCCTTGTCCATCGGCGAAGCACTGGAGACAGTCACAGGCGCCGCCACTCATCGCGAGAACGGAGGCGCTACCGAGGTTGCGATCCGGGGCTTGGGGCCCTACCTGGGCAACACGGTCGTCAATTTCCGGGAGTCCACGAACGGAAGCGGCAACCGCGCGGTCAACTTCAGTATCTTCCCTTCTGAATTGTTCAATGCCGTTGCCATTCATAAAACGCAGTCTGCGAGCTATCTTGAAGGCGCCGTCAGCGGTCAGGTTCACTTAAGCACCCGGCGGCCTATCGAGTACGGCGACCAGCGCATGCAATTCAGCGTCAAGAGCTCGGCGCATCCCGACGACGGCAACATAATCGGCCAGGATGAGTATGGCCACCGCGCCACCGCCAGCTATATCAATTCATGGGAATTTGAAGGTCTGGGCAGGATCGGCATATCCATCGGAGGACAAGTGCGGGACGACTCCAACCCCGAGGCGGAGGCCACTCATACCACCGGCGGCGGGCGGTTTGAAGCCTGTGTGCTGGATTCATTCGATTCCAACGCGCAGCCGCTCGATACGTCCGGCCGGTGCGATGAAAACGCAGGCGACCCCGACTTGAGCAATGACCAGCTTCAGGACCTTATCGATTCCAATCCCAACTACAACAGCGTTTCGGATATTCCGTTTGCCTACATAGCTCGTGATCGTACGTTCCGCCGGAACACAACGGATGACGACCGTGAGGCCTTGTTCGGGGTGATCCAGTGGCAACCCAATGATCGTCTGGATTTCATGCTCGATTTCCAGCAGTCCGAGCGGGATCAGAAGGAACTGCGCCAGGACCTTCAGTTCGGAGCAACCCAGAATAACCTGCGGGACGTCGTTTCCAACCCGCGTACGGGGCTACTGCAAAGTTTCGTCGCAGATACCGACATCCGATCCAATACAACGGACTTCACACGTTTTGAAGAGTATGAAGGCGCCGGCCTGAACATTGCCTGGCAAGCCACGGATAGCCTGGAAATTTCGTTTGATGCGGCTTTCGCGGACACCAAGCGCACCGAGACGGACGTTGAGGTTCGCATGGCTGCCAACGAGGTATTGATCACGGATCCGGACCGCACTTCAGGCAGAGAAGAGTTCTGGGTCCATTTCGACGTGAATGCGCCCGGCACGGATGGACTTACGCTGCCAACCATTCTCAGCACGGACGGCAGCAGTTCGCGTGATCCTGCTTCCCTGCTGGACTTCGACATTACCAATCCTGCCTACTTTACCGCTCGCGATCGTGCGCGAATTCGCGCCAGGCAGCAGATTCGCGAGCACACGATTGACGCCTTCAGGCTGGACCTGTCCTGGGATACCGAGTCCCTGGGCTTCGTCAATAATGTCGAGGCAGGCGTACGCTCTTCCCGGCTGGAGTACCGCACCTTCGGCGGCGCTCGCAATGACGACGGATTGAGTCTGTTCGAGGACGAGGATTTTGACGGCGTCCCCGGCGGCACTTCCAACACGGCCGAAGCCCGCGCCGTGGTATTCAACGCTGCCAACAATTGCGGTGAGCCCAGTTTCCCGGAGCCTGGTTTCCTGTCGGAATCCAGAGGCGGTAATGATCTTGTTACGGTTGCCAGTGGTATTGGCACCGGCACCGGATGGGCAACATTCGATCATGGCTGCCTGCTTGATGAATTGCTTGCCAACTACGGTGGCAGATCCGCAATCGGCTTCCAGAATGGACTCTCGACCGGCAGTATCGACTTGACGGAAGATGCAACGGCTGTGTACGTGCAGGCCAATTATGAAACCGCAATGGCCGGTAAGCCCGTGCGCGGCAACTTTGGCGTGCGTGTCGTTGAAACGGACATTTCGTCGATCGGATACCGAACTCCGCTAACCGTCGTACAGGAAGGCGGCTTGTATTTTGTTGAGCCGGTAGCGGGCGCGGATTTCGAACAAGTGGTGCAGACCAATAGCTATACGCAAGTCTTGCCCAGTCTGACCTTCATCATGGATCTGAATGCCGATTGGGTATTCCGGGGCGGCGTGTTCAAGGGTACTTCGCGTCCGGATCCTCACTCCTACGGGAACAGTCGCGGCATCAACACCAATGACTCCGATGACCCGGATTCGGGTTACGCCACCCTGGAAGAAGCGGTGCAGGGTATTGGCGCGCCGGGCAACCCGAAGCTGGAACCTCTGCCATCCTGGAATCTGGACGTTAGTCTGGAATGGTATGCCAACGAAGACACGATGTTGGCGGCGGGTGTCTACTGGAAGCGGTTTCAGGGTGGTTTCGAGAATGTTTATCAGCAGGAAGACTTTGTGATTGATGGAAATACGGTCAGCGGTACCGTAAGGACCACTCAGGTGTCCGGCGACAAGAGCGACCTCACCGGTCTTGAAGTCACCGCTACCCATGCGTTCGACTATCTGCCAGGTTTTCTGAGCGGCTTTGGTGCGAAGTTCAGCTATAACTACGCGGATTCCGATTTCGAATTCGAGGATGGGCACGGCGGTGACGGTACGGCCTTCGACGCTGACGGCAATCCGACCCCGCTCCTGGGCCTTTTGCCGCCGGCCGGGCTGTGGGGGCTGTCACGTCATACCAGCGCAACGCAGCTTTACTGGCAAAATGATCGCTTCAGCGTGCAGGCGATTTTCAAGGCGCGTTCCCAGTACTTCCAGGGCTATGGTCGCGATACTACGGCTCGCGTTCGATATGTGGATGGCTACAAAACGCTGGACCTTCGCCTGAGGTACGACATGACCGACAATATCCAGCTTTCGCTGGAAGGCATTAACGTGCTTGGTGAGCCACGTGTCGATTTCCGCGCGTTGGAAGGCGAGGTGGTTCAAACCCTGGAGTATGGCCCACGTATATTCGCCGGTGTTACAGCGAGGTTTTGAATGTTGCCGCATCGCCGACAAAGATGAAGGAACAAAGGTTGTATGAGGCCGTTGCGCAACGGATTGCGCAGCGGATGCAAAAAGGCGTGTATCCGCCCGGCACCCGCTTGCCCGGGGAGCGCGAGCTGGCCGAACAATTCAATGTCAGCCGGATCACGGTCCGCCAGGCGCTGATTTCGCTGCAGGCTCTCGGAAAGCTCGAAGTGCGGCCCGGATCGGGAGCGCACGTACTGGACGCCGCCGTCTCCCAGGTGGACGTGCTGCCCAGCGTAAGCGCGCTCGAACTGACCGAAGCGCGTTCCCTGTTCGAGTCCGAAGTGGCGGCGCTTGCGGCGCCCGACATCAGCGACGAGACGCTGGCCGAGCTTGAGCAACTCATCGAGGACATGAGCAGCGACGACCACGAAGACGTCGATGCGGCGGAACTCGCGGACCGGGACTTTCACCTGACCATTGCCGCCGCCGCCGGGAATTCGGTGCTCTACTACATCGTCGAGAAGCTCTGGCGGATGCGCATGGAACTGGCGCCGGTCAAGAAGGTGTATGACTCCGTTTGCTCGGAAGATGCGGCGGTTCGCGGGGGAGAACACCGGGAGATTCTCGATGCGCTGCATAGCCGCAATCCCTCACAGGCGCGGATGGCGATGAGAAAGCACTTCACGCGGCTGCTGGAATCCATGCTGGACGTGACCGAGCAGAAGGCGCTCAGGGACGTTCGCAGGAAGGCCAGCGAGAGCCGCGAGCGTTTCCTCAAAAGCGCACGAATCTAGCTAAGCCAGGAGCCTTTTCATGTCGTACCGGAGATTTCTGGTAGCTTCCGCGCTCGCCTTTTTCGCGGCGGGAAGCGCATCCGCAGCCGAAACGCTCGTTACAAATCAGGAGGAATACCGTGATGCGGTCGAGCGCGCCGGGCCGGGTGACGTCATCGTGCTCGCCAACGGGGTCTGGCGCGATTTCGAGATTCTCCTTGTCGGCAACGGGGAGCCGGACCGGCCGATTACCCTGACGGCGGAAACAAAGGGGCAGGTCGTGATCAGCGGCCAGTCCAACCTGCGTCTCGCCGGCAACCACCTGGTCGTTTCCGGACTGGTGTTCAGGGACGGCTACACGCCGACCAGTACCGTGATTTCCTTTCGCCGGACGAAGGGCGAACCCGCCAATTACTCAAGGGTGACCGAGACCGTCATCGACCGGTTCAACAACCCGGAACGGCATGAGATCGATTTCTGGGTGCTGATGTTCGGGCGCCACAACCGCTTCGACCACAACCACGTCGAGGGCAAGGGCAATCTCGGGGTCACCATGGCCGTGCGGCTGGACGGCGAGGAAAACCAGCTAAACCACCACCGCATCGACCACAACTATTTCGGCCCGCGGCCGATACTGGGGTCCAACGGCGGCGAGACGCTGCGTATCGGCACCAGCCACTACTCGATGGCCGATTCGCTGACCGTCGTCGAGAACAACGTGTTCGATCGCTGCGACGGCGAGCTGGAGATCATCTCCAACAAGTCCGGCGGAAACACCTTCCGCGGAAACCTGTTCCTGGAATCGCGCGGCACGCTCACGATGCGGCACGGCAACAACGCCGTGGTGGAGGACAACGTGTTCCTCGGCAACGGTGTTCCGAACACCGGCGGCATACGGGTCATCAACAAGGGGCATGTGGTCCGCAACAACTACCTGCATGGGCTGACCGGTTACCGTTTCGGGGCCGCCTTCACGGTCATGAACGGAGTTCCGGATTCGCCGCTGAACCGTTATCACCAGGTCGAGGACGTGGTGATGGAGAGCAACTCGATCATTCAGTGCGACTACATCGAAATGGCCGGGGGCAGTGACGAAGAGCGCTCGGCGACGCCGATCGACAGCGTGTTCCGTTCCAACCTGGTATTCAACCGTGACGGCGAGAACGTCATCCGGGTGCATGACGACATCAGCGGGATCGCATTCGAGGACAATGCGGCGAACGCGGTCGACGATCTGCCGCTAAAGAGCGGTTTTTCGAACGCCCCCGTCGAGATGCGGCAGGCCGCCAATGGGCTCTGGTATCCGGTCGGAGACGACCTCGCTTCAATCGGCGTTCGCGCGGACCTGAAGGTGCTGGACAAGGACGAAACGGGCGTTGCCTGGTATCCGAAACCGGGTTCCTCCCCCGTGGCCCCGCCCACAATCCTCGTCACGCCCGGCGAGGATGCCCTGTTCAATGCCGCCGCCCGGGCCGAAGCGGGTTCCGTCCTGGAACTGGCCCCGGGCGATTACCGGGTCAGGAAGACGATCATGGTCGACCGGCCCTTGAGCATAAGGGCATCCCGGGGCCGTGGAACGGTGAGGCTGGAGTTCGAGCGCCCGGCGCTGTTCGAGATTGACGATGGCGGGCGCCTCGAGCTTTCGGGCCTGGAGATTTCCGGCGCAGCTTCTCCCGACATTTCGGGCAACTCGGTGGTTCGCACCAGCCGCTACTCGATGACGAGCAACTACGGCCTGTTGGTCGACGATTGCTCCGTAAGCGACCTGGACGTCAATTACCTTTTCAATTTCTTCCTGGTGGCCAAGAACACCTTTGCGAATGAGATTCGCATCACGCGCTCCGAATTCAGCGACATTACCGGCAGCGTGATTTCGCTGAGCAGGGAAATCGACGACCTGGGCCGCTATAACGGCGAGGTCATTTCGGTTGTCGAAAGCCGGTTCACCAACATCGGCGGCGCCGTGGTGGACATTTACCGCGGCGGTACGGACGAGAGCACCTTCGGCCCCCGGCTCGAAATCCGTTCCAGCGTGCTGGACTCGGTCGGTCACAATACGCGCAACAAGACGGCCGCGTCGATACGGCTGCTGGGCGTGCAGGTGGCCGACATTCACGACAACGAATTCATCGACAGCCTTCCGATACGCGTTACGCACACGGTCGGCGATCCGATCACGCGAATCGGGGGCAATCGGTTTGCCGGCACGCCGGAGCCGATCGTGGGCGAGATCGGCGCGCCGTAATGCGCCGGTCCCTTGTCGTTCCGGCCCTGGCGGCCCTGGCGATCGGCGGCTGGCCGCAGGATGGCCGGGCATCGCATCCTCGCCTGCTGCTGACCGCAGGTGACGTCGCGAGTGTCACCGCCGCGATGGGCGAGTCGCCGGGCTTCATGCGCTCGCTGGAGCGGACCCGGGCGCGCGTCGACCTTTATTTCGCATCCGAGCCCGACGTGCCCGCTCCCATCGACGCCGGCGGCGGCTATTCGCACGAACAGCACAAGCGAAACGGCGTCGCGATCCACGAAGCCGGAGTTGTCTATCAGCTCACCGGCGACGGGCGCTACGCCGATCATGCCAAATCGTTGTTGCTGGCGTATGCGGTCCTGTATCCGGGCCTGGGCGAGCATCCGATGAAGAAGGAGCAGACGCCGGGCCGGCTGTTCTGGCAGAGCCTCAATGAATCCGTCTGGCTGGTTCACGCAATCCAGGGCTACGATGCGATTGTCGACACCCTTTCCGACGACGAAAAGAGCGTAATAGAAGAACGTTTGCTGCGGCCCATGGCCGACTTCCTTTCGGTGGAATCGCCGCAGACGTTCGACCGGATTCACAACCACGGAACCTGGGCGGTGGCCGCTGTCGGGATGACCGGATACACGCTCGACGACCCGTCGTACGTGGAAATGTCGCTTTACGGCCTCAACGGCGACGGTGAAGCCGGGTTCATCCGGCAGCTCGACCTGCTGCTATCGCCGGACGGCTACTACGCCGAGGGCCCGTACTACCAGCGTTACGCATTGATGCCGCTGGTGGTATTTGCCCGCAGCATCGAGAACAACGATCCGGAACTGAAGATATTCGAGTATCGCGACGGCCTGTTGCTGAAGGCGATCTATGCCTGCATCGAGCTTTCCTACGGCGGCTTGTTCTTTCCGATCAACGACGCGATCCGGGAGAAGGGACTGGACACCGTCGAGTTGCGCCACGGCGTAGCCATCGCCTACGCGCTCACCGGCGACCCGAGGCTGCTGTCGGTGGCGCGGCGGCAGGAGTCCTACGTGCTGACCGGGGACGGCTTCGAGGCGGCGCTGGCGGCGGACCGCGGCGAGGCGGAGCCCTACGAGCACCGATCCGTGCTGCTCAGGGACGGCCCCGCCGGCGAACAGGGCGGTCTGGCGGTTCTTCGCAACGGCGCGGGACCGGGCCACCAGGCGCTGGTGTTCAAGGCCACGGCGCAGGGAATGGGACACGGCCATTTCGACAAGCTGAACTGGATCTTCTACGACAACGGCAACGAGATCGTGGCCGACTACGGCGCCGCGCGTTTCCTCAATATCGAGCCCAAGAACGGCGGGCGCTACTTGCCCGAGAACGAATCCTGGGCCAAGCAGACGGTTGCCCACAATACGCTGGTCGTGGACGGGGAGAGTCATTTCGGCGCCCGTTTGTCGGTCGGCGAGCGTTTCCATCCCGAGATGCTGTACTACGCAAGCGAGAAGGGCGTTCATGTCGCGGCGGCGTCCATGGACGGCGCCTATGAGGGCGTTTCCTTCAGTCGCACTCTGGTTCTGGCGGACGGCGTGCTAGCGGACGGCCCCGTCGTTGTGGACGTGCTTGAAGTGACAGGATCGGGGGCACGGCAATACGATTTGCCGGTTCACTTCAAGGGCCAGGTCATAGCCACCAGCCCGTCGCTTCGCGCAATGACCGACAAAATGATGCCGCTGGGCAGCGCCAATGGTTACCAGCATCTATGGCTGCGGGCGGAAACCGAGGTGGCTGCCGGCGAGCTGTTCTCGATGACCTGGCTTGCCGACGATCGCTTCTATACGTATTCGATCCAGGCCGAAGAACCGCTGCAGGTGCTCTTTGCGGAACTGGGCGCCAACGATCCCCAGATCAATCTCCGGCGCGAGCAGGCCGTGATCCTGCGAACACGAAGCTCGGGCGACAGCACCTTCGTTTCCACGCTGGAAGCGCATGGCGAGTACGACGCGGCGGAAGAGTCCACAATCGGCAGCGAAGGGTCTATCGCCGCGATCGAGCGAATCCGGGAAGGCAACCGCACGCTGGTGAAAATTGTCAACAGGCAGCGCGGTGAGCGCTACCTGGCTCTTTCTTACGACCCCGACGACGACCTTGAGCATGCAATCAGGGTCGCCGGCCGGGAGTTCATGTGGAGCGGCTTCTATGGTCTGTTCGATCAGAAGGGGCCGGTCGCCTCGAAACATTCAAATTAGTCATTGGGGGATACAGGTATGGAAGGCAAGGTAGCAATCGTCGCCGGCGGTTCCAGGGACATCGGCAGGGCCGTGTCGCTGGCCCTGGCCGAGGCCGGCGCCCGCGTGGTCGTCAACTATTTCAATAATGCCGCCGCGGGGCAGGAGACGGTCGAGAGCATTCGGCAGGCGGGCGGAACCGCGACCGCCGTCGCCGGCGATATGACCAGGCGCGGGGACGTCGAGAAGCTGGTGGCCGAGACCCGCCGCGCATTCGGCGACTCTATTGACGTCCTGGTCAACGTCGTGGGTGGCATGGTCGCGCGAAAGCCGTTGCCGGAGATGGATGAGGAGTTCCTGGAACATGTCTTGCGGCTGAACGTGACCAGCACCTTCCTGACGACGCAGTGCGTTCTTCCCCACATGGCGGAGGGTGGATCCATCGTCAATCTTGCCTCGCAGGCCGGACGGGACGGCGGCGGTCCGGGTGCGGCGGCCTACTCGACGTCCAAGGGCGCGGTGATGTCGCTTACCCGGGCGATGGCCAAGGAACTGGGGCCGAGCGGCATCCGGGTCAACTGCGTGTGCCCGGGAATGATCGACACCACCTTCCACGACACGTTCACCAAGGACGCCGTGCGCGCCAACGTCGCGGCGGGAACGCCGCTGCGGCGCGAGGGAGAATCCCGGGAAGTCGCGGACCTGGTCGCCTACCTTGCCTCGTCCCGGGCAAGCTTCATTACCGGCGCGAGTTTCGACATCAACGGAGGCACCTTCTTCTCCTGAGTCTATTGAATCGGGAGCGGCGTTACTGCTAGACTCGGCGCCGCTTCGAGCGGGAATAGCTCAGTGGTAGAGCACAACCTTGCCAAGGTTGGGGTCGCGGGTTCAAGTCCCGTTTCCCGCTCCATTTTTCCGGCAGGAATCAGCGCGGCGGGGCGCGGCCTGCCGAACAGCCAGGCCAGGTGGCAGAGTGGCTATGCAGCGGACTGCAAATCCGTGGACGCCGGTTCAATTCCGGCCCTGGCCTCCAGATGGCGTTCGGATTTAAGAAGGAACCGCAAATGAAGTTCATACGACAATCCCCGGTGCTTGCCCTGGCGCTATTTACGGCATACTTCGGCTCCACTGCACTCGCAGACAGCCATGCCGGCGACTCCACCGACGCGCGCCTGCGCGCCGTCATAACCGGCGAGCATCGATCGGCGGAGAAAAGGGCCAGGGACGCCTATCGCAACCCCTACGAAACACTGACTTTCTTTGGTCTAAGGGAAGACATGACGGTGCTGGAAATCAATGCGACAGGCGGTTGGTATACGGAGATCATTGCACCCGTCGTCGCCGGCACGGGCAAGTACTTTGCAACGATGTGGGACCCCGATACCAGCGAGTGGGCCCAGGGCGCCTTCTACGAGCTCGCGGAGCTGATCGACGCCGACAGGGAACTGTACGGCGACGCCGAGGTCGTGAGCATCAGCGGGGACAATTTCAGGCCCATCGAGCCGGGATCGGCCGACCTCGTGCTGACCTTCAGGAACATCCATAACTGGATGACCAGCGGCAGCATCCACGAGATGCTGGAAATGATGTACGTATCGGCGAAACCCGGCGGCCACCTGGGTATCGTCGAACACCGCGGGAATCCGTTGATCCGGCAGGACCCCGAGGCCGTATCCGGTTACGTCAACGAGGGCTATACCATCAGGCTTGCCGAGGAGGCCGGATGGCAACTGGTCGCGACCAGCGACATCAACAACAACCCGATGGACGACAAGGACTACGAAAAGCGTGTCTGGCGTCTGCCGCCCACGCTTCGTTACCTGGCGTTCGAAGGCTGGCCCGAAGTGGACGAGGCGCAGCGGATCAAGAGTCTGGCGATCGGCGAAAGCGACCGCTTCACGCTTCTCTTCGTGAAGCCGACCGGCTGATTTCCGCGATTTCTAGTAGTTGATCGAGGGATTGTCGCCGGGGAAGATCACCCCGGCCACCAGCATTCCGTCCTCGCTGGTGCATTCCAGCGAGTGGCGCTGCTTTGGCGGCAGAAAAATCACGTCGCCTGCCTCGACCGGTGTCTTCACGTTGTCCGTCCAGAGGCAGCCTTCGCCTGAAACCATGATCAGCGTTTCCTCGTAGAGGTGCCTATGGGCAACCGCCTTGGACCGCGGAATTTCGCCGATGAACTGGGCGCCGTTCTCGAATCCCTGGCGCTTGTCGATCAGGACCTGGAAGAAGCGGTCGGCCATCGGCGTGGCCTTGTCCCGGTCCATTGCGATGGTGCGGTCCGGGTAGTTTGTGTCGAAGCGGTCCGGCAGTTCCTGAAGCCACCGGGGGCCCTCGAACTGCGGGAAGGTGCTGGCGTACACGTTGAGGGGCCGGTCGGTCGGTGCGGTCAGCGCAAACGCCTCGCCGGGACGCACGAACGCACCGCTGCGGGGCGCAAGCGCGAATTCCTGGCGGCCGATGGTGAGCCCACCCGTATCGTCCTTGACGAAAAGGAGCACCTGGCAGCCCGGAAATTCCATGGCCTGCGAATAGCCGGGGCCCAGCCACAGGTGAAACTGCGACTGATGGCGCGCGCCGTCCTCCGCGCCGATCAGCTTGCGGACTTCAATGACCCCGGCGCCCTCATCGGCCAGTTGTTCCACCCGCGCGACCTGGCAGCCGCCATCAAGAACCACGCGGCCGGGTGCGGCCTGGGCGGCCTGGGGTATCGCGCGGTTCTCCGGGCTTAGGGGGTCTTCGGTCTCGTACTCTTCCAGCAGGTTGTTATGGCTGCCGTCGCAGAACGGGGCTTCCCCCGTGTGCTTGCAGCCGCAGAACAGCACCTCTTCGCCTTCCTTGAGCGCCTTGTAGGGAATCGGCGCCATGCCGGTCCCCTTGTGCGAGCCGTCGCAATAAGGCTGGTTCTTCGAACGCCCGCAGGCGCACCAGAAATACCGTTTGTCTTTTTTCAGCTCGGCGAAATACGGCTTGTATTTCGCGATTACGGGCTTTTGGGTTGAGTCGCTCATTGACCTTCCTGCCGCTATGTGTCTCCCCTGCGGGATCGATCAGTCATTTTAGCCCGCCCTTTGCACACACCGATTGCTTGCGGGTATTCTCCCGGCGTATGACGACCACCATCAAAGCCGCAGGATCGCTGCCCGGCCTCGCACTTCTGTTGGCCGCGGTGTTTCCGGGCGCGGCCGCGCAGGAATCTTCCGCTGCAGAGCGTCCGAACGTCATCCTGATCGTTTCGGACAACCAGTCCGCGCGCCTGTTGGGCGCCTACGGCAACAACGAAATCGCAACGCCCAATATCGACGCGCTGGCCCGTTCGGGCGTGCTGTTTCGCAACGCCTTCGCGGCCAGCGGCGTCTGTTCGCCTGCGCGCGCCGCCCTGTTGACCGGCCTCATGCCTTCGCAGACAGGCATACACGTGGCCTTGCCTCCCCAGCCGGAGCTGGAAGGCTGGTCGGCGATCGAGGAGTTCCGCAACCTGCCGCAGACGCTGGCGGACGCCGGCTACTTCACCGGACTGGTGGGCAAGTACCACCTGGGGCGGCACGAGCGCCCGCAACTGGGGTTCTCGTGGTGGGTGACTTTCCCGTCGGGCCATACGACTACCTTCTACGACCAGGAGGTGATCGACAACGGCCGGCATTACCGCGTGGAGAAGCACCTCACAGACTTCTGGACGGACAAGGCGATCGAGTTCATCGGGCAGCGGCAGGGCAGCGAGGAGCCTTTCTTCCTGTACCTGTCGTACAACGGTCCGTACATGCTGCCGCCGACCGTGCTGTTTCCGCCCCGCAACCGGCACGCGGAGCGTTACCGTCAGAACCCGCCGTCGATGCCGCACGAGCCCATCCATCCCTACCTGGAAGCCTGGGCGCGGGGCAGGAGCCCGACCGGCGAAATGGTCCGCGACGGCACCACCGCCTGGCGCGCGATCAACGCTATCAACAATCCCGTGGCGATGATCAATACGGCTGCCGAAACGACGATGGTGGACGACGGGGTAGGGCGGCTGATGGAAGCGTTGGAGGAACAGGGGCTGCGGGAGAACACGCTGGTCATTTACACCTCCGACCAGGGCTCGCGGTTCGGACACGGCGGCCTCTGGGGCAATACGTCCTGGAGCTTTCCGTTCACCGTGCACCAGGTCAACATGGAGGTGCCGCTGATGTTCTCGCAGCCCGGACGGGTGCCCGAGGGGGCGGTGCGCGAGGAATTCATCAACCAGGTGGACGTGTTCCCGACCCTGCTCGATTTCGTGGGCCTCGAGGAGCTCGAGATCCGCAACTCCGGGGGGCGCAGCTTTGCCCCGATGCTGCAAGACGCGGAAACGGAATGGGACAGCACGGCGTTTTTCGAGTTCGTTACGGTCCGCGTCGTGCGCTCCGGGCGCTGGAAATACATGAAGCGGTTCGACACCGGCGAGCCTCACACGCTGTTTGACCTGGCCGACGATCCCGGAGAAAAGCGCAATCTCATCGACGATCCGGCGCACGCGGAAGTGGTGGCGGAACTGGACGCACGGCTTACCCACTTCTTTGCGCGCCATTCGGCGCCGGAATACGACCTGTGGCGGGGCGGCTCGGCCAAGGCGATCCTGCTCGACACGCACTATGGACAAAACCACATATTCCGCGACCGCTTCCCCGGTTGGCGCGAGCCTTTCGTCGAGCGGCCGGGCTCGGTGTTCCGGGACCGCTGAAACAGGAAGAAGGACACGCGTATGAAATGGCCCGCAGACCGGATCGTCCAGAGTTCGGAGAAGAGCTTCGGCATGTACGAGGAAGCCCTGCCGCTCATGGCGCAGGGCGTCGACGTGATCCACCTGGAAGTGGGCATGCCCAGCTTCGACACGCCGGCGCATATCAAGGAAGCCTGCAAGGCGGCCCTGGATTCCGGGATGGTGCATTACGGCGATTTCCTGGGCAATGAGCCGTTTCGCCGGGCGCTGGCGGAGAAGCTGGCCGCCCGGAACGGCATCGAGGCGGCCCTCGACGAGATCCTGGTGACAAGCGGTCTGACGCACGGGGCCTACATCACCTGCATGGCGGCCCTGGATCCGGGTGACGAGGTCATGCTGCTTTCTCCGTATTACCCTCAGCACATCAACAAGATCGAACTGGCGGAAGGCGTGGTGGTGACGGCGCCCCTGGACCGTTCGCGGGATTTTGCGCTCGACGGGAAGGCGATCCGCGAACGACTGAGCCCGCGCACCCGCATGATCGTCCTGGTCAACCCGGCCAACCCCACGGGACGCGTCTATACCCGCGAAGAGCTGCAGGAACTGGCGGACATCGCGATCGAATACGACCTCCTGGTCATGTCGGACGACGTCTACGAACAGATCGTCTTCGACGGCGCCCGGCACATCAGCATCGCTTCGCTGCCCGGCATGTGGGAGCGGACCATTACGCACTTCGCCTTCACCAAGGCGTACGCAATGGACGGCTGGCGGATGGGCTACGCCGTGGCCCCGAAGCGGTTCATCGACGCCATGCTGAAGATCTCGAAGAACGACATCGCCCACGTCAACGTGTTCATCCAGGAGGGCGGACGCGCGGCCGTGTCCGGCTCCCAGGAGGCGGTCGAGGAAATGGTGCGCGAAGACTGCCGCCGCCGCGACCTCGTGGTGGAGCGCATGAACGCGATGCCGGGCGTGCGCTGTCCGGCGCCGGAGGGCAGCATCTACGCGTTTCCGGACATTTCAGGGACCGGCTGGGACGACGCCGAGCTGGCGCGGGCGCTGCTGAAGGAGACCAGCGTCTGCGTGGAGGAGGGATCGTTCTACGGACAGGCGGGGGCAGGGCATTTGCGCGTGTGTTTCGGCGCCGAGCCCTATGAGCGTCTGGAGGAAGCGATGGACCGCATGCACGCCTTCTTCGCCGCGCGCGGATAGAATCCATTTTTTGGCCTGCCGACCGGAGTGGAGGTCGGGAAGGGGAAACCAGCCATGAAAACCAGAACTGTTCAATTGTCCATTGCGCTTACAGGCCTGATGGCCCTGAACGCAGCGCTGGCGGAGGAAATCTGCGCTACGGATCAGGAACGCGAGCAGGTGCGCGCCTTTTATGAGGAATCTGCCGGCGTTTTGCCGTTTACCGCCGCCCGGCGCCTGGGATTGCCCGAGGCTAAAGTGGTTGCCGCATTGCCTGCCGAACAGGCCGTATCCGCGCCGGGAAGCGCGTTTGAGGAAGTGTGGGCGGCGTTGTCCGAAGTCTCGGAGGCCAGTTTCCTGATCACCAAGGGAGGCACCGTTTTTGAGGTATTGAGCGGTGTTTCGCCTGGCGCTCCATCCACACGAAGCCAGTATTTCAATATCGAGTACACGAAGCCGCTGCGCGGTCACCTGCGTCCTGACGAATTTGCGGCAATCTACGCCCTCGACCTTGAGATCGGCGAGGGCGAGGGCCGCGTGCAGGGCGTGCTGTTCTATGACGGCAAGGGCGAACCGGTATTCGGCGTGTTCATTTCCGGCGAGGCGCTCGCCACCACCGACGAGAACCGGGCGCGCTTTGTCGCGGCCAAGGCGCTGATCGCCGCCAAGCCCGGGGTTTGCGCAGCTCCGGAAACGGACTAGGACGGACAGGCGGCCGTGTCCGGCTCGCAGGAGGCGGGGCAGGGTAGTTGCGACTTGGGCGCTCGGCTTCTGCTTGGCGCATTCCTTCTTTGGGTGCTTACGGCCGGTGCGGCGTCTGCCGGAAACGTAGTTGAAACGCCGCAAGGCGCGTTTGAAGGGACCGTCGAGAACGGCGCGCTGGTTTTTCGCGGCATTCCCTACGGCAACGCGCCGACCGGAGATCGTCGCTGGCTGCCGCCGCAGGCGGAGCCGAAGCACGAAGGCGTGCGCCAGGCGCTCGATTTCGGTCCGTCCTGTCCCCAGGTCCGGCCCGTCAGGTCAATGGACGAAGACTGTCTTACGCTCAATGTCTGGACGCCCGCCGTTGACGGCGGCGCACGTCCGGTCATGGTCTGGATTCACGGCGGCGGCTTCGTTGCGGGCACCAGCGATGTGCCGGGTGGTTTGTTCGCAGCGCGGGGCGTTGTCTTCGTTTCGATCAACTACCGGCTGGGACCGCTCGGTTTCTTCGCGCATCCGGCGCTCGAGGGCCCGGTAGCCAACTTCGGCTTGCTGGACATGGTCATGGCGCTGGAATGGGTGCGGGACAACATTTCCGCCTTTGGAGGCGATCCGGGCAGGGTTACCGTCTTCGGCGTGTCCGCGGGTGGGATGGCGGTGAGCATGCTGCTGGCGAACGACGCGGCGCGGGGGCTGTTCCACGGCGCCATTGCGCAGAGCGGTTATGGAACCTGGGCCCTTCCGCGCACCGCCGACGCTCCCACGCCCGGCCCGCTGGGCATGGATCTGAATCCCGCGCAGAGCGCGGAGTCGCTGGCCCGGGAGCTGATCGACCGCGTTTCTCCCGACGCGGACACGTTCGACGAGTTGCGGGCCCTGGATGCGATGGCGCTGATGAGAGCCGTCGAGGGATTTCACCTGCCGCTGGTCGATGGTGTCACGCTGCGCGAAGAACCCGGCGTACTGTTCCTGGCCGGCCAACAGCACGATGTGCCCGTCATGACCGGCGGAACCAGCTACGAAGGCATCATCATGCCGGTTTCGGGGATATCGAAAGAAGCGTACGAACGCATCTGGGGCGCGGACTATCCGGCCGCGCGGGCTCTTTACCGGGAAGACTTCGACAAGTCTCCGGATATCGGCATAAAGCGCCTGTTCGGGGACAATCGCTACCTGCTTGCCGCCCGGACGCTCGCAATGGGAATGGCGCGCAGGAACTCCCCGGCATGGATCTACTACCTGGATGTCCCCGTCGCCGGGCCCCCGAGCGACTCGCCGGGCGCGCCGCACGGCTACGACCGCAGGCTGCTCTTTTCCGGGGCGGACCTGCCCGATGCCGGGCAGCAGGCGCTGGCGGGACGCCTGTTCGGCTACTGGCTCGACTTCGCGCGTAACGGCGATCCGAACGGGGGGAGCCGCCTGCAATGGCCGGAATACCGGCAGGAAGACGACCGCTGGCTCGTGTTCGGCATTGAGGACGAAGTGCGCGGGGGCGTCTCCCGGGAGCGCCTCGACTTCATCGAAGCGCGTTACCGGCAGCGAATACAGCCCGCCGCTGGAGCCGCCGACCCGGGAGGGAAGACGTCCCGTCTTCCCCGAGGGCGGGACGCCCTCGCCCCCGGGGGACGTCCTCGCTCCCAGGGGACGCCCTCCCACCCAGGTTAGCGGTTGACGGGCAGGCTCAGGGCGGAGCGGTCGATGACTCTGCCGCCTTTGATAACCTCCACGATGGCCTTGGCGTTGTTGATGTCCTCGGCGGGATTGGCGTCGAGCAGTACCATGTCCGCGTACTTGCCCGGTTCGATCGATCCGAACTTGTGCTGCATGCCTAGAAAGACCGCGCCGTTGAGCGTCGCGATGGGGATGATGTCGACAGCCGCGATACCGGCGTCCTGCAGCAGTTCCAGTTCGCGGTGTCCCGCCGGTCCCGAGGACTGGTCCGATCCGGCCACCAGGACTCCGCCCGCGGCGTGGACCATCCGCACGTTTTCCTTGGCGATTTCGGTCATCACCTTCATCCACCAGGTCCAGGGCCGCGCCTCGTATTCCGCGCGGGTTTCGGTCCTGAGCGTCTCGATTTCGTCCGGGTTGATCGTGTCCCGGTAGATCGGCTGGTCCAGGTACTCGGGCTGCTCGACCAGCCGTGCGTAGTTCTCGCCGATCGTGAGCGTGGTGACCATGGGAACGCCCTTGGCGGCCATCAGGCGAGCGAATTGCTCGGTAACCGGACCCTGGATGATCGGGTGCGCCAGCGTGTCCACGCCGGCGAAAATGGCCTGGCGGGCGCGCAGTTCGCTTGAGGTGTGCACGGTGGTGCGGATGCCGCGCTCGTTGTAGTACTCCACGATGGTCTGCATCAGCTCGACGGGCAGGCGCGGAATGGTGGGCCGCGAGCCCCAGCCGCGCTCCTCGTAGGTGAGCTTGAGCACGTCGGGTTCGCGCGCGATGTGCGCATCCAGCAGCGGCTTGGCCTCCGGCCAGTCATCCACCAGCGTGGCGCCTGCCGAGCTGCCGTGGCTGCCCGGATAGGTCACGATCCCGCCGGTGGCGAAAATGCGCGGGCTTTCGATCTCTCCGGCGCGCTCCTTTTCCCTTAGCGCCAGGATGAAGTCGGGGTCGTTGCCCGCATCGTAGAGCATTGTGAATCCGCTGTACAGATAGCCATGCAGCGCCTGAATTCCTTCCTCGAAGTTGGGGGAGGGCGGTTCCTGAAGCCCTTCGGGCGGGGTGCGCACTCCGCCGCGCAGGTGGATGTGCATGTCCACCAGGCCCGGCATCAGGTAGCGGCCGTCGCCATTCAGCACGACGGCGCCGGCCGGCGTTTCGAGCGGCGCATTGTCCACGGCGCTGATGCGCCCGTCCTCCACTGCTACCCACATTCCGGCAACGGCGGGACCACCCGTACCGTCCAGCAGCGAAACGTTCTCGACCAGCAGGTTCTGCGCGCCGGCGGTGGATGCCGCCGTGAACGCAAGGAGCAGCGTGGCGAACATAGGGGAGCGAATCGGAGTCATGTCTAGTCCTCCAGGTGTTTGAATACGATGCCGTCGCGCATCACCAGGCGCACGTCCAGCACCGCGCTGATGTCGTCGAGCGGGTTGCCCGCAAGCGCCACCAGGTCGGCGGCCTTACCGGGTTCGAGGGAGCCCGTCAGATCGGAGATTCCGGTGGCTTCGGCGGCGTGGACCGTGCCCGACATCAGGGCCTGCATCGGCGTCATCCCGGCGTTGACGTATTCGATGAACTCGTTGGCGTTCTCGCCGTGCGGAGAGACGGCCGAATCGGTGCCCAGCGCGATCTTCACGCCCATGCTGTGGGCCAGGGCCACCATGTCCTTGGGCTGACGCCCAAGTTCAAGTAGCTTGGCCATGATCGGCGGTGGCAGGTTGCCGAAGGGACCGGCCCTCATCTTTTCGGGCGTGTCGCCTACCGCCGTGATGGGATAAACCGTGGGCACCATCCACGCGTCCATTTCAAGGAACAGTTCCATCGTCCCCTCGTCGGCCCACATGGCGTGCTCGATGGAATCGAAACCGGCCCTCAAGGCGGCTTCAATGCCTTCCTTGGCGTGCGCATGCGCGGTGACCTTGCGGCCGAGCGCATGCGCCGTCTCGGCAATGGCATCGAGTTCCTCCTGCGTGAACTGCTGGCCGGTACCGGTCGCGGTCTCGCTCAATACGCCGCCGGTCGCGGTGACCTTTATGACGTCCGCGCCGCGCTTGACCATCTGGCGCACGGCCCTGCGGCAATCGTCGGGCCCATCGCAGGTTCCCAGCGCCGGCAAGGCACGCAATATTTCGATGCGAAATCCGTGGATATCGCCGTGGCCGCCGCTTGGTGTTATGGCCTGGCCGGACGCCAGGATGCGCGGACCGGGTACAAGACCGTCGCGAACCCCGTCCCGCAACGCGAAGATCGCATGCCCGCGGGCGCCGAGGTCGCGCACGGTGGTGAAACCAGCTTCCAGGGTCCAGCGCGCGAACTGCGAGCCCTGCAGAGCGAAGTACGAGTCGGACCGCTCGACAAACTGGTTTTTGCGTTCGTCGCCCGACTGCGAAAGCAGGTGCACGTGCAGGTCGATGAAGCCGGGCATCACGAACCGGTCGCGCAGGTCGAGAACCCTGGTCGGCGACTCGTCATCGCCGGACACCCGCTCGATCCAGCCGTCTTCGATGGCGACCACCCGGCCATCGCGCACGACCACCGTCTGCCTGGCGTCGGGCTGTTCGCCGGGCACGGCCAGCAGCGTTCCCGCGTGGATCAGCGTGTAGCCGGGGAAAGGCCGGTAGTCTGCGGCACGGTTGTAGTCCGCTGCGGATAGAGGCCCGGCAAGTGATAGAACGAACGCAGCAAGAAGGAGGCGTGGGGTGCTGGTCATGATGGCCCTCCTCAAGAGTATTCGGGCAGTGTATCAGCCTTCCCATGGTTCCCCCGCAAAGCGGGGAAAGTCATCGAAACTCCATTGATTTTCAGTAATTTCGGCCTTCCTGGCTGCGTGCTAGAATCGAAAGACCGCTTTTGGAGGACTTCGGCATGAGGCTTCGTTTTACTTTTCTGGGAGCCGCGGCGCTGGTGTTGGCCGCCGCTCCTGCGTTCGCACAGAACAACCTGAGCGCCGTTGAAGAGATAGTGGTTACGGCACGAAAGCTGGGTGCGGAGCGCCTGCAGGACGTGCCGGTCACGGTGACTGCGATAACCGAGGACACGCTGCGGGACATGCAGGTGCTCGATTTCGAGGACTTCGCCTACCAGGTGCCGGGACTGAGCTTCATCGACGCCGGACCGGGACAACGCCGCTACGTCATTCGCGGAATTCAGTCGGCGGGACAGCAGCAGGTGGCCGTCTATTACGACGAGGTTCCGCTTCCGGGAATTCAGAGTTCGAGTTCCAACAGTGGTTCACAGACGACGGACCTCAAGCTCTTCGACATGCAGCGCATCGAGGCCTTGCGTGGGCCGCAGGGAACGACTTTCGGCGCCAATTCACAGAGCGGCACGATGCGGTTCATCACGGCCAAGCCCGATCTGGAGGCGTTCAGCGCCACGCTGGGCGGACAGCTGGGGCAGACGGCGCACTCCAACGACTACAACTGGAGCGGCCACGGCGTGGTCAACCTCCCGCTCTCGGACACCCTGGGAATGCGCCTGTTGGCCTACAACGTGGAGGATGCCGGGTGGCTGGAGAACAACCGCTGCCGTCCCGTGGATCCGGCCGAGGATCCGCGCGATTCCGGCGTGGAACTGGCCTGCCTGAATCTGAAGGACTTCAACTACATCGATACGCGCGGTCTGCGGGCGAATGTCCTATGGCAGCCGAGCGAGACGTTTTCGCTCAACGCTCAATACTGGTGGCAGGACCGCTATCTGGCGGGCGACAACCGCTATCACCCCTACGACACCTACGATGAACGGGGCGTAAGCGACAACGGTGATATGGACCGGGTGGCCGGATTCACGCATTTCCATACCGGCGAGTTTTTGGTCGGCGACTATGCCCAGACATATAAGCCGGATGAGCAGAACATCTTCAGTCTCACGGGCGATCTGGATCTCGGGTTCGCAACGCTGACGGCAACGGCCTCGCGTTACGAGCGGGACTTCGAGTTCAAGTTCGACTCCACCTGGATCATTACGTTTCTGTATGACGGCGCCAGTTCTCCCGAGTTCAATTTCTTCACGGAGCGCGCCGACCTGATCTACGCGCTGACGGACCAGCGCCAGAGCCTGGATCAGAACCACTTCGAATTACGCCTGACTTCCGCGGGCGACAGCGCCCTGCAATGGGTGGGGGGCGTGTTCTGGCGCGAACGGAACAGTGACTTCCAGAGCTTCGTGCCGGTGATCAATTCGGACGGGCTCACCTTCGATCCCGGCACTCCCTTCACCATTCCGCCCACCAGCGAGCCGGGAGCGGGCATTCCGGGCTGTCATCCCTGCGTGTTCGCGCGCTTCGCCGACAAGGACATCACCGAGCAGGCGGTGTTCGCCGATGCCAGCTACCAGTTGAACGATCAGTGGGAACTGGGCGTGGGCATACGGTGGTTCAAGGTTGAAGTGTTCGAGATCGGCGACACGGTGTTCAATTTCGCGGCCTTTGCGCCGAACCCGCCGGATGGCCGTACGGATGAACTGGAGATCGACGACGATGAAATCACCACCAAGGTGGTGTTGCGCTGGCAGCCGAACGAGGAGCTGACCATTTACGGAACCCGCGCCGAAGGCTATCGGCTTGGCGGCACCAACAACCCGGGCATCATCAACAACCCGGCGTCGGCCCAGGCCGGCGTTCCGCCGCTGTTCGAGGCAGACAAGGTGACGAGCTACGAGATCGGCGTGAAGTCGCAGTGGCTGGGGGGCGCCGTCCAGTGGAACAACGCGGCATTCTGGATGACCTGGGAGAACCTTCAGGTTGCGGCGCAGGATCCCACCGGCGCATTCAACTTCATCGGTAACGCAGGCGAGGCAGAGGTGACCGGAGTGGAGACCGAGCTGCTCGGCCGCTTCGGCAACCTGGACCTGACTGCGGCATTAACCTATCTGGGCAAGCGCGAACTGACCGAGGACCAGGTATCCGAGTCCGTCCGTGCGCCGGGCCTGGCAGGCGACACGATTCCCAGGATTCCGGAACTCACGGCCAGCTTTGCGGCGCAGTACAACTTCCAGCCGCCGATCACCGGCTGGGACGCCTTCTTCCGCATCGAAGGCAGCCACAAGGGCGATTCCTGGACGCAGCTACGCCCGACTGCCGGCACCAATCGCTATCAGGATTCCTTCAATCTGTTCAATGCGCGGCTGGGCTTCGGTAACGACGAGCGGGCGCTGACCCTGCAGCTGTATATCGAGAACCTGACGGACGAGCAGCCGGATCTCTTCATCAACGCCGCGAACGGCCAACCGACCAGCAAAATCACCAGTCGGCCCCGCACCGTGGGACTGTCCGTGACACAGGTGTTCGGCGGCTAGGCGTAACGTTGACTTGACCCTCTTTTTGTGAGGAGGGGAAACTCATACCACTCCCCCTCCCGCAGGGGGAGTGGTAATTTTTCGTCATGAAGACGGAAACCTGGTCGTCCACGCGGGGCTTTATCCTGGCCGCGGTGGGGGCGGCGGTCGGTCTCGGCAACCTGTGGCGCTTCCCCTACATCGCCGGCAGCAACGGCGGCAGCGCGTTCGTGCTGGTTTACGTCGGCTGGGTGCTGTTGCTCGGCCTGCCGCTGGTCATCGGCGAACTGGCACTGGGGCGGCGCGGCGGGCGCAATGCCGTCCACACGATGCGCGAAGTGGCCGCGCGAGAAGGTCGAAGCGGCGCCTGGGTGCTGATCGGCTGGCTTTCGATCCTCGTTCCGCTGGTGGGCATCACCTACTACAGCATCGTCGCCGGCTGGTCGCTGAACTACACGCTGCTGGCGGCGCAGGGCGCATTCCGGGGGATCAGCGCCGAAGGCTCACAGGCGTTGTTCGGAGAGTTGTTGAGCGATCCCTGGCGTCTGATGTTCTGGCACGGGCTGTTTATTGCCATCGTGGCGGCGATTCTGGCCGGCGGGGTACGCAAGGGTCTGGAGCGGGCCAGCAAGCTGATGATGCCGGGCCTTTTCGCGCTGCTGCTGGTGCTGGTGGGTTGGGCCGCGATTGCGGGCGACTTCGGAAGGGGAATGGCGTTCCTGTTCAGCGCCGACTTCTCCGCGCTTACGCTGGACGGCGTGCTGATGGCGCTGGGTCAGGCGCTGTTCTCGCTGGCGATCGGCGTGGGGATGCTCATCACCTACGGGGCCTACGTGCCGCAGCGCGTGTCGCTGCCGCGGGCCGGCGCGATCATCGCCGGGGCCGACTCGCTGGTGGCGCTGCTTGCGGGAATGGCGATATTCCCCATCGTTTTCGCCGTGGGCCTGGAAGCCAACAGCGGCCCCGGGCTGATCTTCGAGACCCTGCCGGTCGCGTTCGCGGGCATGCCGGGCGGCGTGTTGCTGGGGACCTTGTTCTTCGTGATGCTGAGCCTGGCCGCGATCACGACCGGATTCGGCATGATCGAACCGGCGGTGGCGTGGCTGTCGCGGGACACTTTCCTCTCGCGTCCGCTCGCAACACTGCTCATGGGCTTCCTGACCTGGGCCGTCGGCATGGTATTCGTGCTCTCGTTCAACGTATGGGCCGACGTGAAGCCGCTGGGCGGCATGTTCAGCGAGATGGGCCTGTTCCAGCTCGTCGATTTTCTCGTGGCAAACGTTTTGCTCCCGGTCAACGCCCTGCTGCTGGCCGTGTTCCTGGGCTATTTCTGGTCGCTCGATTCCGCGCGCGGGGAAACGACCCTGAGCGGCCCGTTACTTCGGATCTGGCGCGCCCTCCTGTGGTTGGCGCCCTTCCTGATCCTGATCGTGCTCTGGAGCCTGCTCCGCTGACCTGGGAACGAAGGCGAGACGCCTTCGTTCCCAGGGTGAGAGCATCGCTCTCGCCCACCTTTGCTAAACTTCGCCGCCTGTGCCCGGGTGGCGAAATGGGTATACGCAGGGGACTTGATATTGAGCGCCGGTCGGGAAACCGCCCGATGCACCAGGAGTCAAATTCGGGGAAACCTCAGCACGCAAGGTGGTGGCAATCTCGAGCTAAGCCCCGGTTTCACGGGGAAAGTGTAGAGACTTGACGGCTCCGGCCTACGTCGCTCAATAGCGATACGGCAGAGGGAAAGTCCAGACCCCAAAGGGAGCGCGCCGCGGCGCGCATCCCGCGGCGAAAGCCGTAGCGGGTAAGAAAATCCCCCGGGGGAAACCCCGTGCCGGTTCGAGTCCGGCCCCGGGCACGCAAAGGGGCAAACTGTGTATTTAGACTGACACAACTCGGATCGAAAAGTGAAACCCACCGAATTTATTCGCATGTCCTTGCGACAACTCGTTATGCGCAAGGGCTTGCCCTTTGACGCGCGAATCCCGAATGCGGAAACGATAGACGCATTGGCGGAACCTGCGGAGCGAATGAAACGATTTCGGTCCACGCGCGCGGTCTTCTCTCACCTTGAAACGGCCAGCGACGCCGATCAAGAGGACCGATGAGGGAAATTGCCTACACGAAGAGATTTCGCCAAGACTACAAAAGAATCAAGAAACGAGGCTGGGACGTCCAACGGCTTGAAACCGTCGTTGATGCCTTGGCGAGAGGCCAGCCTCTACCACCTAAGGCCCGACCCCACAAATTGTCAGGCAACTTCAAAGAAGCTTGGGATCTTCATCTGGCTGGAGACTGGATACAGATTTACGAGATTAGCCAAGACCTTCTGATTCTTCGCCGCACCGGAACACACGCCGACCTTTTTCAAAACTAATGGAGTTGCAGTCATGATGACCGTTCCCTCCAGGGTAGTGCAGTGAGCAAGAGCGCATGGATCAGCGCTGGAAAGGTGTCTGCGGCGACCGCCGCGGTCGCTCTTTTGCTGGGCACGGTTTTTCAGGGACAGGCCCAACAGCGTAGCGATATGGCCGATGTCAGGGCCGAGCTTCGCAGCGGCTTTGCGGAAGTCAACGGACGAGTCGGCGCTACGGGTCATGGGGGCGACCATGGGTCCACGATCCCGATGTCGATGCCCTCGAAGTCCCGGACGTTGCGCGTCGCTACGGTCATGCCGCAAGAGCGGGCGATCGCCGCGATCTGGCAGTCCGCCGGCGCGATGGGGCGCCCGGCCGAGCGGCGCGCGGCGGCAATTTCCGCATAATCACGCGCCGCATCACTGTCGAACGGCAGCACACGGCCCTCGAAGGCGTCGCGCACCATCCGTTCAATTTTCGCAATCAGCGTTTCCCGGCGCCGGCCGGCGGTCAGAATCGCTGCGCCGTAGCGTAGTTCCGCTTCGCCGACCGCCGAGAAAAACAGATCTTCAAGGGGATGGTCGGCGGCCCACGCATTGACGGCAGGGTGGGGCGACTTGCGAATCAACTCGGACACGACGTTGGTGTCCAACAGCACAGACACGAGTTACGCTCAATCGAAGGATGGCGGCTCGCGCATCGGACCGCGCGGCGGCAGTTCCAGATCCACACCATTGTCCGGGCCAAAGTACGAGCGGGCGATACTCGCAAGGTTTTTGGAACTCGGCTTGCGCCCGACGGCCTCGCGCAGGATCAGCCGCGCTTCCTCTTCCATGGAACGGCCGTTGCCCGCCGCCCGCACGCGCAACTGCGTCTTCACTTTGTCGTCGAGATTTCGGATCGTGATGCTTGCCATGGTCATGCTCTCCGACAGTCCGGCAATCCAAATTTACGCGATGATTGCAATGCAATCAAGGCGGGAAGTATACGGGATGCCAAGGGAAACACGGCGGCGTGCGCCTTTTTGAATGATTTGACCAGTATTTCAACGCAGCCTTGTGAGTCTGCGCGAACGGGTCGCGAGAATAGAGGGCAACCTTGCGTTGCCCACGGATGCGAGGACTCAGGCAAACATGGCGCCCGAGACTGAAGAGGACGGCTGAGCGCCGGTTTCAGTCAACCACCGGCGAACGCGGCCGGCGGCTTACATGCTGTAGTTCACCGTGAATTTGTAGGTGCGCGGCGGCAGGGCGATGGAGCCGCCCAGGCCTCGTGACCCGGTGATGAAGCTCCGGTCATCCTCGAGGTTTTGCATGGCAAAGCGCGCTTCCCATCGTTCATTGAACTCCAGGCCGACATAGGCATTGATGCGGTTATAGGGGCTTATCAGGAACTCCTGCGTAGCCACGAGGACGTACTCGTCAGTGTGGTAATAGTCCAGCCCCACCTTGATCGCTGCCGCCCTGCCGCCCAGGTCGATATCGCGGATATAGTCAAAACCGACGGCAATCGCGAAGTCGGCGGTCTGAGGAGGTTCCGCTTCCACGCCAAAGGCCGCCACCGAGTTTGCCGGAGCGGTGGTCGGATCGATTTCACGGAACTTGCCGTCCAGAAATGTACCCGTGACGAAAGCGGTGAACCCTTCAAACAGAATTGCCGTGCTCTCCAGTTCAAGCCCCTGGATCGTGACATTTCCGGCGTTCTGGACGGGAAAGGTCGGATTGCCGTCGACGATAACGTTTGCATTGAGCGTTATGTCCGTGCCCCGGTTGACGAAGTAGTTGGCATTCAAACGGAAGCGATTATTGAACATTTCCGTCTTGACGCCGATTTCGTAGGTCCAGTTGGTTTCCGGCCCGTAACTCGATTTAGCGACACTCGTGTTGAAAATATTGATGCCGTTGAATCCGCCCGACTTGAATCCCTTGGCGGCCGACGTGTAAAGCATGAGGCTGTCGACCGCACCCGAGGTGTCAAACTCGTAATCAAGCCCGACCTTGGGTGTCCACGCATCATAGTCCAGGGCTTCCTCGATGAACTCTCCCGGCAGCGGGATAAACAGGAGCTGAAAGTCGAAATCCCACTCCTTGTCCTCGCTGATCCAGCGGATACCGCCGGTGGCGGTGAGCTTGTCGGTAATGGCATAGTCGGCCTGCCCAAAGACCGCATAGGACTCCGTGCCGACATCGATATGGCTCCTGGACACGGCGCCGCCAACGGACGCGAAATACCAGCCGATGTCCTGAGTGGAGTTTTCCTCAAAGTAAAAGGCGCCCACCGTGTAGTTCAGCCTGTCGTCAACAGCGCTGCCTTGCAGCTGCAGTTCCTGGCTGAATTGGTCGGAGTCGGTACCGATAGAAGCGAGAATCGCGCCGGCGCCCGAGAAATCGTTGGCCCAGAAATCGGACGTATCGGCGTACCCCGTGATGGATTTCAGTGTCGTGCGGTCAAAGTCGTAGGACATCGTGAGAGACGTGACGAGCTGTTCGGTATCGCCCCGGGGCTGGTTGGTGATTTCCGTCCGCCCGCCGCCGCTGTAGTCCTGGTCGGGTATGGAAACATCGTAGAGACCACCAAAGGTGGGGACGAGGTCCTCGGACGTATGCTGTCGATTCCGCGGCACACTGGGCGTCGTGGCGGCGACCATTCTGACCGCGTCATTACTGCTGTCGGCATAGGACACGTTAACCGTGGCATCAAAGTTCTCGCCGCCCATGTAGCGCAGCTTGACCCGTCCCGCCCAGTTCTTGTCTTCACCGATGTTTGAATCTGTCGCCAGGTTCGTTCCGTATCCGCTGTGTCCGTTGAACTGGAGAGCGACGGAGCCGGCGAACTCATCCCCAAGGGGACCGCCGGCGCTGGCCGAAGCTTCGTATTGATCGTAATTCCCGAAACCGGCGGATGCTCTCAGCCAGGATTCTTCTCCCGGATCACGGCTGATGAAGCGAATGGCTCCGGCCAGGGTGTTCCGGCCGTAAAGCGTGCCCTGAGGTCCGCGCAGCACCTCTATCCGTTCCACATCCGCAAGTCGGACGTTGTTGCCGTTCAATCGGCCGATATATACGTCGTCCACGTAAATGCCGAACGGAGATTCCGCCACCGCCAGCGATGCATCCTGGACCAGGGAACCGCGCAGTGAGGCCGACAGATTTGTCGGCTGCGTAATGTTGTAGGTCATCTTCAGGCTTGGGACGTAGCGCTCAAGGTCCTGAGCTTCGATAATCTGCCGGTCTTCCAGCTGTTCGATGCCCAGGGCCGACACCGGAATAGGCACCGATTGCAATGACTCTTCACGCTTCTGCGACGTAACGACGATTTCTTCGAGCGCCACGTCTTGTGCCGCTGCAAACTTGGCTGACGCCAGGACGCCCATAAGGCACCACAAGAGGTATCGATGTTGCATGTTGATAATCCTCCACTTATGTCAAATCATTCGCTGCACCCGAGCGGACGATCATGTCAACAAATGATCTTCCGATCCTAGCAGATCAGGTGTCGCAGTCAATTCGGCCGGATCGCGGGCGCTTCGATCTCCGGAAAAGCGCTGTTCTTTTGGAGTCGCGGAAGATCAGGGAGGATGTAGAATGAAATCACTTTTGGCACATAAGCGAGGGGAACTATGGAAGACATGAAGGTGCGCAAGCTCCGGGAGAAGCTGGGAATCTCCGACAGGGACCAGAAGGACGCAGCGGGCAGGGCGATCGGTCCGAATCTGCAATCGAAGATCTCGGGCTATTCGGGGGCAGGCGGCAATTTTGTCTCTGCTCCACCCGTGGACGATGCTGTGGCGGCGGGGACACATGCGGTGGCAGGTGGAAATTTCGTTTCTGCGCCCCCGGCGCCTGATGCCTGAGTAGCAGGAACTCGTCTGTCCTGAAACTGGTGCCTGACCCTGAAGCTGAAGAAGCTTCAGGGAGTTGAATCGAGTGTACCCGTGGCCACTGAAGTAAGAACCGTGAACTTCCGCGAGCTGAATACGCTGGAAGTCATTTTGAAGATCACCGAGCGATGCAATCTGAATTGCGACTATTGCTATTTCTTCAACGCGGGAGACGATAGCTACAAGGGGCACTCGGCGCTTATCTCGAATGACACGGTCGCCCTGTTGGTGCAAAGGCTCAGGGAATTCTCCGAGGAGTACGAGCTTCAACGTATAGCGATTCATCTGCACGGCGGCGAACCGCTTCTGATGCCGAAAGCCCGGTTCGACGGAATTTGCCATGAAATCAGGTCAAATCTGGATTCAGTCGTTGACGTGTCGATGACAATCCAGACCAATGGAATGCTGGTTGATCTCGAGTGGATAGAGATTTTCAACAAGCATTGCATTCAGGTGGGTGTCAGCCTGGACGGGGCAAAGGTGCACAACGACGCCCATCGCCTCGATCACAACGGCAGGTCGTCCTACCAGGCGACCGTTCGCGGCCTGGCCCTGTGCCAGGAACACCTGAATCAGCCTCCCGCGGTCCTGGCCGTGATCGGCGAGGACTTCGATCCCGGGGAAATCTACGACCACTTTCGACACGACCTGAACGTGCGCCAGCTCGACTTCCTGCTTCCCGACCTGAATCACGACAATTTTTCCGGTAACGCGGAAGCCTTCGGCGATTTTCTGATCGAGGTTTTCGACAGGATGGCGAACGACGAGGAGTCGGTGGGCGTTCGGTTCATCGATCATTTTCTGGCTCGAATCTACGGGCAGGGCAACTTCCTGTTCGGCGACGGGAAAGATGACCCGGACCATCTACTGATTACCGTGTCGTCCGATGGCGGAGTCGGCCCGGACGATACGCTGAGATCCACGAAGTACTGGAACGGATATGACTACCGGGACCTGAAGGGTTCCAGCATCGGGGAAATCATCCAGGATCCTCTGTTTCACGAATTCGAGCATTTCAAGAAGACGCCTGCACCTGAATGCTCGGATTGCTGTTGGCGTGACGTCTGCGGCGGCGGCCAGCCCGTTCACCGGTATGGGAGCGGCAATGGATTCGACAACCCCACCGTCTATTGCGAAGGACTGGACAAGTTCTATACCCACGTCGTGAGACACCTGGCCCTGCACGGCGAGCCGCTGGAAAAGTTGGGCGCTGACCTGATCTGAATTGGCGAGGCCGCGGCATGCCCGCGCCGGCGCCCCCAGATCCTCAATGAAAATCTACCTCGACCGCAGGCTGGGTGATGTGCACGACCTGGTTTCGTTCAGCGAAACGCTGGTCTGCGCGCAGGAGCATTACCCGGACACCGTCGACTATAGGCCTGACGCAAGATTGCCGGTCGATTTTCGACGGCTGGACGAATTCGAGGTCGAGAAATACACCGCTTCTCTCGACGAGTTGTCAATCGACGACGAACTGGACTTTGTTGCAATCTTCCCCTGCGACCTGGAATCCGAGCGAGCGCTGGATTTCTCGCCGTTTTTCAGCCTGTCGCTGGTCACCGCGCTCGACCCGTCCATCGACGACGCGAATCGTCCTTCGATTACGGTAGATCGGGTGTCGGGAATGCGGTTGGGCCTGCACCTGGACTCGTGGGACGGACTCGACGTGTCCTCGAGATGGAAAAGCCGGAACCGGATCGTTGTGAACAGGGGCCCTGCGGACCGGTATGTCTACCTGGTGCCTGTGTCCATCGAAGAAATGGCGGTGTCCGTGGCGTCGGCGGAACGCCTCCATCCCGGCGAAGTGGCCGACGCGTATATCCGGAACGCACGGCAGGGTCCCTGTTTGCGGATGCTCCAGTCGGCGAATGTCGCGTATGTTTGCTGCACCGAGCGGCTGGTTCACGATGCTTGCGTGCGCGCAGGCGTCAATCGGGCCGAGAGCCGCCATTACCTCGGCCATTTCGTCAGGAACTAGCCCGCGTTTCGCCCTTGGGGGCTCCTTCCGGTTCGATGCGGATGGTGGCGATGTCCGTTCCGTGATATTGCTGATGCCGGACCGAAGTGGCGTAATGGCGCAGCAGGCGCAGCGGCACCTCGGACTCGTTGGGGAGATCGGCGCCTCCCTCGCTCAGCATGGCGAGCTGGTCTTCCAGGTTGAATTCCGAACCGCCGGCGACAAATTCGAGATCCGTGGCCGAACCGTCCGCCCGGGCAAACAGCAACAGATCGCGCTCGGCCTCCTCCGCCCGGTCGTCCAGCAGGATATGCAGGACTTCTTCGCCGACCGCGCGAAGCCGGAACGTGGTCCGCTCATCCAGATGCGCTTGTTGGGCGAAATCGTGCAGAAACGCATCGATTGCAGGGACCGCCGCGACGGAAAGCGTGGTCCGCAGGCGCCGCGGTCTCGACCGGGTGAGATCCACGAACCCCGAAAGAAGAATGACGGTGATGCCTCCGACCGTCATGCCCTGACCGAGAATCTCACCCCACGCTCCTTCCTGAAGAGCCGGATAGACCAGGTCGAACTGGAACAACACGCCCACCACGACGGCGAATCCGACGATCAGGCGCTTGCGGTAATCGAATCCATCGGCAATCACGATTCGCAGTCCAAGAACGAAAATGAGCGCCATGATTACTGCGAGGTAAGCCCCCACGACCGGTCCCGGTATTGCGACCACCACGGCGACGATTTTCGGCAGGAAAGCCAGGACGGCAAAAACCGCGCCGACGCAAACGCCGACACGGCGCGCGGCCACTCCGGTGATCTCCACAACGGCGATGCAATTGCCGTAAGTGGTGTTCGGTACCGTCCCGCCCAATCCGGACAGGAGGTTGCCGATCCCATCGGCATAGATTGCGCCCTGGATCGAGCGGAAGTCGGTCGCGCGCGGCTTTCGCCATGACACGCGCTGGATGGCGATCGCGTCGCCTAATGTATCCAGGGCGCCGACCAGCGTGACCAGGATGAAACCCGGAAGCAGCGCCCAGAACGTGGCGTCGAAGCTGAGGTCAAGCCCCGGATAGGCACTGAAATCCGGTAGCCCCATCCAGGGCGCGGCCGCAACGCGCGCGGTGTCGTAGATTCCGAACCACGCGCCCGCCAGGCTCCCGGATACAAGGCCGATCGCGGGAGCCCAGAGCCGCCAGATGCCGGACAATCTGAGCGCCAGGAGAACGGAAGCGGCAAGCGTCACCAGCGCCGTTACCGGCGCGGCAGCGGGGGCGGCGGACACGGGCACATTGATCAGCTTGCCGTAAATGATCGGCGCGATGCTCACGGGTATCAGCATGAGCACCGTGCCGGCAACCGTGGGCGTAAAGACTCGCCGCAACATGGCCATCCTCGAGCCGAGAATGAACTGTGTGAAGGCCGCCACGACAATCAGCGTGGCCATCAGCTCGGGGCCTCCGCTGCGGACGGCGCTGATGCCCACCGCGAGATAAGCCGTGGTGCTGCCCATCACCAGGATATAACCGGCGCCGATACGGCCAAATCGCACGGCCTGAATGAACGTGGCCATGCCGCTGACCACCAGCGCGGCGAACAGGGCCCAGTTGAGATAGGCGTCGCTCGCGCCGGCGGTTGTGATGAGGATTGTGGGAGTGAGAACGACGCCGGCCAGCGTCAGCGCCGTATTCTGCAATCCCAGGCCGATAGTGAGGGGCAGGGAGGGCCGGTCGTCCGCTTCAAAGCGCAGCCCTTTGTCGATGCTCGATTCAGTCATTGAAATCCCGGAAGCCCGGATCACCTGCCATTCAAAATATGATGCTGACCGCGCCGTGCCAGGAGAGATCTTCCAGATCCAGCACGGCGCGTCGGTACGCGATTCTCAAATCGCTGCCGTCTCTCCGCAGGATGTACTCGATGGTGCCGACATAGGGCGCTCCTTCGCCGCTGCGGAAACGGTAAACCAGAACGTTCGCGAAAACCGAGAGCTGTCCGTCGCCGGTTTCTTCTACGCGCACGTTTGAAACAAACCGGCGGGTTCGGGACCGCGGATTCTCGCGGTGGGAATAGCGGCTGTTCAGCCGCGCCGCGCGGGCGCGCAGACGGACGATGTCGTCGTCGATGAACACCAGGTCGCGCGTTGGGTCCCCTTCCGGCAGATCCGTGGAGGGAACCACGTAGCGGGCGTCGTCCGTAAACAGATCTACCCACTCCTCCAGCCTCCACTCGTCCAGAAGCGCCGCTTCCCGAAATAGGAATTCCTCTACGCTACCTCGCAACGCGGAACTGCTGTTGGCCGTCATCGTCCGTTGGTCCGGTCATGGCCGCGATCGGTATCTTCCGAACCCTCGGCGGCTTGCGATTCTGCAGACTGCCCGTCCTGCACGTTGGCTTGACTCAGGCCCTGCATATTGGCGTGCCACTGCCGCCAGAATCCCCGCATCTGGAGCTCATCCGCCGTTCCCGGGTTGGGTTTGAGCATGCCTCTTGAGATGTCGGACCACTCGGTCCCCGAGGCCCGGAAACCGGTCTGACACGATTCCAGGACTTCCACGTCATCCGGTGTGGCAAAGCCACCGGGTCCAAGGAAGGTCAGGTAGCTGTCGAGCCGGGTGGCCAGCGTGTCGCCTGACTCCTCCCTGGGCACAAGATGCCAGGCTGTCACCTCCATTCTGTCCGGAGCCAGAGGTTCGATATACCGGATGCTGATGGCCACGAAATCCATAATCAACAGGTTCGGATAGATGAGCAGATTTCGAGAGGTGTCGGCCATCCGGTAGGCGCGCTCTTCTCCGTACTTCTGCACCAGGCGGCGGCGGACCCGCGCTATCCGCGGCTTGGCCTCCTCGCCGAATACCGGATGCCAGCGGGCGATGGGGCGGCCGTTCCGGGATATGTTCTCCGACACGCAGTGGCCATTGCCCAGAGCCAGCCCCGCGCCGGGTGGGCGGGTGGCCAGCGTGTCGCCGCTGTCGTCCGTTCCGAAGCCGGACATGTAATCCACGTAAGTCCGGTGCGTCGGGATCAGGTGGTATCCGTCAAGGCTGTTCTCGGCCAGCAGCTTCCAGTTGGCATTTATCGCGTACTTGTTGGAACCGGAAATCACCCGCATTCCTTCGTCGGCCTGGTCCACGACGAGGTCGAGGTAGTCTCTCGCCCCCGCCAGATAGGTAACGAGGTCTTCGACTTTCGGATTGAAGCTCACAAAGTAAAAGCCCCGGTAGCTTTCGACCCGGGGCGGCTCCTTCAGCCCGTGTTCGCTACGCTTGAAGCGGGGGCCGTAGGCTTCCCGTCCGGGAACGCCGATCAGCTCGCCGCTGGTGCTGAAAGTCCAGGCGTGATAGAAGCATTGCAGAGTTTTGGCATTCCCGGCGTTGCGGCGGCAGACCATTGCACCCCGGTGCGGGCAGGAATTGAGGAATACACGCACACGGCCGTCTTTGCTTCGGATGAAAAACAGCGGCCTGCCGGCCACTGTGCGCCGGCGGTAGTCTCCGGGGTTCTCCACTTCCGATTCGTGGCCCAGGTAGATCCAGCACCGGTTGAAGATCAGTTCCCATTCCCGCCGGAACAGATCGACGGACGTCATGCACGACCGATGGACCCGAAATATTCCGTGGTCCCGGTCGTCGATGATCAGGTCCTGGATGTCCATGAGTTTGCACGTGTCCCGGAATGCCGATTCACAACCGGATAAGGATTTCCGGAGGCGACGGAGTTGCAACCGCCTCTGGCACAGTGAATTTAGCCTGTTTTTCCGGGTCAGGCCACTAGCGATTAAATGGCCCCGTCAGTGGGGACGGGTCACTATCCCGGGCAGCCCGTTTTCCAGTTCCAGGGCTGGACCCGGGTTTCTGCGAAGACATCCGCCTTGCCATAGGGGCTGTCAGCCAGAAACGCGCGCGCCGCCTCCAATGAGGGCGCCTCGACAACCAATAGCAAGCCCACGATGGTCTCCGCGTCGTCAGCCATAGTCGGTCCGGCGTGGAGAACGGCAATTCCGGGGTGCTCAGGATGATTACGCAGATAGTCGGTGTAAGCGCGCTGAATATCGCTGCCTTCCTGTACCAGCCCCGGCTTGTGAGTGACGAAAGCGACGACGTGCATGAGTATTCCCCCGCTATGGATGACCTGTCGCGCCGACAATAGGCGAACTCGTTCCGTTCTGTCAATCGACCGTCCAGCACACGTCGTTGCGGGGCAAATTTGTGCCACTCGCATCACCTGGAGAGCGGCCTCTACATTCCGCGGGTAAGACGCCCTCCGGGCGGCTCCACGCGGACGGTCACGATGTCCGTGTCGTGGTACTGCTGATGCCGGACCGAGGAGGCGAGGTGGCGCAACAGCCGTAGCGAGACGTCCTGTTCGATCATTGCCGCCGCGTTGGCCTCGCCCAGCAGCGCTATCCGGTCCTGTATGTTCTGTTCCCCTTTCGAGGCAACGAACTCCAGCACGGCTCCGCCATCTTCAATGCGCGCCGTTAGGAGCAGCTGCCGCCCAATGTTTGCACCAGGCTCGTCCTGTTGCTGGAGGGTCAGCAATGTTTCTTCGCAGACAGCATCGAGGCGGTCTCTCATCCGTGTATCCCAACCTCTTCGCGATGCGAATGCACCGATAAACTCCCGGATTTCGCGAAGGACGGAGGGATCGAGTTCCACTTCTATCCGGCGGCGTGGCGGCTTCGTCAGCTCAAGGAACGCGGTCATGACAACCGCTACCATGCCGCCGGTCAGCATCCCGTTTTTCAAAAGAGCAGCCGCAAACTCCGAGACCTGCTCGAGAGGTATTGCATCGCTCTGAAAGCCCACGCCGATCCAGAACGAGACGCCGGCAATCAGGCTTTTGCGAAAATCGATTCCATCCTGAATGATCACCCTCATGCCGATAATGAAGATTGTCGCCATGGTGACAGTGATAAAGGCCGTGATGACAGGACCCGGCAGGGCAAGAATCACGGCAAGAGCCTTGGGAACGAATGCCAGAACGAGTAGTGTCGCCCCAAGGGCAAGGCCGATGCGCCGAGAGCTGACCCCGGTAATCTCGACCATGGACGCCCCTGTTGGCCGGAACCCAAGCGGCATCGTGCCCGCCAGGCCCGACAGCAGGTTGCCCACCCCGTCGGCAGCCACGGCGCCCTGCACCGCACGAAAATCAACAGCGCGACTCTCGGGCCAGGACACGCGCTGGATCGCAACGGCGCCACCGATGGTTTGCATCGTGCAGACCAGCGCGACAAACACGAATGCAGGAAGCAGGGCCCAGAAATCGGGAGTGAAACTCAGGTCCAGAGCCGCCCATGCGGGAGTTGGAGTGCCGATCCAGGGAGCCAGAGAAACACGGTCAAAATCATACAGACCGAACGCCGCTGCGACGACCGAGCCGCCGACAATTCCGATGATCGGTGCCCACAACCTTGCCCGGCCCTTTGCCGTGAGTGTGACGCCGACAATGACGACCAGGGTCGTCAACGCACTGAGCGGGGCACCCAGCGCTGGCGTGCCGCTCGGCACATTGTTCAGCTGCTCGAACATGATCGGCATGACCGTAACGGGCGTTAGCATCAGGACTGTCCCCGTTACGGTTGGTGTGAGGATGCGCCGGAACAGTGAGAGGCGTGCGGAGAAAGTGAACTGGACCAGGGCGAGGACAACGACCAGGGTCGCGAGCAACGCGGGGCCGCCGGCAGCGAGGGCGGCAATGCTGACGGCAATGGCGGCCCCGGATGTTCCGATCGCGAGGATGTACCCCGCACCGAACCGTCCGATCCGCCTGGCCTGGACTATCGCAGTAACGCCGGATATCGCGACCGAAGCGAACACAGCCCACAGCAGCGCTTCCTCAGACTGGCCCGCGGCGCGGAACACGACCGTCGGAATCATCACCGCGCCGGGCAGAACCAGGCAGGCGATCTGCAACGCGAGACCCACACTGAGCGGAAACGGGATCTTCGCGTCCGGATGGAGGCGGTCCCGGGAGCGCGTGCCGGATTCGTGGGGTCCCATGTCCTGATTCCTGTTCCTGAGGAGCGCGGCGGCGAATAATCGGGTACTGTATGTCGGCCGCCGGGGTGCCTGGCGAGGCCTCCCCGCTGCTCGTCGAGGCATTTTCGCACACGCATTGGCCAGTTACATTCAATGGCAAACGCACAACCTCCGCAAACAGTTTTCCGTCGCGAACGCTGGCTGAGCCGCTGGTCGATCGGTTCAGCCGCCGCCGCAATACTCTGCGCGCTTCTGAATACCGCGGACGCCGAACCGATCACGCTTCGGCTGCATACCTTCAATTCTCCCAATGCCCTTTCCGTGCGTTCGTTTCTCGTTCCATGGGCCAGGGAACTCGAGGAGCGCTCCGGCGGGAAGGTGCGGGTCCAGGTCTTTCCCGCGATGCAGTTGGGCGGCAAGTTATCGGACCTCTATGGACAGGCACGCGACGGCGTGGTGGACATCGTCTGGACCTCGCCGGGCTACTCGCCGGGACGATTTCCATTGACGGAGGTGTTCGAACTGCCGTTCGTATGCAGCGGTGCGGAAGCGACCAGCCAGGCCATGATGGAGTTCTATCGCAAATGGATGCAGGATGAATATCCGGACACCGTTCCCCTGGTGTTTCATACCACCGCACCCGCCCACATCCACACCACCAATCGGCCGGTCCGCAGGCTCGAGGATCTTTCAGGTGTGAAGATTCGAGTACCTTCGCACGCCAGCGCTGCCACGATCGAGGCGCTGGGCGCCGTTCCGGTCGGCATGCCGGTTTCGGACGTCTATGAGGCGCTGTCGCGCGGAGTTGTGGGCGGCGTATGGGTAGCCTGGTCCATCATGCAGCCCTTCCGCCTCCAGGAGGTGACTCGAAACCATACCGAGGCTTCCCTGGCTTGTGTGCTGTTCGTGATGGCGATGAACAAGGCCCGCTACCTGGGCTTGCCGGAGGACATCAGGAACGCGATCGACGGGTCCACCGGAATGGCGCTTGCCAAACGGCTGGGCCGGCTGTGGCAGGACGATGAGGAACCGGGCCGCAATTTCGCCGTGCAACGCGGCAATGCGCTGTTTCCGCTCTCGGAATCGGAGCGCGAGCGTTGGAGAACGGCCACCATGCCGGTGATCGAAGCCTGGTTGGATAGAGTGGGCGCCATGGGACACGACGGCGACGCCATGCTCGCGGATGCCAGGCGCCTTGTGGCGAAATACGGCAATGAGCCCTGACGGCCGGGTTGGGCGGCTGGCGCGGGCCCTCGCGCTGGCGGGAGGCCTGCTGCTGGTCGGGGTGATGGGGATGACGGTGGTCAGCGTCCTCGGGCGCTATCTGTTCAATGCTCCCGTCCCCGGCGACTATGAAATCACCGAACTCGCCATCGGGATTGCTGTGTTCGCCTTTTTCCCGTACTGCCACATCGCCAACGCCAATATCGTCGTCGAGTTGTTTACCGGGAGAATGCCTCCACGTTTCAAGTCGGCGCTGGACGCGGTGCACAACGTCACGTTCGCGATCGTTGCGGGCCTGATCACCTGGCGCCTGTTCGTCGGTGCGACGCACAAGCTCGACGACGGCGAGACGACCGTGTTTTTGGGCATTCCGGTCCACTGGGCCTATTTCTCGTCCCTGCCAGGGGCCGGACTGCTGACGATGGTCTGCGTTCTGCTGCTCTTTCGCCACCTGAAGTCTTCAGCACGATGACCAGCGTCGAGTTCGGCGCCCTGATGTTCGGCGTCTGCCTGCTGCTGATCGCGCTGAGGATGCCGGTCGCGATAGCCATGTTCGTGACCGGCGGCTTCGGTTTCGCCTCGCTCGCGGGCTGGCCGGCATTCCTCAATCTGCTCAACACCGTGCCTTTCGGTCGCGTATCCAGCTATACGCTGTCGGTTCTGCCGCTGTTCCTGCTGATGGGCCAGTTCGCGACCCGCGCGGGACTCGGCCGCCGCTTGTTCGACTCGGCGCGCGCCTGGACGGGCCATTACCCGGGAGGGCTGGCTATCTCGACCATCTTCGGGAGCGCCGCCTTCGGCTCCGTCTGCGGTTCCTCGATCGCCACCGGCGCGACGATGGCCTCCGTGGCCCTGCCCGAGATGAAGCGCCACAACTATTCCGGCGGTCTGGCCACCGGCTCCCTGGCGGCCGGCGGAACGCTCGGCATCCTGATACCTCCGTCGGTGATCCTGGTGATATACGCCGTCATCACCGAGCAGTCGATCGGCAAGCTGTTTCTTGCCGCGGTGGTGCCGGGACTCATCGCGACGCTTGGATACACGATTGCGATCGCCGCCTATGTGCGGTTCAAGCCCGAGGCCGGTCCCGTGGTCCAGGCGCTGCCGATACGCCAACGCATCCGCAGCCTGGGCATGGTGTGGCCGGTAACGGTCATCTTCATGTCGGTCGTCGGCGGCATCTATTTCGGCCTGTTCACCCCGACGGAGGGCGCCGCCATCGGCGCCGCGGCTACCGGCCTGGTCGCGATCGCGTCGGGCCGGCTGAGTTGGGCGGCCTTCACGTCCTGTCTGCTCGAGACGGCGAAGACCACCGCGATGATCTTCCTCATCCTGATATCCGCGCAAATACTGAACAGTTTTCTGGCGCTCTCACAGGTCACGACCGAGCTGGCTGACGCGCTGACGGGGTCCGGACTGTCGCCGATACTGATACTGGTCGGCATCCTGCTGGTCTACCTGGTGCTTGGCTGCGTGATGGACAGTCTGGCCATGATCCTGTTGACGGTACCGGTCTTTTTCCCGCTGCTGGTCGGGCTCG
Organism: Gammaproteobacteria bacterium; assembly: GCA_009845905.1. Taxonomy (NCBI): domain Bacteria; kingdom Pseudomonadati; phylum Pseudomonadota; class Gammaproteobacteria; species Gammaproteobacteria bacterium. The sequence continues at coordinate 130,365 of VXYS01000004.1, read as the reverse complement.
ACCTGGGCTATACGGAGGAGCAGATTGCGATCTGGTTCGGAGTTCTGGCCCTGTTCGCGGTCGAGATCGGCCTGATTACTCCACCTATCGGCCTGAACGTCTACGTGATCAACTCGCTCGACCGCGATACCCCGCTCGGCGAATCGTTCAGAGGCGTCGTCCCATGCCTTTTGAGCGGACTCGTCGTCCTCGCGCTCATTGTCTCCATTCCCGCCCTCTCCCTGTGGTTGCCGGGGCTGTTGTAGTGCTTGCTTGCGTCGCACCGGGGAAACCGGCGCCATGAACGAACCGACGCTGGCCGCGCGGGTGAACCGCCTGGGCACGGAAAGCGCATTCGACGTGCTCATGCGTGCGAACCGGCTGGCGGCAGAGGGTCGCGACGTCATCAACCTGGGAATCGGACAGCCTGACGCCAAACCGCCGGCGACGGCGATCGAGGCCGCGCGCAAGGCGCTGCGGGACGGCGATCATGGCTATACCGATCCGCCGGGTCTGCCCGTACTTCGGGAAGCGGTTGCGGCCGATCTACACGGGCGGCTTGGCGTCGACGTCGCGCCCGACCGGGTCTTCGTCACGCCCGGCGCCAAACCGGTCATGTTCTTTGCGATGCTCCTGTTCGGCGAGTCCGGGTCGGAAATCCTTTTTCCGGACCCCGGGTTTCCGATCTATCGCTCGATGATTGATTTTTCCGGAGCCACGGCGGTGCCGTATCGGCTGGAAGAATCGCGCGGTTTTTCTCTCGATCCGGATTCGGTTCTGCCGCAGGTCACGGAGCGCACGCGACTCATCATCCTGAACTCACCGGCCAACCCAACCGGCGGGGTAACGGCCAGGCAGGACATGGATCGCCTGGTCGAAGGACTGCTGGATCACCCCCAGGTCGCGATTCTGTCCGACGAGATCTATGACCGGATCTACTTTGGCGAACGCCGCCCTCCGAGCCTTCTCGACTACCCCGGGATTCGCGACCGGCTGATCGTGCTGAACGGCTGGAGCAAGACCTACGCTATGACGGGATGGCGGCTGGGGTACTCGGTATGGCCACGGCAACTCATGGACAAGGTCACGCGGCTGGCCATCAACTGTCATTCCTGCGTGAATACGGCCGCTCAAATGGGCGGTCTTGCGGCGCTGGAGGGGCCCCAGGACAGCGTGTCCGCAATGGTGTCGGAATTTGCGTCGCGCCGGACACGACTGGTCAACCGGCTGAACGCGCTTTCCCCGTTCTCGTGCCGGACGCCGGGCGGCGCGTTCTACGTTTTTCCGAACATCACGAAAACGGGCTTGTCGGGGCGCGCCTTTCAGGACCGCCTCCTGGAGGAAGCGGGCGTTGCACTGATCGACGGAACGAGTTTCGGCGCCGCCGGGAAGGGATTCGTCAGGATTTCATTCGCGCTCGATCAACCCCGTATCGACCAGGGCATGGATCGTATCGCCCGGTTCGTTTCAAGCCTGTAGTAGCGCTCGCGTCAGGCGAGCGCGCCGTTACGCGTTACCGGAATGCCGCAACAGGCGGGATGTCGATCATTGTCTTCAGGCCGGGCGGCGCACTGATGGCGCGGGGAACGACGTTCACTACGGCCGACGCGGTGGCCAGATCGCCGTGCACGCCGCCCTTTATGACGACATCCAGGTCCGGCAGTCCCTTGATGTACACAGCGTCATGAGGCCCTTCCGCGCCAATGTATGCGTTGAATTCGAGACGAATAATTTCGGCGCCGGCGATAAGGCCGTTCGCTACCTGCCTCACGCCCGCCACCTGTCCCGCCGCAACCGACAAGTCCTTGCTGCTCACTTCATGATCGGCCACGACCGGCTCTATGGTCTCGACTACATCGTCCAGATGCAAACCGAGACCGGCTGCGATCATGGCCACCGATTCAGGCAGCCCTACGTGCCGAATGTGCCCGTCGGCGACGCGTTGCTGAAATTCGCCGACGCTGAGCCCCGCGCCGATCTTCTTCTGGAACGGCAGGCGACGATGCGCTGCGTCCTGCACCCGGATGCAGACCACCGATTCGACGTCCTGCAGGATGCCGGTCATGAAGACCGGCCAGACATCCATGAGAAATCCGGGGTTCACTCCGTTGGCGAGCACCGTCGCGTCGTGCCGCATCGCAAGGTCGTCGAGCTTCCGTGACAGTTTCGGGTGATGGAAAAAAGGGTATGACATCTCCTCGCAGGTGGAGACGATGTCCACGCCGAAATCCAGTATCTGCTCGAATTGAGGCATCACCTGTTCCAGCGACGAACCCGTAGCGTGCAACACGATGTCGGGGTTTGTCTGCTCAATCGTGCTGCGCGCATCATTGGAGATTTTCATTCCATTCAGTTTTCGATCTTCAACAATCTCACCGATGTCGTGACCTGAAAAGGCCGGATCCACAGCGCCGACGATTTCAATGCTGGATCTCGATGCCGCCAGCCTTGCGATGCTGCGGCCGATCGGCCCACAGCCCAGCTGCACGGCTTTGATGCGTTCAATCATGGTGTGAGCTCCATTGGCATTGAGAACGTAAGAATGCCTGTTAGCGTTATGGTTAGCCAATTCCAAATGTTCGCCCGCATATAGACGGCGGTATTGGCCGGCGCCGGCGACTCGTAGAATTCCATGTCGCATGCGTGTTGCAACCGACCGACCTTACGCACGGAGTATCTGATGAGAACCGGATTTTGTCTCACCCGGGCACGGCTTGTTTCGCTGGCCGCTCTCGCGCTTTTCGCACAAGACTTCGCATTGGCCGAGGACAAGGAAGGCCCCTACAACATCGCCAGGGATGCGTACATCGTTCGATACAACGACGTGTTTCTGCCGGTCGTATCTTCGAGCGCGATGGTCTCGACGCAAAGCGACTTCGCCACGCGGGTCGGTATCGATATCCTCAACCGTGAGGGCAACGCCATTGACGCGGCGGTGGCTGTGGGCTTCGCCCTGGCCGTCACGCTTCCCCGCGCGGGCAACATCGGCGGCGGTGGCTTCATGGTCGTGCACGATGCCGCGACCAACGAATCCTACACCGTTGATTACCGGGAGACGGCGCCCTCCGGGGTCACAGCCGGCGATTTCCTCGACGAGCAGGGCGAAAAGCTGGACAGCTCCCGATTCGACTGGCCTGCCGTCGGCGTCCCCGGCACGGTCGCCGGTCTGCACAAAGCCTGGCAACAGGGAGGCTCGCTGGCCTGGAGTGACTTGCTGGCCCCCGCCATCCGTCTTGCCGAGGAGGGTTTTACCGTCAATCACGATCTGGCGGAGTTGCTTGCGTCCAAGAAGGAGTGGCTGACGCAAAACCAGGCGACGGCAGACTCGCTGTACCAGGCCGGAGGCGAGCCGTACGCGGCCGGTGACGTCATGCGGCGGCCGGCGCTAGCCCGCACGCTGCGTCTGATCGCCGAGAAGGGACCGGACGTGTTCTATCGCGGTGAAGTCGCCGAGCAAATCGTCTCGGACATGGAACGTTTCGGGGGCCATATCGACCGGCGCGACCTGGAGGAATACGAAGCAATCATCCGTCGCCCGATACGAGGCAACTATCGCGGCTACGAAATCGTCTCGATGCCGCCCCCAAGCTCGGGAGGCATCGCCATCGTGGAAGCGCTCAACATTCTGGAGAATTTTCCGCTGCAGGGCTGGGGCTACTCGGCGCAGTCCGTGCATGTCCTGGCCGAAGCCATGCGATTGACGTTTGCGGACCGTGGCAACTACATGGCGGACCCCGCCTTTTTCGACGTGCCGGTGAGCGAGCTGACGGACAAGGGCTACGCGGCTGAGAGGGCCTCGCACATTCGCCTGGACCGCGCCACGCCATCGGCGGTGATCAACGGTGGGCTGGCGCCTTTCGACGAAGGCAGTTCGACAACACACTATTCGATCGTTGACGCGAACGGTACGGCGGTGTCGAACACCTACACCCTGTCGTCCTCCTTTGGTGCGGGGCTGACGATATCGGACACCGGCATTCTCCTGAACAACCAGATTCATACGTTTTCCGTCAGGGCCGGCATCGAAGGCGCCGAAGGTTTCATCGCCAGCCAGGCGAACAGGGTAGAGGAGGGCAAGCGGCCGGTCAGTTCACAGTCACCGACCATCGTAATGAAGGACGGCAAGGTGTTTCTCGTCGTGGGGAGCCCCGATGGGAGCCGCATCATCACGGCCGTCATTCAGATGATCGTGAACGTCATCGACTTCGGGATGAACATTGCCGAAGCCACCAATCAGCGTCGAATTCACCATCAGTGGATTCCCGATATCCTGGAGGTCGAACCCGGGTTCAATCTCGATACGCTCGCACTTCTCGAATCGCGAGGGCACACTATTGAACAGTCCTTCAACATGGGAAGCACCCAGTCCATTCAAGTGGGAACTCACTACCTTTTCGGAGCATCCGACCCCCGTCGCCCGAACGCGCTTACATTGGGAACCGAATGAGCCAAAAGAAAATCCGGAAGGCATCATTGCGCCTTCCGGGTTTTCGGCTGCCAATGCCGGCGGGTGTTACTGAAACCGCCTGCTGAAACTCAGGTAGACATATTGCGCGCGGTTGGTGTGCAATTCGCCTTCGAATCCAAACGACTCCGATGCAAGCGGGGGATCCTCGTCGAAAACATTGGTGATTCCGAGACGGATCGCGCTTCCCGCACCAAGCAGGTCGTAACGCGCCGCGTGAACATTAACGACGGTCATCGACTCGACCGTCATGAAGTCGCCATTCGAATTCGTTACCGACGGTTCGAACACGTCGCTTACGTAGGAAGCGAATGCGCCGACTTCCCAGAGTGAGTTGTTGCTGCCCCAACGCGCGCTGAAGGTGGCCCGCCGCTCCGGGAAGAACTCCCGCCGGATCAGAGACCCGACAGTCGCTCCGAGCACGCTCGGGTTTGCCCCTGCTTCCACCAGTCGCGCCGCGTTTCCGCCGGCTTCCTGGTCAAAGTCCTTGAGTTCGGCCCAGTTCAGCCGGAAGTCAAAGGCGCCGACGGGCGATTCCAGCGCATAGATGACCTGGACATCGTAGCCGTTCACCTTTCTTGTGTTGAGGTTCTCATAGCGACGCACGACCCTCAGGATTTCGCCGAGCGGATTGTCCGCATCCGGCACGTCGCGAAACACGGCGGGATTTGAGCTGCCTTCGGCGCGCAGCACCGCGTCGAGGCGCGACTCGTTCTCGTCGGTGAACACGCCCACGGCGCCGGTCGATTCGATCTCCCACCAGTCCAGCGTAACTGTAAGGCCGTCCGTGGGCGTCAACACGATACCGATACTCGTCTGCTCGCTTTCCTCCGGCCTCAGCGCCGCGTTGCCCGAGGTTTCCAGAATGTAGTTGCCGTTGGCCGGGCCGCTGTTCAGGTCGCCGGTGCCGAGCAGTATGCCCTCGGCAAAATCCTGTATCGAGGTCGTGATGGACGTTCCCGGCGAGTTCAGCTGAATCAGATTCGGCGCCCGGAAGCCCTCCGAGTAGGAGCCCCGCAACCGCAGCCACCCGCTGGGAAACCACGAAAGTGCGATCTTCGGGCGGGTTATGTTGCCGACGTCGCTGAAGTCCTCGAAGCGGGCAGCGACCTGGGCTTCAACGATCGGCACTCCTTCACTGTTCGCCACAAGTGGAATCAGGAGTTCCGCGTACAAGGACGAAACATCCCGGTCCGCGGCAACGTCCGGCCGGACGCTGCTGCCCTCGAGGCTGCTGAGATTGGTCACCTGACCGGGCCCGAGGCTCGGATTCAGCGGATCGATGTAGGGCATGGAGCCGTCGAAGATCGAACTGTTGTCCTCGTCTAGGTCCTCGCTCCGGAATTCGGCGCCCACCGCGATACCAACCTCACCGGCCGGCAACGAAAACAGGTCCGGCCTCGAAGCCCGAAAGTCGACGGCCGTTAGCGTAGTAGTGACGTCCCGTGATGCGCTGACCAGGAAAGGATCGATACTGGACTGCGGGTTCGGGGTGGAGTCGATGGTGCTGGTCGTATCGTTCGGATTGACGCCGGTAAAAATGTTGTAGGCGGCCGGGGTGTCCAGCATCATCTGCGCCTGAAAAAGCGGCGTGCTTATGCGATTGCTGGCGGTGTCGTCCACGCGCGCCTCGCTGTGCCAGACGGCGGTATCGATATCCCAGTCTCCCAGGTTGCCCTGCAGACCCGCCAACATTCGATAGCTGGAGCTCTCGACCTCAACACGTCTGGGCCCCAGATCGACCGGCCGATGACCGGTGAGCCGAAAGCCAAGGCCCTCCGCCGGGACGATGGACGTGTCCAGGCCGGGCAGCCGGTTCGGGTTCGGACGGCCGTCGGCGAACGTCACCGGGCCGAACGGGTTCCAGTAGTAGTCCGCCGGCACGAAGAACCGCCCATTGCTCAGGATCGCGGCCTGCTCCCAGACGCGATTGACTTCCGAATAGTAGTAGGCCCCTTCGCCGTAGAGTTCCCAACCGTTGTCCAGATCATGGCTGAGGCGGGCATAAAGATTGATTCGATCGACATCCGGCGTCAGCGACTTGACTTCATTGCGGTTGGGACGCAGGGCGCGGTCCTGGCCGCTCGAGTCCAGGCACAAGTCCTGCACGCCGTCGTTATAAACGAGGTCCGCGCCGGCAAGTCCCCGGCCACCGCAATCGGCTACTCCGAGCATGCCGCCGTTGTCCCTCACCATGTTCGCAGGACGTACGTGGAACGAGCCCAGGCCCGTGAAACTCACGAGAGAATGGGGCTCCAGGCTGGAACGCCCGTCGAGGCTCGTGTCCGATCTGAACTCTTCCGGCGCTCGCGATCGATTGTCCTGCGTCATTGAATACGATTTCTCCGAGGCGAGTACGCCGGTGCTGGTCATGTAGCTTCCGGAAAGCAACAGGTGCGTGTTGCCGCCGCCCAGTTCGAAGCCGATCGCACCGTTTATCGACAGATCGTCCCGGCCGGTGCCGTTCTCGGCGCCATAGCGAATCGAAACCTCCGAGCCGTCGAACGTGTCGTCAAGGACGTAGTTGACAACGCCCGCAACGGCGTCAGCTCCGTACAGCGAACTCGCGCCGTCGCGAAGCACTTCCACCCGGTTGAGACCGGCGATCGGCAGGGTGTTGGCGTTTGGCGACGCAACGGGCACGCCGAAAGCCGTACTGGTCTGCGTAATGGGGTGCAGTACCATCCGCCTGCCGTTAATCAGAACCAGCGTATTGCCTTCGCCCAGGCTTCTCAGATTGAACGATGCGACATCTCCCCGGGCCGCGTTGACGCCCGTGATGCCGCCCCGGACATGCGTCATGCCGATTGAGCCGAACTGCGGGATAGCCCTTAGGAGCTCATCGCCAATCTCGGCGCCGGTTGCCCGAATGTCTTCGAAGTCCATCACCGTTACCGGCAACAGCCCTCCCACATCGGCGCCCTCGATGTGCGTCCCGGTGACAACGATCTCCTCGAGGGCCGTGTCCGTGGCTTCCTCCTCCTGCGCATTGGCCGTTTGGACCGCCAGTGCCGTAAGGCCGAACGTCAGCAGCACTTCGATGAGACGGACTGCTTTCCTGGAGTGTTTCGATAACAAAAACAACATCGGTATTCCCCTGCGTTTCCAGCGTTGGAACGATTACGCATTCGGGCTCATTTGATGCGGAATCGCGCCACTCAAGTATCAACCCGAGGCATGGGGTTGGCAAATTCCAATCGAGCGTCAGGATATAACCGGGGGTAATGTCTGAAACTACTGCTTTTTAGGGATGAGTTTGCCGGTCAAGACGAAGTGTCCCTCATTTGCAGATGCCGATGAGGCCGTGTATAACCTCGGGGAATCCACGCTCAGCATCGGGTTGCCATGAGATTGCGCCACGCCGAAGTGTTTCACGCCGTCTACTCAAGCGGTTCCATAACGGCCGCTGCCAGGGTCCTCAATGTCACGCAGCCATCCGTCAGCAAAGTGCTGGCGCACGCGGAACAGGTTCTGGGATATGCGCTGTTCGAGCGCGTTCGGGGCGCATTGATACCCACGCCCGAAGCGCATCGGCTGTTCAAGAGCGTCTCGACCGTGTACCAGAATATGGAGCAGCTTCGACGCCTGGCGCGAAATCTACAGTCGTCCGACGAATCCCGGATTCGCGTCGCCGCCACGCCGGCATTCGGCCTCCAGTTGCTGCCATCCACAGTTTCGTCTTTTCTCCTTGCCCACGGCAAGACGGCGTTCGGAATTGAAACGCTTCACTACGAGGAGATGGCGCTGGCTCTCGAGGAACAGCGCATCGATATCGGCCTGGCATTCGATCCGCCGTCGAAACCGGGCCTGGGCATCGACGAAATCGCTACTGCCGAGTTCGTGGTGCTGGCGCCGGTGCATTTGAAAATATCCGACAAGGCGGTCGTGAACATCCGGGACCTGGGTAATCTTCCGTTCATCAAGCTCAGCGGCAGGAGCCCTCTCGGGCAGGTGCTGACCAGGCGGCTGGAAGACCGCAGCACGGAATTCAAGACTATCGTGACCTGCGATACCTACCATGTCGCCAAATCGCTGGTGGCCGATGGGACCGGGATTACCATCGTTGACGAGATCACGGCATTGTCGGCGGGCCATGATGATGTCAAGATCTGGCGTCTGGCCCCCACGATTCAGTTTCCGATTTCGGTCATCCATGCGGATTTCCGGCCGCTGTCCATGATGGCCCGTCAGTTCGTCGAACACCTGCAGATCAGAACGCGAGAGTTCCTGGGTCGAGGCGACAGCTGAGCCCTTTGTTCGTCCCTCTCCTCGTGGGAGCGTTGGAGCATGGACAGCGAGAATCGAGCCAGGATGGCGTCTCCAACGAGGAGAGGGACGAACAAAGGGCGAGGGAGCACAAAAGGCGAGGAAGCACGAACGGCACACTAGCTGCGGTCGTTTCTCTTCCGCAAGACGATTCCGGGAAGGATGCCCGTGTAACTTCCTTTATCGACGACGAGCTGACCGTTGACGATGGAGTAGACGAGCCCTTCCGACAGCCTGTTCCAGGCCGCAAACGTCGCCACCGGCGCAAACGTTTCCGGATCGAACGCGACCACGTCGGCCACGTATCCGATCTCGATCCGTCCCCGCCCGGCGAGGCCGAACGTTTCCGCGGCCAGTCCCGAGCTGCGATAAAGAAAATCCTCCAGCGAGATGAGTTGTTCTTCGAGCACGTAATCCCTGTACTTCTTCGGAAAACTTGCGTACTTACGCGGATGGCCGTCCGTCCCGTCGGACGAGGTCATGACCCATTTCTGTTGCATGAAGGCCCTGATGTCATCGGCATGCATGTTGAAAGACGCGACTCGCGTGGATCCTTCGGTCATGATGTCCACGGCCGTGTCGATCGGGTCCTCGCCGCGTTCGCCCGCTATATCGGCCAGCGTCTTGCCGACGATATCCGGGTTGTCCGCCGCGACGATCAATAACGAATCCGGACCCCCTCGGCGGCGCAGGTTCTCCTGCATCTCCGGGCGGATTTTCGCCAGGATCCGGGGGTCCCGAAGTCGTTCGAAGTAATCCGTTCCGGCGCCGGCCAGAACGGCTCGGGGGAGCAGCGTGTTGCGCAGATGAGTGCCTGACGCCGACCATGGATACTGGTCCGCCGTGACCCGTTGCCCGGCTTTTCGCGCCTGCTCCATCCTTTCGATGACCCTGGCGCTTTCGCCCCAGACGTCGACGCCGAGAGCCTTGATGTGCGCGATGTTGACGGGAATCCGCGCTTCGCGCCCGATGCGAAGCGCCTCGTCGATTGCGGCAATCAATCCAATGTTGTAGGTGCTCTCGTCGCGGACGTGAGTGTCGTAGATGCCGCCGTACTCGGCGGCCACCCGTGCAAGCGCGATGACTTCCTCCGTGTCGGCGAAGTAGCCCGGCACGTAGTAGAGTCCGGTCGACAGGCCCAGCGCACCGCTTTCCATGGCCTTGGCGACGAGGCTCTTCATTTGCGCGAGCTCCTCTGCGGTTGGCGCCCGGTATGCACCCGCCATCACGCTGTTTCGGAGGCTGCCGTGGCCGACGTACAGGGCCGCATTGGTACCGATGCCGTTGGAGTTCAGATGCTCGATCGTCTCCTCGAGCGAGGCGGGGCCTTCACCGTCGTTACCCGTGAAAACCGTCGTAACGCCTTGCATCAGGTAGTTCAGATTGCTGTTTGCCGCCGCACTGCGTAGCTCGGTGAGCGCATGTGTGTGCGGATCGATGAATCCCGGCGCCACGATGAGACCCGTTGCATCGAGGCGCCGCCGGGCATCGACCCCGTCTTCGTGAGCATTCCCGATGTAGGCGATTTCGCCGTTGCGAATGCCGACATCGACCGACTCGAAGGCTCCTCCTGCGCCGCCTCGATAAACCGATCCGTTGAGGAGCAGAATGTCGAAGCCGGGCGCGCCGCTCGGTGCGTTCGTGGATTCTCCGCAACCGCCGAGGGTCAGCAGACCGGAAAGCAGGATCAGAGGCAAGCGGATTGAATCCGTGTTCACCGCGCGCTTGTCTCCCTGAAAGGCATCTGCTCTTCCTCTTTTCGCCCGGCGTCCCGCCGGGACCGGGGTCGCGTCAGGCGAGCGCGGTTTCGAACAGGACGAGCAGGCGACTCCAGGCCCGTTCGGCCTGCGCTTCGTTATAGACCGAAGAGTCCGGCGGGCACCAGCCGTGCAGCGCCCCCTCATAGACCTCGATCTCAGCGGGTAGTCCGGCGGCCGCGAAGGTTTCGCGCAACACGTTCTTCGCTTCGGGATCGCTTTCGTCGTCGTTCTCGGCGACGGCGAACAGGTAGTGCGCGTTCATTTCGCCAACGAGCAGGTGCGGGCTGTCCGGGCTGTCGGTCACGAGCCCGCCGCCGTGGAAGGAGGCGCCGGCGCCGATACGGTCGGAGCGCGCCCAGGCTGTGCGCATCGTCATCGGGCCGCCCATGCAGTAACCGGTCGTGCCCATCCTGCGGTCCGGATCGACGGCCGCCTGGGCGTCGAGGAAATCGACAAAGGCCCGCGCGTCGGTGATATGGGTTTCGGCGCTGAGCTGTTGATAGAGCGGAAATACCGTGTTCCTGACCGACTCGTCCTGAAAGGTCGCTCCTTCGGGCACGACCGGCGCCCGCGCCGAGCGGTAGAAGGGATTGACCACGAGGACCGAGTAGCCCGACTCGGCGAGCCGCCGGCCCATCTGCCTGAACGCCGGGCGCAGGCCCAGGATGTCCGGCCACACCAGGACGCCGGGATGGCGTCCGGACGCGGGATGTACGAAATAGCAGTCCGCGACGCCGTCGGGCGTGGTGACTTCGACGTCCTGCTCGGTGACCTCCTGCGCGTCGGCTGCCCGTGGCAGCAGCATCGCCAGCCCGGCCCCGGCCGAAAGCGCGTTGAACCTGCGCCGGCTCAGCTCGTTCCTGTTATTCAGATACTTGCGGGATTCCCTGTATGTCCGGTCATCGCACATGACTTCCTCCTCGTGGCCGTTTCGGGCTAGCTCAGGTCGTTGATGATGTTCTCGATCAATTCGGTGCGGGCCTTGAGACGGGCGGCCGTTTCGCCCTGCGAAGGCGAATAGGATTCGATGTCCTCGCGCGACAGCACGTTTTGATCGGCAAGCAGGGCCTCGTGCGTGCCGAGCCGGTCGCGCAGCACGCAGATTTCCATCGCCAGCCGCCAGATGACCGCTACCAGCTGATCGGGGTTCAGTTCCTGGATCTGGCGCGGCCGCGGCAGCTTGTGGGGCCGCGCGGCATCGGCGCCGGGGGTTGTCGTCACGCCTTGACCCCGCCGAATATGAAGTAATGGCCCGAACCCAGCGGGTCGTATTCGGCAAAGACATGCCGCGGGTCGAAGCCGCCGTCGATCACGGCCTGGCGGACATCGGTATCGGCAAAGCCGGTCCAGAACGGTTCGCCGTTGTTGACGACCTGCCAGTGGTTGGTGACCTGCTTGGTCATCGTCAAACGTTGGGGCTGATAGGGCACATCGGCATTCAGGAAGATCCCGCCGGGCGCCAGCAGGCGATGGGCCTCGGCCATGATGCCGGACAGCACATCGTGCCAGGTTTCGTGGAACATGATGTGCGAGACGATCAGGTCGAACCGGCCGTCGGCGAAACCGGTCTCGCTTGCGCAGGCCTGCCTGTAGTTGATCGCCAGTCCCTTGTCTTCGGCCCAGACGTGCGCGAACCGCAGAAAAGGCGCGGACAGATCCACGCCCCACACGTCCGCAGTCGGAAAAGCCTGCTTGTAGGCAATCGTGTGGACGCCGACGCCGCAACCCATGTCGAGCACGGAACCGGGATCGACATCGGGAAACCGGCGCCCTAGCGCGCCAAGGAGGAATTTGCCCATCCCCGGGTCGCCGACCTCGTCGCCTTCCGACAGGCCCTTGGCGGCGCGATAGAGTTCGCCCGTGCCCATGTAATCCATGCCCAGGCGCAGGCTGGTATCGTCCGCTTGCCCGAAATAGCCGCCCGGCTGGCGATGAATCTCCACGCGACGGATGGGATCCGGGGGAACGAAACCTTCGTCCAGTTCGAGACGGCCTTGCGGTCCCTGTGTCGCCAGTGTCTGCCGCCGCGCCTCAAATTCCGGCAACAGCCGATCGCAGGTTTCGCCCACCGTCTCCCACATCAAATTCTGGGACGTGTACACCGAGCTGCCCCAAAGCTGGTACAGGTGGTCCTCGCGAAACGCTTCGGTACCCTCGGTGCGGTTCTCCGGTTCGCGCCCGCGTGCCTCGACATATGCGTGTTTGAGGTTTTCCTCGTAGTGACCCGCAAGGCGCGCTTCCAGCGGGCCGTTCAGGTAACCTTTCAATGCGCCTACGAATGCGTGCCTGGCCCCCTCGTCATGGGTGGGGCGGTAAACGTCCTTCAGTGTCGGTTTCTGCATGTTCGCGGTCCCCGGTCAATGCGTGTATCCCCTGTGCCCTAAGGCTATACAGAATCGGCGCTGTTGGCTAGTGCCGGCGGCAAGACGGCACGGTCAGTCCATGGAAATCCCTTTTTGACGGGAATAGGGCAAAATCCGCCCTTCAGCAGCGATTCGTTTGGGACTTTGCGAAGGAGAAAACTATGAAGTGCGTGCAGTTGACGGCGTCCGGCCTGGAGAACCTGGAGGTCGTTTCGGCCGCGGCGCCGGAGCCCGGGCCGGGCGAGGTGCGTGTGCGTATGCAGGCAGCGGCGATCAACTACCGGGACTTCATGATCTGCGCCGGCATCTACGGCGGCGGGAAGGAATACCCGCTGATTCCGTTGTCCGACGGGGCAGGGGAGGTCGAATCGGTCGGCTCCGACGTCACGGATTTTCAGCCGGGGGACCGCGTCATGACGGTGTTCTGGCAGGACTGGGAGTCGCAGCCGGTGCGACCCGGCGTTCGTACCCGCACCAGCGGATGCGAGGCGCCGGGGGCGCTCACCGAATTGGGCGTGTTTCCGGAATCGGCATTGCTGCCCGTGCCCGACGAAATGAGCATCGAAACGGCGGCGTCGCTGGCCTGCGCGGGCGTGACCGCCTGGACTGCGCTGCATTGCGGCGGTCCGGTGGGGCCGGACTCGAAGGTTTTGCTGCTGGGCACCGGCGGGGTATCCATCTTTGCACTGCAGATCGCGAAGGCCTTCGGAGCGACCGCGGTCATCACTTCCTCCAGCGACGAGAAGCTGGAGCGCGCCAGGGAATTGGGCGCGGATGAAACGATCAACTACAGGCAGACGCCCGAGTGGGGGGCGGAAGCCTTCCAACGCGCCGGAGGCGGCGTAGACGTGGTGGTGGAGACCGGCGGCATGGGCACGCTGGGGCAATCGCTGCAGGCCCTTGGGTTGGGCGGCTCGATCGGGGTCCTGGGCGCGTTGGGCGGCGTCAGCGCCGAGTTGAACGCGATGGGCCTGATCGGAAAATGCGCCGGAATTCATGGGATTACGGTCGGCGCTCGCGACGACCACCGGGCATTGAGCGCTCACCTGGTCGAGCACGGCATTTCCGCCGTGATCGATCGCGAGTATTCCCTGCCGGAAGGCCCGGAGGCCATCGGGTCGATCACCCGAGGCGAGCATTTCGGCAAGCTGCTTGTGAGAATCAGTTAAAAACCGCGATGCTTGCGGCGCAGGGGCTGACTCTCTGGCGCGGGGAACGGCGCCTTTTCCACGAACTGTCCTTCAGTCTCGCGCCTGGTGCGCTATTGCTGCTGAAGGGACCGAACGGTTCGGGCAAGACCTCGTTGTTGCGCGCCCTGGCGGGCCTGCTGCCGCTGGAATCGGGGACCGTCGAGCTGAACGGCGTCGGGTTCAGGAGCGATCCTGTGCGCTATCTGCGCAGCCTGGGGTGGCTGGGCCACAAGGACGGAGTCAAGCCGGAATTGAGCGTGCGCCGCAACCTGGCCTTTACGCTGCGGCTTGCGGGATCGTCGGGGCGGGAGGACGAACTGCTTGAGAAGGCGGGCCTGAGCGGTCTGGAGGAGCGGACTGCCTCGCAACTGTCGTATGGCCAGCGCCGGCGGTTGGCGCTGGCCGGTCTGATCGGTGCCGGGCCGCCACTATGGTTGCTGGACGAGCCGGATGCCAACCTGGATGCGAAGGGCAGGGAGTGGTTGCAGCACGAGCTCGGCTCGCATCTCGGCGGTGGTGGTTGTGCGGTGTTGGCGGGGCATCGTCTGGATTGGGATTTCCCGGGCCCGGTCGCGCAATTGCTTCTTGGGGTCGGCAGATGAGCATCTGGCTGACTGTTCTGCAGCATGAATTCTTGATCTACTTCAAGAAATGGATACATATCATTATTAATGTTGCATTTTTCCTTATCTCCACTTCCCTTTTTTCAATCGTCGCGGGACTGGAGCCGGAGCTGCTTGCGCAGTGGGGCGCGGGTGTGATCTGGGTGGTGGCCTTTCTCTCGATGCTACTGGCCATGCCGTTGTTGTTTCAGCCGGACCGGGACGACGGGACACTGGACCTGATGCTCCTGAGTACGGTCGATCCGGCCTGGCTGGCGTTGGCCAAGGCCGTCGCCAACTGGTGCGTGTTCGGGCTGCCGCTTGTGGTTCTGTCGCCGCTGCTGGCGGCCAGCTACGGAATGGAAGGAACGGCGCTGCTGGTCCTCCCGGCGACGCTGGCGCTGGGGACGCCGGCGCTGATCCTGCTGGCGACCGTGGCTGCCGCCCTGACGGCGGGACTGCGCCGCGGCGTGGGTTTGCTGGCGCTGCTGGTCCTGCCGCTGGCATTGCCGGTCTTGCTGTTCGGCGTGCGCGGGACGGAGCTGGCGGTTGACGGTCTGCCGGCAAGCGCGCCGCTGATGATGCTCGGAGCGTTCCTGCTGGTGGCCGTGGGTCTTTTACCGTGGGCCGCGGGCGCTGCTCTGCGCGCCACTGTAAATTAAATGGAGGGAGGGCGTCCCACCCTCTCCGAAGCCGGGAAGCCGCGAGGGTCATCCCTCACTCCCGGTGTGGGGTGCGGGACGCCATCTCGCCCAGGCTACAGGCTAAAATAAGGGGCTGAACTTCGCCCGATACTCACCCCGTCCGGCTGCCCAAGATGCGACTTCCCAATTGGCTGCACAAGCTGGCTTCGCCGCCCCATTTCTACCGGATCGCGGGGCGTATCGAGCCCTGGATGCTTTGGTCCGGCCTTGCGGCCATCGCGGTCGGAGCTTTCGGCGGCTTGCTTCTCGCGCCGCCGGACTACCAGCAGGGCGATGCCTACCGCATCATCTATTTCCACGTGCCGGCCGCCTACCTCGCGATGCAGCTCTATGCGCTGATGGCCATCGGCTCGGCGATCGGGCTGGTGTGGCGGATGAAGCTCGCCTACGCCATCTCGGCGGCCACGGCGCCGGTGGGCCTGGCATTTACCGGTCTGGCGCTGGCCACCGGCATGCTCTGGGGCAAGCCCATGTGGGGCGCTTACTGGAGCTGGGGCGACGCCCGGCTGACCTCGGTGCTGGTGATGTTCTTCCTCTACCTGGGCTACATGCTGCTGCACGCCTCGCTGGAAGAGCGTTCGACCGCCGACCGCGCGGCCGGCATTCTCGCGGTGGTGGGCGTTGTGAACCTGCCGATCATCAAGTTCTCGGTGGAATGGTGGAGCAGCCTGCACCAGGGGCCGACCATTTCTCGCCTGGCGGCGCCGGCGATCACCTGGGATATGCTTTGGCCCCTGCTGGTCATGATAGTGGGAGCGGTGCTGTTTTCCCTTGCGGTCACGCTGACCCGGGCACGGGCGGAAGTGCTGCTGCGCGAGCGCGGCGCCCGCTGGGTGCGCGACGTGGTGGCGGTGGGCGCATGAGCGATTTTCTGGCCATGGGCGGCTACGCTGCGTTCGTCTGGCCCTGTGTGGGGCTGTCGTTTGCGATCCTGGCGGGATTGCTGCTGACCGCCCGACGGCGCCTGCGCGGCGTGCACCGGCGTATCCGGCACCTGAACGTTGCGCCGGAAGAGGGCGCCTGGGAGCTGCGCGCATGACGCCGCGCCGGCGCCGGATGGTCGCGATGACCGGCGGGCTTGTCTGCCTGGTGGCGGCGACGGCGCTGGTGCTGACCGCCTTCGAGCAGAACATGCTGTATTTCTACACGCCCACGCAGATTGCCGCGGGCGAGGCGCCGGAAGGGCGGCGCCTGCGGGTCGGCGGGCTGGTCGAACAGGGCAGCGTGCGGCGCACGCCCGGTTCGCTGGAAGTGCGTTTCGACGTGACCGACCTGGATCGCACGATTACCGTGGCCTACGCCGGCGTCCTGCCGGACCTGTTCCGTGAGGGGCAGGGCGTCGTCGCCCACGGCTGGGTTAGCGCGGACGGGCTGTTCGAGGCCGACGAGGTCCTGGCCCGCCACGACGAGAACTACATGCCGCCGGAAGTCGCGGAAATGCTGGAAGAACGGGGCCACCCCCCGGATGCTTCCCTCCGCTGACGCCTCCAGGCACAAGAAGTAATGGTTCCTGAAATCGGCCAGATCAGCCTGGCGCTTGCTTTGTGTCTGGCGGTCGCGCTGGCGGTGTTCCCGCTGGCGGGGGCGCATACGGGCAACGTCCGCTGGATGGACGTGGCCCGGCCCTGCGCCCTGGGGATGCTCGCGTTTGTCGCGCTGGCGTTCGCCATGCTGGCGGTGAGCTTCTTCCGCCATGACTTCAGCGTCCAGTACGTGGCCCAGCACTCGAACCTGAAGCTGCCGGCCATGTACCGTTTCGCGGCCATCTGGGGCGCGCACGAAGGTTCGCTGGTTCTCTGGCAACTTATTCTGAGCAGTTGGACGGCGGCCGTGGCGCTGGCCAGCCGCACGCTCCCGCAGGTGCTCAGGGCTCGGGTCCTCGGCGTGCTGGGGCTGGTGAGCATCGGCTTTTTGCTGTTCATCCTGCTCACCTCCAACCCTTTCCTGCGGCTCTTTCCGGCGGCAGCGGACGGCGCCGACCTCAACCCGCTGCTGCAGGACCCGGCCATGGCGATTCACCCGCCATTGCTCTACATGGGCTACGTGGGGATGGCCGTGCCCTTCGCCTTCGCGATCGCGGCACTGCTGAGCGGGCGATTGGACCGGCGCTGGGCGCGCTGGACCCGCCCGTGGACCACCGCGGCCTGGATGTTCCTGACGGTGGGGATCGCACTGGGGAGCTGGTGGGCCTACTACGAGCTGGGCTGGGGCGGATGGTGGTTCTGGGACCCGGTGGAGAACGCCTCGTTCATGCCCTGGCTGGCGGGCACCGCGCTGATCCACACGCTGGCCGTCACGGAGCGCCGCGGGCTTTTCGGCAACACGACGCTGCTGCTGGCGATCGCCGCCTTCGGTTTGAGCCTGCTGGGCACGTTCCTGGTCCGCTCCGGCGTGCTCGTTTCGGTGCATGCCTTCGCCAGCGACCCGGCGCGCGGGCTGTTCATCCTGGTGTTCCTGGCGGTCGTGATGGGTGGCGCGCTGCTGCTGTACGCGCTCCGTAACGCGGCCACCAACCCCCAGACGGGATTCAAGCTGGTGTCGCGGGAGTCCGCGCTGCTGGTCAACACGGTGCTGCTGAGCGCCGCCACGGTGCTGGTGCTGTTCGGCACGCTCTACCCGCTGGCGCTGGACGCAATGGACATGGGCAAGATCTCGGTGGGCCCGCCGTATTTCAACCTGGTTTTCATCCTTCCCATGCTGCCGCTGCTGCTGGTCGTGGGCGCCGGCATGCACGCTTCCTGGAAGGCGACCGATACGGCTGCCTGGGGACGCAAGCTCAGGGTGCCTGCCGCGGTAGCTGTTCTCGCGGGAATCGTACTGACCGTCGCTGCATACGGCTTCGCGGGAGTCTTGACCGCCATCGGAATCCTGATCGCCGTATGGGTGATTGCCTCGGCTCTTCGCGATCCCGTGGCCTGGCTGCTCAGGCGCGGCCCGAAACCGAGTCGTTCGTCCTGGGGCATGCAGGTAGCGCACTGCGGACTGGGTGTAACCACGCTGGGCATCGTCGTGGTTTCCGCCTGGGGTGTGGAAACCGACCGCAGGCTGGCGCTCGGCGAAAGCCTTCAAGTGTCCGGATACGAATTCCAGCTCGATCGCATTGAGGACGTCCAGGGTCCGAATTACCGGGCCGCGCAGGGTGTTGTCAATGTTTCGCGCGACGGCCGGCCGGTGACCACGCTGTATCCGCAAAAGCGGGTGTACGAAGTGCAGCAGAGCCCGATGACCGAGGCCGGAATCGATGCCGGCTGGCGCCACGACCTGTTCGTCGCGCTGGGCGAACCGCTGGGGGAGGAAGCCTGGAGCGTGCGGGTGCAGGTCAAGCCGCTGGTGCGGTTCATCTGGCTGGGCGCGCTGATCATGGGCCTGGGCGGACTGCTGGCGATATCGGACCGCCGCTACCGGGTGGCTGCGCCGAAAGAGGATGAATCATGAGCGGCCGCCGGCGCATCCGCTGGATCCTGCTGCTGCCGTGTGCGGTGCTGTTGGTGATGGTGTATTTCTTTGGCGTCAGCCTGGGCCGCGATCCCAGCCTGGTGCCGTCGCCCCTTGTCGGCCGCCCGGCCCCCGAATTCGCGCTGCCGGAGCTTCTGGAGCCCAACGCCACGTTTTCCCTGCAGGACGTCGAGGAGGGGCCGTGGATGCTCAACGTCTGGGCAAGTTGGTGCTCGGGCTGCATCGTCGAGCACGAGTTCCTGATGGCGCTGGGCCGCGTCGGCGCGCCGCTCTACGGTCTCAACTGGAAGGACGGTCACGAGGACGCGATGGAGTGGCTGCAACTCAGGGGCAATCCCTACCGGGCCATCGCCGTCGATGCCGACGGGCGCGCCGGAATCGACTGGGGCGTCTACGGAGCCCCGGAGACCTTCCTGATCGACGCCGACGGCATCGTGCGGTACCGGCATGTGGGCCCGCTGGACGGCGCCGTATTCGCGGACGTGTTCCTGCCGGTCCTTGAGGGTCAATCGCAATGAAAAGCCTGGCTGCAGTTCTGCTGGTGCTGATGGCGGCAAGCGCGAGCGCCGTGGATACGGAGGCGCCGCTGCAGACCGCCGAACAGCAGAGCCTCTACCGCAAGCTGCTGGAGGAAGTGCGCTGCATGGTCTGCCAGAACCAGAACCTGGCCGATTCCGACGCGCCGCTGGCCAGGGACATGCGCCGCGAATTGCGCCGCATGGTCGAGGGCGGCGCAAGCGAATCCGATGTCAAGCAGTTCCTGCTCGATCGGTATGGCGACTTCGCCCTCTACCGCCCCCGGCTTGCGCCCAATACGCTGCTCCTCTGGATCGGGCCCGGCGTGATCGTGGTCCTGGCGCTGGGCGCCATTGCGCTGGTCATCCGGCGCCGCATGAAGATGCCGATACCCGAAGAGGACTAGGGCCCGGGCACAGGACATGGTAGCCGGCTTCGTCGTAATCTGCGTGGTCCTGGCCTTGGCGGCGCTGGCCTGCGTCGCGCCGCAGTTGTGGCGCGACCGCGGCAAGCCCGCAAGCACCGCGGCACTGACCGCCTCGTGCCTGCTGATTCCGGTCCTGGCCGCGCTGATCTACCTGCAGTCCAGCAACTACGAATGGGCCCATGCCGGCCTTGAAACGGGCGAGGACGGTACGCCTCCGAGAGTCGAGGAACTGATCGGTCCGCTGCGCGCAAGGCTGGAAGCGTCGCCGGACGATCCCAGGGGGTGGATGCTGCTGGGAGCTTCCTACACCCAGGTCGAGCGTTATTCCGACGCGGTGCAGGCCTTCGACCGGGTGCTGGATCTGACCGGGGGCCGGGACATGGACGCTCTGATGGGCAAGGCCGAGGCGCTGATCCTCGGCAATCCCCAGCGGCTGCTGGAGGACGCGGGACAAATGGTCGAACAGGTGCTGCTGGCGGACCCCGCCAATCCCAAGGGGCTCTGGTACGGCGGCCTGCGGGCCAGCGCAACCGGCCAGGACGTGATCGCCGTGCAGCGCTGGAGGGCGATGCTGGAAGGCCCGGTCACGCCCGAGGTGCGGGCGATCGTCGAAGGAGAACTGAATCGCCTGGGAGCGCGCGTTGAGTCCGGCGTAGCCGTCGCCGCGGAAGGCAACGTGGAGCTTCGCCTGACCCTGGGGCCGCCGGCCACCCCGCCGCCCGGCGCCGTCCTGTTTATCGTGGCGCGCATTCCCGGACAGGCCGGCCCGCCGCTGGCCGCAAAGCGCGTGGACGGCGCGCGCTTCCCGCTGGAAGTCCGGCTGAGCGACGCCGACGCGATGCTCCCCGGCGCGAAGATTTCCGACCAGCCGGAACTGGCGATTACCGCCCGGCTATCCGCCAGCGGACAGACCACGTCCGGCCCCGGCGACTACGAGGCCGAGACCGCCTGGCAGGCAGGGCAGGGCGCCCTGGAGCTCGAACTGCTCCATCAGCCCTAGCGAACGTGCATCCTGGGAGGGGAGGGGCGTCCCCGCCCTCATCCATTAGAGGCAACTTGAAAAACCAACGCCTCCGCCTGCTCGTCATCGGGGGTTACGGCACATTCGGCGGCCGGCTGGCCGAATTGCTTTGCCGGGAAAAGCGCATTTCTCTTGTAATCGCCGGCCGCTCAAAGTCCGCCGCGCTGTCTTTCTGTCATGCGCTTCCTCCGGGGGCCTCTCGTGAAGCACTGACAGTGGATCGTGATGGGGACGTGGCCCGGCGGATCGAGAAAGTCAATCCGGACATTGTTGTTGACGCGTCCGGACCGTTCCAGTCTTACGGGAAGGACCCCTATCGCGTGGTCAAGGCCGCGCTGGCCACGCGCACGCATTACCTGGATCTCGCCGACAGTCCCGATTTCCTCCGGGGCACTCGGCAATTTGATGCGACAGCCAAGGAGAAAGAATTGGTGGTCTTGTCCGGAGTCAGCAGTTTTCCCGTGCTTTCGGCCGCCATGGTTCGCGATCTCGCAACCGATTTCCGGTGCATTGATTCGATAACGGGCGGGATCGCGCCTTCTCCGTATGCCGGCGTCGGATACAACGTGATCCGTGCCATTGCGGGTTACGCGGGCACGGGAATCCCGGTGCGGCGGCGAGGAAGCGAGCAAACCGCCCGCGCCTTGCGGGAAACGAGAAGGTTCACGATTGCGCCGCCGGGCGAAATTCCGCTGTTTCCCCGCACGTTTTCGCTGGTCGACGTGCCGGACCTGCAGTTGCTGGCCGATGAATGGCCGGAGGTGAAGGATGTCTGGATGGGCGCCGCCCCGGAGCCCGCGATCCTGCACTGCCTGCTGCGATGGTTTGCCGGGCTGGTAAGGCTGGGACTGCTCCCTTCGCTGACGCCGCTCGCGCGGCTTATTCACTCGACGGCCAACAACGTACGCTGGGGCGAGCATCGAGGCGGCATGTTCGTGGAAGTGAGAGGCAGGGATGCGGAGGGAGCCGACATCAGCCGATCGGTGCACCTCCTGGCGGAAGGCCATCACGGCCTCTACATTCCGTCGATGGCGGTGGAGGCGATTGTCCGCAACTGGCTGGACGGACGGACGCCCGGGGCCGGCGCCCGGCCCGCGACCGCGGCGCTGGAATTATCCGACTACGGGCGCGTGTTCGCGGAACGGCCCATCTCCATCGGCATACGAAACGGCGCAGGAGCCGGCGAGCCATGCCTGCATGCGCGGATTTTGGGCACGGCCTGGCAATCGCTTCCCGCCGTTCTCAGGGCCGTGCATGGCGCCGGGCCGAAGCTGACGGTCAGCGGACAGTCGTCGATCACGCGGGGCAGGGGAGTGCTGGCGCGGATATTGGCCTGGATCATGCGGTTTCCCGCGGCCGGCGAGAACGTGCCCGTATCGGTGACTTTCGAGCGCCATGGGTATTTCGACAAGTGGACGCGCGACTTTGGAGGCCAGGTCTTCGCCAGCACGTTCAGTGCGGGATCCGGCCGCTTCGAGCACCTGCTGTGCGAGCGGTTCGGTCCTTTGACGTTCGCAATGGCCCTGGTTCCGGACGACGACCGCCTGAACCTGGTTATGCGGGGATGGAGTTTTCTCGGATTGCCGCTACCGCGCAGCTTGATGCCGAGCGGTGATTCTTACGAATACGCGAAGGACAATCGATTCTGTTTCGACGTGGAGATCCGCCTGCCGCTGGCGGGATTTGTCATCCGTTACCGGGGCTACCTCAGGTTTGCGCGGGCGCCACTCTCCGGGCGGGCAGGCGGAGATCGCGGACCAGGCGGAGCTGCTTCATCAGCAGCAGGCCCATCCAGGTGACGTCGATCTGCCACCAGCGCAGTCCGTGCCGCGCGGAATAGGCCCAGCGGTGGTGGTTGTTGTGCCAGCCTTCTCCGAGAGTCAGCAGGGCCACCAGGAAATTGTTACGGCTGCCGTCTCCGGCGGGGTTGGGCCGCGTTCCCCACAGGTGGCAGACCGAATTCACCATGAAGGTGGCGTGCCACAAGGCCACGGTGCTGATGAAGAAACCCCAGACCAGCATCTGCAGACCGCTCGTTCCCAGGGCCGGGTTCAGCCAGTTCAGCAGCGCGCCAAGGCCGAACAGGGCAGCGGCCTGGGCGAGGATCAGGAAAACGTAGCCTTTCTGTAGAATCCGGATTTCCGGGTAACGGTGAAGGTCCTTGATGTTGGCGTAGTTGCCCGAGAAGCACACCGCATCCCACATCCATCCGATATGCGCGTACCAGAAGCCACGCTGAACCGGCGAATGCACGTCGCCTTCACGCTCGGAATAGCGATGGTGGCGGCGATGGTGGGACGCCCACCACAGGGGACCGCCCTGGGTGGCGCAGCTGCCGAGGAAGGTCAGCAGGAAACGCACCGGGCGGGACGCGCTGTACGAGGAATGGGCGAGCAGGCGGTGAAAGCCCGCGGTCACGCCGAAGGCTCTCAGAAAGTAGAGCGCGGCCGCGACGATCACGGCGGTCCAGCTCACGCCCGTGTAGATGGCGCCGAAGCAGGCCAGGTGAAAGGCGATCATTCCTATGACTACGACCCGAGCCTTGTGTTGCGCCTTTCGCGTTGCGGTCTTCACCAATCGATCCCTCCCGGGCTCCTTGCTGCCTGCGCCTGAATCCGGCGCGCGCGAGTACTGCGAATTATAGCCGGATGGACGTTGAAGTAACCCGTCTCGGGACGGCCAACCCACTGCGCATCGCCGTCATCGGCGCAGGAATTTCCGGGCTTGCCGCGGCCAGAGAGTTGGACGGCGAACATGAGGTGACGCTGTTCGAGGCGCGGGAGAAGCCGGGCGGCCATACCCGCACCTTCGAATTCGAGCGCTTCGGGCAGGAATACCGGGCCGACCTGGGCTTCATGGTGTTCAACGAGGCCAATTACCCGCAGTTCACACGTCTGTTGCGGGAGCTGAACATAACCGCGCGGGACACCGAGATGAGCTTCAGCCTGCGCTGCGACCAGTCCGGCCTGGAATATCACGGCAGCACGATGAACAAGATCTTCGCGCAACGGCGTAACCTTCTTCGCCCCAGGCACTACCGGATGCTGCGGGACATACTTAAGTTCAATCGCGACGCCAACCGGGCGTTGGCGGAAAGGGAAGGGGAACTGGCCGAGACCAGCGTGGCGGAGTTCCTGGATCAGGGCGGTTACGGTCCGGAGCTGGTGAACGATTACCTGCTGCCGATGACGGGCGCCATCTGGTCGTGTTCCGTGCAATCGATCGAGCGTTATCCGAGCCTCTACCTGCTCCGTTTCATGGCCAACCACATGCTGCTGGGCGCCAAGGGGCACCGCCAATGGCGGATGATTCCCGGTGGCGCCGACCGGTATGTGGATGCCGTGCTGCGCGGTTTCGGCGGGCGCGTCAGGGCCGATTCGCCGGTGCGCTCGATTGAGTCCGCGGGCAGCGAGGTTCGCGTCGCAACGGATCGTGGCGTGGAGACATTCGACGCCGCGGTGCTGGCGGTGCACAGCGACCACGCGCTGCGCCTGATCAAGGACCCCAGCCCGCTCGAGCGGCAGGTGCTGAGCGCCATACCGTATCGGCGCAACGCAGCGGTCGTGCACACCGACCGCGCCGTTCTTCCCAAAAGGCGGCTGGCGTGGGCTTCCTGGAACTATTACCGGGCGCCCGCCAGCGGACGCGAGGCTTCCGTTACCTACAACCTCAATGTGCTCCAGCATCTCCAGTCGCCGGAGCCGATTTGCGTCACGCTCAATCCGCTGCGTCCTCTGCGCCGCGAGAAGGTCATTGCGGAACTCAGCTTCGCCCACCCGGTCTTCAGCGCGGAGGCCTTTGCCGCGCAGGGCAGGATCGATGAACTGAACCGATCGGGCAATCGCTTTTTCTGCGGCGCATGGGCAGGGTGGGGCTTTCATGAAGACGGACTGGTGAGCGGGCTAAAAGCGGCCGGCAGCGTGCGCGCATGGGCAGCCCGGCCGGAGATTCAGGCAAAATTCGCATATGCACAGCGCGATCTACGAGGGCTGGGTCAGGCATATCCGGCACAGGCCGGCTAGGCACGCGTTTCAATACCGCCTGTTCATGGCGTACATGGACCTGGACGAGCTTGACCAGGTCTTTTCCGGAAGGTGGCTTTGGTCCACGCGGCGACCGGCGCTTGCACGCTTCCAGCCGCGCGACCACCTGGATGGAAACTGCGACAATCTCGCCGAGGGGGTGCGGGCGCTGGTGCGCGAGCGGAGCGGCTTGCGTCTGGACGGACCGGTGCGGTTGCTGACGCATCTGCGGTATTTCGGCTACATCTTCAACCCGATCTCGGTCTATTACTGCTTCGACCGGGACAGCCCTACGCCGCGCTGTTACGTGCTGGAGGTGAGCAACACGCCCTGGAAGGAGCGCGTATGCTACGTGCTGCCCGCTGCTGAGGCCAAGTCTGGGGGTAGGGGGCAATTGTTTGATTTCAATAAGGAAATGCACGTATCTCCCTTTATACCAATGGACATGTCCTACCGCTGCTGGGCAGGCCCTCCCAGCGAGCGCCTGTCGCTGAGCATCGAGGTGCTCAAGGAGGAAGAGGCCACGCTTCAGACCAGCCTGGCGCTGACACGCCGACCGGTTTCGGGCGGCGTCCTGGCGCGCAGCCTGCTGCGCTATCCGTTGATGACCGCCAACGTCACGTTGCGCATCCATAGCAACGCCCTGCGCCTGTGGCTGAAGGGCGTCAAGCCGCTGGCGCATCCGGGATCGTGAACGCGCAGGAGAAGGTTGATCTGCCTGCCTCGATGTGGCGGCGGCCGGTGCAAAAGCGCCTGGCCGGGCTTGAGAACGGCCGGCTGGAAGTGCTGGAGGCAGGCCAAAGAGTTGTCCTGGGCGGGCAGGGGAGTTCGGGCGATCTTCCCCTGGCCACTATGGAAGTGCTGGACAGCGGCTGCTGGCGAGCGATCGCGACCGGTGGGGCACTGGGCGCGGCGGAGTCGTTCATGGACGGCCAGTGGCGCTCGCGGGATCTGGCCGGCCTGCTGAGGATGATGCTGCGCGAACAGGACGTTCTGGAGGGCCTGGGCGGCCCGTTGTCGGCGCTGGGCGGGGTTTCACACCGGATAGGGCACGCGCTGCGCCGCAATACCCGCTCAGGCTCCCGGCGCAACATTTCCGCGCATTACGACGTCGGGAACGACTTCTTTCAGTTGTTCCTCGATCCAACAATGCTGTATTCCTGTGCGTATTTTCGTTCGGAGGACGCCAGCCTGGAGGAAGCCTCGATCGCCAAACTGGACCGTTTGTGCGAAATGCTGCAACTGAAACCCGGCCTGCGCGTTCTGGAAATCGGCAGCGGCTGGGGCGCCTGCGCCATCCACATGGCGCGGAAATACGGCTGCAGGGTGGTGAGCATCACGATTTCCGAGCGGCAGCACGCGGAGGCCGTGCAGCGGGTCAAGGCGGAGGGTCTTGAAGATCGGGTGGAGATCCGGATGCAGGACTATCGGGACACCGGCGGGCAGTTCGACCGGTTGATATCCATTGAAATGATCGAAGCGGTGGGCGCCCAGTACCTGGACCTGTTCTTCAAGCGCTGCAGCGAGTTGCTGAAGCCGGACGGC
Organism: Gammaproteobacteria bacterium; assembly: GCA_009845905.1. Classification (NCBI taxonomy): domain Bacteria; kingdom Pseudomonadati; phylum Pseudomonadota; class Gammaproteobacteria; species Gammaproteobacteria bacterium. The sequence goes on along the minus strand of VXYS01000004.1, from coordinate 104,049 downwards.
CGGATGGTGCTCCAGGCCATAACGATTAAGGACCAGTCCTACCGGGCCGCGGTCAAACGGGTGGATTTCATCAAGCGCTACATCTTTCCGGGAGGCTTTCTGCCGTCAGTCGAGGCGATCATGGGCGCGGTGCGACGGCGGACGGACTTCCGACTGGTGCGCATGGAAGATATCGGCAGCCACTACGTGCGCACGTTGCGGCTGTGGGCGGAGGCGCTGCGCAGGAACTGGGGCGCGGCGAAGGAGCTTGGATACTCCAGCGAGTTCCTGCGCATGTACGAGTTCTACTTCCGGTACTGCGAGGCCGGGTTTGCGGAGCGCACGATAGGGGACGCGCAAGTTCTCTTTGCCAAACCGTTGGCGCGTTGATCCCGATAGATTGGGCATAATGTATATTATGTAAAGTAAGAGGTAAGTTATGGATTTTCACACTTTCGTCCTCTACGCGCACCTGGTGCTGTTCGTCTATTGGCTGGGACCGGACTGGGGCGTCTATGTCACGACCCACTACATCTGCAAGGCGGAACTCCCGATCGAGGAACGCCGGCGCTTCCTCACCGCCATGCTTTGGATTGACCTGGTGCCGCGGTCCTGCCTGATCCTCATGTTCCCGGTGGGTCTTACGCTGGCGGACAGTCTGGGCCTCAGTCCGATCACGGGAACCTGGCTCTGGCTGGTCTGGATCGTTTTTCTGGCCTGGCTGGTGCTCTCCTGGGCGGTTTACCTGAACAAGGGCCCCTCCGCCGGCAGCACCTTTCGCGTGATCGACAACCGCATCCGGTGGGTCGTCGCGCCCGTTCTCGTGCTGGCCGGCGCCGTGTCGCTGGTGATGGACGTCGGGTTCGGCAGCAACTGGCTGGGGCTGAAGGTGATGCTGTTCGGCGTGCTGGTGTACCTCGGCCTGTGGCTCAGGTCCTACGTTGCCGACATCGGGACCGGATTCCGGCGACTGGCCGCCGAAGGCTCGACGCCGGAGGTGGAGGCCATCTTCACCACGATGCTCGGGCGGTCGAAAAAGGTCGTATACCTGTTCTGGGGTACGTCGCTGGCGCTGGCCTATCTCGGCCTCGCCAAGCCGTTCTAGACGCTCGTCAGCGCGTTACGGACCCGCACCCGCTTGACCGCGCTGCGGGGGGACCGCGAGAAAGCCGCGAAGGCGGCTGTTTGCTATTCGGCGCCCTGGCCGAGGCTGGCGATGACCGTCGTGGGACCTGTGCTGGGCGCTGCGATGCCCATGACGTGCACTTCGGTGGTCACGATTTCGCCGATCTTGACCTGCTGCTCCCAGGCCACATGTGAATTCCCGTCGGCATCCGTCGCCAATACCGGGAAGCGTGACTGGCCTTCTTCAGGTGTTGGCAGCTCCCAGGGTGCCGTAAAGGTTTCGCCGTGGTCGTAGGACTCCGACATATACAGCCGGTACGGGCTCTTGCGCCCCTCGCGCGAATGCCAGACGACCCGCACTACCCCGCTCGGCGTCACGGTAATGACCGGCGCATCGCTGTACTTTGAGTCCGGGTGCAGGTGCATGGCTTCCTCGAAGTCGAGGGCGGCGTTCCGCGAGCGGCTGAACCAGATGCCCTGTTGTTCGGGGCCGGCGGAGAAGGATACGGAATACACGTAGTTCTCGTTTACGGCCATGTCGGTGGGCTTGAGCGGGCAGCCGCCGATATACCAGGGGTCGATCGGCAAGCGCGCCAGTTCGGGCCAGGTTTGCCCGTCGTCCGTGGAACGCAGCACGACGCTGTCGCGCGAACCGTCGTCGAAGACGTGCCGGTAGGACACCAGCACGGCCTCGTCGCCCACGAAGTCTGCTACCAGCTGACAGCAGGGACAGACCACGTCACGCGCGAATTCAATCTCGGTGCCGAATGTCGCCCCGCCGTCTTTCGATGACGCGGTGAACAGCGTCGCCCCCATGCTGGGATCGCCCATGTAACGGGTGTCGAGCCAGAACGTGTGAACGGTGCCGTCGGGCGCCACTCCCATGGTGCCGAAGGCATGCGCCGCGCCCAGCTCTTCGCCCAACAGCCCTCGCCCGTCCTTCTTGACGTGCGAATTCAGCATGACGGGTTCGGAGAACGTGGCGCCCTTGTCGAGCGAGCGCGTGTATTGCGAGGCGATGACGTCCAACCGCGTCTGACTGGACTGCGCGTTGCCCGGATAAAAAATGTGCACGGTGCCGTGATCGTCAATGTTGACCCGCGGCTTGCTGACCTGGAAGCCCCAGATCACGCCATGTTCATGGTTGACCATGGACGGCGCCTGAAAACTGGATCCGCCGTCGTCGGAACGGGCAATCCACAGGTCCACCGAGGAACGATGGCTGTGTTCGCCGTGCTTGCGCTTCGGAGGCGGCGCGGTCGGGTCGGGCCGGTCCAGAAACACGACGTACACTTCGCCGCTGCCGGATACCGCGACCTCGGGGCTGAATGCCGCCCTGTCCGGCAACCCCAACTCGTTCTGGTAGAGAATCTCGGCTTGTGTCCAGGCCGTGGACGGCAGGAACAGAAACGCGGCCAAGAGCGCCAATGCGCTAAGGTATGCTTTTTTCAACATACGGTGGACTCCGGTGAACCTTGTTCGATTAGCCCCAAATCATACACCCGTACGGTGGGCCGCCCTCGCGACGGCGGCAGCGATCCTGGCGCTGGCCTCCCCTGCCGCCTTGCCGGCCAACAATGCGGCGGATTCGGCGGAAAGCGATGATATGCAAGAGCTTGAGTGGGTTCGGGCCGACGATCTGCTGCCTCTGCTCGAAAGTCACCGGGGCAAGGTGGTGCTGGTCAATTTCTGGGCGACCTGGTGCGGCCCATGCATCCATGAGATTCCCGCGCTGATCAATTTGCGCGAGAAGCTGGATCCGTCCCGGTTCGCCCTCGTGGCGATATCGCTGGACGACCAGGCGGACGCGGCGTGGCTGGTGCCGGAATTCATCGAGACCCGGTTCCCCGAGTGGCACAGCTATCTGAACGGGGAATTCGAGGACTATCTGCTGGTGGAAGAACTGGATCCCTTCTGGCCGGGCGTCATGCCGGCGAACTACGTGATCGGCCCGGACGGTTCAATCGTCCGGACGCTTCTGGGCGGACACAGCGAGGAGCAGTTCGAGGAGGCCGTGCTGGCGGCCATGCCGGCCGATTAGGCCATGAACACCCTGGGTGGGAAGGCGTCCCGCCTTCCCGGAGGGCGGGACGCCCTCCCTCCCTGGTCAGTCGGAAAGCCCCAGGCGCTTGTGCATGATCGGGCTGGTGGTCGTGTACTGCAGGTGAACCTTCTTGCCGGGCGTAAGTATCGCCTTGGCCGCGAAAGCTGCCAGCGCGGCTTCGTGAAAACCACTCAGGATCAGCTTCTTCTTGCCCGGATAGTGGCAGATATCGCCGATGGCGAAGATTCCGGGCACGTTGGTCTGGAACTTTTCCGGATCCACGTTCACGGTCTTGCGGTTCAGGTCCAGGCCCCAGTCGGCAATCGGGCCCAGCTTAGGCGCCAATCCGAAAAAAACCAATAAATCATCCACTTCCAGAGGATCTCTTTCAACTTCCTCAACACTAAGGGTGACCGCCGAGAGATCTTCCCCGGTAAGGTGCAGGCCGGTCGCGCGGGCTTTCTCAAACAGTTGCGCCCTGCCCTGCGCGACGAGTTCTTTGAACTGCGCTACCGAAGCCGGCGCAGCGCGATACTCGTCGCGCCGATGCGCCAGCGTCACCGATTCGGCGATTCTGTTCAGTTCCAGCGCCCAATCCAGCGCTGAGTCGCCGCCACCGAGTATCAGCAGGCGCCTGCCGCGGAAACGCGAGGAGTCCTTTACCCGGTAATGAAGCTGCCGGCCTTCCAGGGTCTCGGCGCCTTCCAGGCGCAGCTTGCGGGGTTGAAATGAGCCCACCCCGCCGGCGAGAAAAATCGTTTTTGCCTGAAATTGCGTCCCGGCCCCGGTTTCGACGTGAAAGCCCTCCCCTTCTCCGAGCGGCCGGACCACCGTCACTTCCTCACCCAGGTGAAAGGTCGGGTTGAAGGGTTCGATCTGCTTCAGCAGGGCATCCACCAGGTCCTGGGCGTTGAGCACCGGGATGGCCGGAATGTCATAGATCGGCTTGTCCGGGTAGAGTTCCGTGCATTGCCCGCCGGGCTCCCGCAGGGCATCGACCAAGTGTGCGCTGATGCCGAGCAGCCCCAGTTCAAACACCTGGAAAAGCCCGCAGGGACCCGCGCCAACTATCAGTGCATCGGTTCGTATGGTCATAGGCTTCCGGGCGCCGGTAGTCGCGAACGGGATTATAAGTGTGGCCCGCGGAGCGATACACTTGCCATATGAGAGACCGGTTCCGTTCGCTGATCCTGTTCGGCGCCGCACTGCTGATCCTGACCGCGGGTTTCGGCCTGCGCGATCCCTGGCCGCCCAACGAGCCGGAAAACGCGCTCGCGGCCGCGGAAATGCTCAGTTCCGGCGACTGGCTGGCGCCCACGCTCGCCGGTGAATTGTTCGTCAAGGAAGGGCCGCTATACCTATGGATTCTGGCGGTTTTTCAGTGGCTGTTCGGCATGAGGATCGGGTTCCTGTTGCCTTCGCTGCTGGCTGGCATCGGCATGCTGTGGATGACCTGCGACCTGGCCCGCCGGCTCTGGGACGATGCCGCCGGTTTCTGGGCCGGGGTCGCAATGCTGGGCTGCGTGCAGTTCGCATTGCAGGCGCACGGCGCCGGGGGCGACGTGGTGTTGTGCTTCTTCATCGTGTCCGGGCTCTACGGGCTGTCTCGGCACCTTTTGCTGGGGACCGCCTGGGGCCATTTCGTTCTCGGCTGCCTGGCTTGCGCGCTGGGTTTGCTGATCGACATTTCCGGCCTGTTACCGCTCCTGTTGCTGGCGCCGTGGCTCTGGGCGGCGCGTCGCGGCTGGTTGTTGAGGCCGGCCCGGTGGAACCTCAGGTTGCTGTTGGGACTTGCCGTGCTCTTGGCGATCCCGGCGGCCTGGCTGGCCGTGCTCTGGGGCTCCGACAGCGAAGCCGTGGCCGCTTACAGGCTGGCCTTGCCGGAAGCCTGGCCTCTGGGCCGCGGCCCCGCGTCGTGGAGCGACCTCTACCCGTTCTGGTACTACGTTTTGCAGGTGGCTCCCTGGGCCTGTTTCCCCCTTGTGCTGACGCTTCCCTGGGTCCGCTACGGCTGGGGGGACGGCCTGCGCGCACGCGACCCCGCCCTGCTCTGTTTCATCGTCTGGGCAGCCGCGGTCCTGCTTCTCATTTCCGTCAGTCAGGCGAAGCGGGCGGCCGATTTTCTGCCGATCATTCCGGCGCTGGCGCTTGCCTGCGGGCCGCATCTTGCCGGCGCTCTGCAGCGCAGGAATTGCCGCCTCACGCTCTGGATCGGAATGATGGCCGTGCTGCTGGTTCTGCTTTTTTCCATGCTGAGCGTGTACGGCGTGACACCGGCCGACGAGCCCGCCGTGACATCGCTTTCGGACGGATCTCCCTTCTGGTTCAACCTTCTGAATCCGGGACGGCTCGTGCTGCTTCTGGAGATCAACTCGGTCCATCCCGTGGTCGTGCCGCTGGTGATCGTGGCCAGCGCGGCGGGCTTGGCAGGCTTGTTGTCCGCCGGCAGCCGCAGGGCGCCCGCGGTCACGGTGTGCATCATCGTTCTTTTCTGGATGCTGCTGGGCTGGGGCTCGTTCTCGCTGCTCAACGAGGGGCGTTCCGGCAAGACGATTACCGTAGCGGCGCTACAGGCACTTCCCGAGGGCACGGAACTGGGACTGGCCGACTGGCGGGCCCAGCAGATGCTGCACATGGACCGGCCGGTCACCCACTTCGGGCGCCGTCGCGCCGATCGCCGCCAGGAAATCCTGGACGCTTCGGCCTGGCTCGGAGAAGCTCCCGACCGGATGTTGCTGGCGCCGGAAGAGTATCGAAACTGGTGTTTCACCGGCAATTCGGGAGTTCGCCTGGGCTATGCCCATCGCCGCTACTGGTACCTGCTGGGCGCCGAAAAGCTGCGCCCCGAATGTCGCGTCCAGATCGCCCCGCAACGCGTAGTACGTTTCTCCGGCTGGCGCTGAAGCGCTGGCGCGCTTCAGCAGCGGGCCAGGAGTGCTTCGGCCGGTGAAGGCCCGTCGCCCACGATTCGTCTGATTTTTTCAGCCAGCGCCTCTCCTTCGTCGCCGTCGAGGGCAACGCCGGCGCCTGGAGGCTGCCCGGAAAGCTCTTCCGCGCTTATCCAGGCGATGCTGCCGGCGACGCTGCGCTTTTCGCCGTCGGGAAGTTGCAGCAGCAGCACGACCTCTTCTCCCGGGAAATGATCCCGACGGGTCCCGACGAACAGTCCGCCCGGGTCGAGAAACGGCAGCCAGGCCGCGGAAAGCGAATCGGCGTCCTCCAGCACCAGGGAGTAGAAGCCGGGAATGCTCATCGCTGCGTGCCGAATCCCCCGTACCAGTCCTTGAGCAGCACCGTTACGGCCAGTTCCGCGTTCGGCGTGAAGCGTTCAATGCGTCGGCAATCCATGACGTTGTCCAGGTGACCAAAACCGTACCTGATCATTGCCTCCTGCAAATCCGTGGACAAGACCGAAAATCTCTGCTTGTAGGCATTATTTTCGCTTGCGGTCCAGTCGCTGATCCGGCGAAACGCGCAACGGAACAGGAAATCGCAGCAAAACCGCATCGGCAGGTCCTTCCAGCTTCGCGCCACTTCCAGCGGCGTGGACGCCCGCCGCTCCAGACCGGCCAGCTGGCCGCTCATTGTCCTGGCACGTTCGTCGAGGCCATCGGCATGCAATTGCCGCGCCGCAAGCGGCCCGCCTCCAGCCAGGCGCAAGGCGTTTTCCCAGTTCGCATCCGGTTCCTGCTGCGCCAGCCAGGCCAGCGCCGCTTCGCGGGGTACGGCCGGAGAACGCAGCAGGCGGCAGCGGCTGATGATCGTGGCCGGCAGTTGCGCCGGATCGTCCGCGACCAGGAGGATGTAGCTGTTCGGACGCGGTTCCTCGAGGATCTTCAGCAGGCTGTTGGCGGCCGATCGCGTCATTGACTCGGCCGGGCAGACAGCCGCAACGCGCGCGCCCGATCCGTAGGTGCTCAGCAGCATGAAATCGATGAGTTCCCGGATGCGCTCCACCGAGAGCAGCTTGCCCGGCTCCGGTGCGGCCGGGTGAAGATTCGCGTGCAGCGTGGTCTCCGGGGCGGACTCGGCGGGCCATACAGGTCGGTCGGAACCCAGTAACTCCTGCGCGAGCCAGGCGGCAAGGCGCCGCTTGCCGGTGCCGCGCTGGCCGTGGACCAGCAGGGCATGGGCAAGTTGGCCTGAATTGATCTGGGCCGCGAGTTCGGCCTCAAGAGGCTCCAGCCAGGGAAGCTCCGTCCGGTTCACCGCACTAGAGTCCGGCCAGCCGACGAACCGCGTCCTTCAGGTCCGTTTGCACTTCCTCCAGCGATTTCGACGCATCGACAATCCGGTAACCGTCGCCGCCCAGCGCGGCCCGCTCCAGGTACCCGGCGCGCACCCGCTCGAAGAACTCGCGGCTCTCGCGTTCGAACCGGTCAGCCTGCTGAGGATCGGCCTTGCGCGAGAGTCCGAGGCGGACAGTAGTATCGAGAAGAATGGTGAGGTCCGGGCGCAATCCGCCCAGGACCTGCTCTTCCAGCGCCTCCACGTACTCCAGCGAAACGCCTCGCCCGTACGCCTGATAGGCGTAACTTGAGTCCACGAAGCGGTCGCAGATTACCCATGCACCCTCGTCGAGCGCAGGGATGATGACTTCCTTCAAGGAGGCGCTGCGCGCGGCGAACATCAGCAGCAACTCCGCCAGCGGCGGCATGCCGGTTAATTCGGGATCCAGCAGTATCTCTCTGAGCCGCTCTCCAAGCGCGGTTCCGCCGGGCTCCCGGGCCGCAACCACGTCGATGCCCCGCTGCCTGAGCCAGCCGGCCAGAAAGGCGGCATGAGTGGACTTGCCCGCGCCTTCTATCCCTTCCAGAACTACGAATCGTCCGCGGCTCATATCAGGGGAAGCATAGCCTGTTAAGCCACATCCGGGACGGCGTCATTCAAGCGGCGCGTTGCCGCCGTTGCGCGCGCGCTGGCTGCGCACGAGCATCGCGACCGCGGCATTGTGTCCGTCCAGCGTTTCGTTGAATACATGGCTGCCGTCGAGGTCCGCGGAAGCCACGTAGTAGAGGAATTCGCCCGGCTGGGGCTGCACGGCCGCCTGAAGGGACGGCTCGCCGGGCAGCGAGATAGGCGTGGGCGGCAGTCCGTATCGCGTATAGCTGTTGTAGGGCGTGTCTTCGCGCAAGTGGGCGCGGGTGATGTCGCCGGCGTATGACTCGCCGAGTCCGTAGATCACGGTGGGGTCTACCTGAAGGCGCATGCGCCTTTCCAGTCGCCGTGTGAGCACGCCGGCTATGACGGGGCGCTCGGCGTCGATCCCGGTCTCGCGCTCGATGATGGACGCCAGAATCAGGGCCTCGTAGGGATCGTCCAGGGGCAGTCCGGCGGCGCGCTCCGACCAGGCCGACTGCAATCGTTCCTGCATCAGCGTGTGGGCCCGCAGAAGCAGATCGGCGTCGGTTTCTCCGCGCGTATAAGCGTAGGTATCGGGGAAGAACCACCCCTCGACACTTCCATATACAAGCGCCAGTTCTCCGGCCAGCCCTTCCGCATCCTGCGACTGCAGGGTGGAAACGAGCGGTTTTGCGGCAGGCAGGGCGCGAAGAAGTTCGCGCACGGTCCAGCCTTCGATGATCGTGAAGTAGTGCTGAACGACCTCGCCGCGAACCATGCGATCGATGAGCAGGCGATGGGTGTCCCCTACCCCCACTCGGTATTCGCCTGCCTGTATGCGCGCCGAGGTTCCCGTTACGTAGGCCGCCAGCTTGAACAGCCACGGCCGCTCCAGGATCATCCGCTCCTCAAGCCGCGCGGCCACCGCATTCAGCGAGTCGCCGGGCTCGACGATCACGGTCCGGTCGGCGGATCCGGCAGCCAGGGGGTTGTCCAGCGCCAGCCGTGCGGAATACAGCCCGGCAAGCGCGAGGAGGGCCGCCGCGGCTACCCCGGCAACCACGGTCTTGGCGTTGCGGGTCATCAGACCTCGCGGAAGATCAGGCAACCGTTGGTGCCGCCGAACCCGAAGGAGTTGCTCATGCTCACCCGCACGGGCATGTCGCGCGCCGTGCCGGGTACGAAATCAAGGTCGCAGCCCTCGCCGGGATTATCGAGGTTGATGGTTGGAGGAACCGCGCCGTCGCGTATCGCCAGAATCGAATACATCGCCTCCAGCGCGCCGGCGGCGCCAAGCAGGTGTCCGGTCATCGATTTGGTGGAGCTCACGGCCACGCGCGCGGCATGGTCGCCGAAGACGTCCTTGATGGCGACGGTCTCCACCAGGTCCCCCAGCGGCGTGGAGGTGGCGTGGGCGTTGATGTAGTCCACTTCTTCGGGATCGAGGCCCGCGTCGTTGAGCGCCGCGCGCATGCAGGCGGCCCCGCCGGCCCCGTCCTCTGCCGGGGCCGTGATGTGATACGCGTCGCTGCTCATCCCGAAACCGATGACTTCGGCGAGTATTTCCGCATCGCGAGCCCGGGCATGTTCGAACTCCTCCAGCATCAGGCACACGGCGCCGCTGGCGAGCACGAATCCGTCCCGGTCCCGGTCCCAGGGTCGGCTGGCGCGTTCCGGTTCGTCGTTGCGCAGCGACAGGGCGCGGGCCGAGGAGAAACCGCCGATGCCGAGGTAGGCGATGCAGTGCTCGGCGCCGCCGGCTAGACAGGCATCGGATTCGCCGTAGGCGATGGACCGCGCCCCCAGGCCGATCGAATGCGTGGACGTGGAGCAGGCGGTGGCCGTCGCAATGTTGGGGCCGCGGGCGCCGGTCTGTATCGAAAGCAGGCCGGCGGGCATGTTCACGATAATGCCCGGAACCAGGAACGGTGAAATGCGCCGCGGATTGTTCTGCTCGGCATAGCGCTCGTGCGAGGCTTCGATGGTGCGGATGCCGCCTATGCCGGAGCCCACATAGACGCCGACCCGGTCGGCGTTCGAATCGTCAATCACGAGCCCCGAAGAGCGCAGCGCCTGGATGCCGGCCGCGACGCCGTAATGGTTGAATGCATCGAAACGCCGGACCTCGCGGGGCTCCATGTATTCGGTAGGATCGAAATCGCAGATCAGACCAGCGATTCTCGAAGGGAAGGCCCCGATATTGGGCAGTTCCTCATGGGCCGTGATACCGCTCTTGCCCTTGAGGACCGACTGCCATGAGGTCTCGGGATCGTTGCCGACGGGAGTAATCGCTCCGGCGCCCGTCACGACTACGCGACGTCCTTTCATGAGAATTACTCCTGGCGGCCAGGCGTGCCGGACATCACACGGGTGCTGTCGGCACTAGGGACCGGCCGCGCCGGTTCGGCTATTCCTCCAGGCGGGCGGAAATGAAGTCGATCGCTTCCTGGACGGTAGTAATCTGCTCGGCGTTTTCGTCGGGGATCTCGGTTTCGAACTCTTCCTCAAGCGCCATCACCAATTCCACGGTGTCCAGCGAATCGGCGCCCAGGTCGTCCACGAACGAGGACTCGTTCGTGATGCTGGATTCGGACACGCCAAGCTGCTCGGCGATGATCGCTTTGATCTGTTGTTCAACATTGCTCATAGATCCAATTCCCCTGGGAGCCGGGCGAAGCCGACAGTAATGCCGAAGCGCGTATTCTAACGGAATACCCGACCCGACGGGCGTTTGCCCGTGAAGTCCGGATCGGGTATCAGCCCATCCACATTCCGCCGTTCACGTGCAGCACGGTGCCAGTGACGTAGGACGCCGCGGGCGACGCCAGGTAGACGGCGGCCCCGGCCACGTCCATCGGCGAACCGGCGCGTCCGGCCGGAATCTGAGTGACGATCGCGTCCTTTCGCTCGGACGTGACGCCCGCGGTCATGTCGGTTTCGATATAGCCCGGCGCGATGGCGTTCACGGTGATGCCGCGCCCGGCCACTTCCAGAGCCAGCGCGCGGGTGAAGCCCAGCAGTCCCGCCTTGGCAGCCGCGTAATTGGCCTGCCCTGCCGCTCCGGCAGCGCCCACCACGGAAGACAGGTTGATGATGCGCCCGCTCCGCGCCTTCAGCATGCCACGCAGACAGCCCTTGCACAGGCGGTAGGCCGAGTTGAGATTGGTATTGACGACATCCTGCCAGTCGTCCGGCTTCATCCTGAGCAGCAGGTTGTCGCGGACGATGCCCGCGTTGTTCACGAGAATGGTGGGGAGGCGCCCGGCCAGGTCTTTCATCAGGGTTTGAACGCTCTCGTCGGACGCCACGTCGAGCACCTTTCCCGAATTGCCGCCGCCCAGGCGGTCGGCGATTTCGGCTGCGCCCGCCGCCGTGGTCGCGGTCCCGATCACATCGGCTCCGGCGGCCCGGAACTGTCTCGCAATTTCCGCGCCGATGCCGCGCGTCGCGCCCGTGACCAGGGCGATCTCTCCGCTCAGGGAAAACAGGTTCGTATCGTCGGACACGCAGAAAAATTATAGGCGATAGCGCCCTTATTCCCGCTCTGGCATGATTGCCGGATGCAGCGCGTTTTTTACGGCAGACAGGATTCCGCCCGGCGCTCCCGCGGTTTTACGCTCATGGAACTGCTGGTGGTGTTGGCCATCATCGGCATCCTGGCCGCGATCGCGACAGGCGTTTACGTGGGCCGCGTCGATGATGCGCGGATCACCCGGGCGCGGGCCGATATCCAGACGATAGAGGCGGCGCTGGACATATTCCGGCTGGACAATTTCCGCTACCCCACCAATGCGGAGGGCCTGGAGGCGCTGGTGGAACGGCCCAATGATCCCGACGTTCGCTGGCCGGCGGGCGGCTATATGCGGCGCCTGCCGATGGACCCCTGGAATCGCCCCTATCTCTACGCCAGCCCGGGCCGCCGCGGAGACGTGGATGTCTACACCCTGGGACGCGACGGACAGGAAGGCGGCGAGGGCCAGGACGGGGACATCGGCAACTGGAATCTCGAACAGCGGCCGTGACGGCGTCCCGGGAAGCCACGCGGGCGAAGCGTGGTTTTACGCTGATCGAAATCCTCGTCGTGCTGGCGGTGATTGCGCTTCTGACCGGCCTGGCCGCGCTGTCGGCCGGCGCCGGGGGCAGCCCGGTAACGCGGGAGGCGCGCCGGCTCGCCGCCACCCTGCTGTTGGCCACCGAGGAGAGCCGCCTGCAGGGAAGAGTGCTGGGACTGAAATTCCACCGGGACGGCTATTCTTATCTTGAACTGGTTCCCCGGGAGCGGGACACCGAGTCCGGCCCCGGTTTCGTCTGGAGACCATTGCTCCGCAGGGGAGCGTTTGCTGCCCGCGCCTGGCCGCAGCCGATGCGCTTCGAATTGCGCATCGACGGCCGCGCTGCGGCGACCACGTTCGGGGCCGCCGCTTCCGCGCCGCAGATCCTGCTTCTGCCCGAAGGCGAGTTCACGCCGTTTACCCTGCGGCTGGTCGGCACGCGCGAGGCAGGCGCTACGATGCGCTTCGGTTCTTCCGGTCAGTTTGAGCTTGAGGGCCTGTGAAAAGAGGATTCACGCTGCTCGAAGTGCTGGTGGCGCTGGCCGTAGTCGCCCTGGGCCTGAGCGCCGCATTCGCCGCAACCGGCCAGTCGGCCCGCACCGCCGAGCAATTGCGTGTCCGCACGCTGGCCCAATGGGCGGCCGCTGACGCGCTGACGGCCCTGCGCCTGGCCGGAGAACTTCCGCGCGGGCAGTCACGCCGCGAAGAGGAAATCGCCGGGCGGGTCTGGTGGGTCGAGTATCGGGTCCGGCAATCGGCCGCCGAGACCCTGCGCGACGTGGAAGTGCGGGTGGGCCCGGAACGCGACGCCCCGGTCCTGGCGGCGGCCAGGGGCGTGGTGCGGGTGCGGGTCGAAGCGGAAGACGCGGAAGAAGAGGAATGAGCAGCCACCCCGGGTTCACGCTGATCGAGTTGCTCGTGGCCCTGGCCATCTTCGCCGTGATGGCGACGCTGGCCTTCGGCGGGCTGGGGGAAGCGGTCACGCAGTCGGAACGGCTGGATGGGCAGCAACAGCGCTGGCACGGCGTGCAGCGCGCCGTGCGGCTGATGGAAAACGATTTTGCCCAGTTGCGGGCGCGTCCGGTGCGCGGCATCCTCGGCCAGGACCATGAACCGGCACTGCAGGCATTGGCAGGAGGCGAACTGAGTTTCACTCGCGGCGGCTGGCTGAATCCCGGGCTGCTGCCGCGCGCCGAGTTGCAGCGGGTGCGTTACCGGTTGATCGACGGGCGCCTGCTGCGCGAGTACTGGCCGGTGCTGGACCGGATTGGTGCTACCCAGGCAGCAGGCGAGTTGCTGCTGGCGGACGTTGAGGCAATCCGGGTGGAATTCCTGCCCGAGTCCGAAGCGGCGCAGGCCGCGTGGACGGATTTCTGGCCGCCGCCCGGCGAGTTTTCCGTTGAGACCTTGCCGGCCGGAGTTCGGATTACGGTTGTGGCGCCGGGTATCGGAACCGTTTCACGCCTGATTGAGGTGGGCCACTGAACCCGGATCATTCCCAGAAGGGGCTGGCGCTGATTTCGGCGCTGCTGATCGTCAGCCTTGCCGGCATTCTTGGCGCCGCCCGCATGTTTGCCCTGCAGCTTGAAACGCAGGCCTCCCGTGCTCTTATCGGCGCCACGCAGGCGCGCCTGGCGGCTCTGGGAATCGAGGAGCTGGCGGCCGAGATCATGGCCCGGGATGCGCTCGACAGTGACACGGACCATTACGGCGAGCCCTGGTTCCGCGGCATCCGCGACATGAGCGTGGGGGCGATGCGGATTCGGGGGACAATAGAAGATATGCAGGGGCGGTTTAACCTGAACAACATGATCACTCAGCAGGGAACGCCGGACATGATCGCGGTCGATCAGTTTCGACGCCTGCTCGGCGTGCTGGGACTGGACGAGACGCTGGCCCTCAAGGCGCTGGACTGGATGGACGCCGACAACCTGCCGCAGCCTTCGGGAGGCGCCGAAGACGAAGCCTATACGCGGCTTTTCCCACCCTACCAGGCCCCCAATCGCCCGATGGAGGACGTATCGGAACTGCTGGCCGTGGAAGGTGTAGACGCCGAAACCTGGCGCCTGCTCTCGCCGCATATCACGGCATTGCCGTTAACCGGGGCGCCGGTTCCGGTCAACGTGAACACGGCTTCCGAGGAGGTGCTGCTGTCGCTTGCGGAATACCCGGATCGCGCCCGGGTGCAAGGTTGGCGTGATCGGCAGCTGGCCGGCGGCATGACGGACCTGGGCGAAGTGCAGGCCGCCCTGCCCTCCCGGATGGCCGGGCGGGTGTCGCTTTCCAGCAATTGGTTCGCGTTGCGCGTGACCGTGAATGCCGACGGCACACGGTTCTACCTGACCAGCCTGCTGGACCGCGGGCCCGGCCGGATTCGCGCACGCCGCCAGGGATTGCCGCCCGAAGCCTGGTTGGCGCCGGTGGAGGGCTAGTGTCGTGAATTGACACTGACTCCCTGAGTTCATGGAATACCTGGTAATTCGGATCAGCGACCTGGAAGGCGGCGCCTCCTGGCAGGCGGTGGACGCTCATGGCGCGCCTCTGGCGCAATGCGGCCAGGGGGAACTGGAGCAGGCCGCCGAACTGGCCGGTGGGCGCAAGGTTGTCCTTCTGATCCCGGCGCGTGAAGTGTTTCGGGCCCGTCTGGATCTGCCCGCGCGCGGGCGTCAGTCGGCGGTCAGGGGCGCGAGATACGCACTGGAGGACCGGATTGCGGGCGACGTGGAGGACCTGCACTTTGCGGTCGGACCCGCGGACGGCAATCAACTGGAAGTGGTGGCGGTGGAGCGGCAACGGCTTGTAGATCTTCTGGCACGGTTGGAAGCAGCAGGACTGCAGCCGGCCGCCGCTTATGGCGAAGGCGATGCCTTGCCTCATCTTCCCAACGCCGCCGCCGCCCTGCTGGAGAAGAATGCGCTGCTGCTGCGCGACGGCGGCGGACAAGTGGTATCGGCCCAGCCCGGTGAACTCGCGGGACTTGTCGATATCGCGTGCGAGGAGCATGCCGGCGACGAGGCCGCTCCATTCCGGCTGGTGATCTATTGCGAGCCGGCCCTGGAGGATGCAGCCAGGGAAGCGATTGCCGGCCTGGACGGACGGAACGTGGAACTCCGGCTGCTGGAACAAGGGGTGATGCCGCAACTGGCTGCGGAGTCGATGTCCGGCGGCGCCGTGAACCTGTTGCAGGGTGAGTTCCGCCGCCGCGACGACCGGGCCAGCCGGTTGAGGGACGTTGCTATCGGCCTGCTTGTCGTGGCCCTTTTGCTTCCGGGCTACCTGGCCATTGACGGCTGGCGCGCGCAGAAGGAATACCAGGCGCTTGCCGGAATCGTGGAAGGGCGGCTTCGGCAGATGATGCCGGATGCGGGAGCATCGGCCGACATCAGGGGCGAGTTCAGGCGACGGGTCGCTTCGGCCGATCTTTCCGCCGCGGCCGACAGCGACGGGTTCCTGCGGCTGCTTCAGTCCCTGGAACGCGCCGGCGGCAGCGGCACCCGCGTGCTCGGCCTGAACTACGGGAACGGATCCGCCCAGGTCCGTTTGGCGGCCGCGGACATGGAAACGCTGGAACAGGTTCGTCGAAGCCTGATTTCCCGAGGCCATTCCGTGCTGATTCAGACCGCCGTGCCCGAGTCCAACGGATCGGTCACAGGTGAACTGAGTATTCGCGATGACCGCGATCGTTGAATTCTGGCGTGGGAGACCGGCCCGCGAGCAGACACTGCTCGCGGCGCTGGCGTTGCTGGCGCTTGGCGCGATCTGGTATTTCGCGGCCGTAGGCCCGCTGCTTGACCGGGCGGAGGCCAGCGAGCAAATGCGCGAGGCCGAAGCCGCGCTGCTTGAACGGCTGGACCGCGCAGGCAGCCGGATGGCGGCATTGACGGCGCCGCGCCCCCGATCGGACGCCTCGCTGCTGCTCCTGGTCAACCGTTCGATCGGCGACGCCGGCCTGGGCGGTTTTCTTGAAGAAAGCGCCGCAGACAGCGAAACACGGGTTCGCCTGCGCCTGCTCGATGCGCCGTTTCCGCAGGTCAGCGCCTGGCTCGCCGGCCTGGCGGTCCAGGAAGGCATCCGCACCGTGAGCGCCGACATCGAGCGCGGCTCGGCGCCCGGCATCATCCGGATCAGCCTGGTGCTCGAACGAAGCGACTGACGCCCCGTCGAGCCAGCGGCGGGAATCAGGCAAGCACGGTCAGGGGTTGCGCGGCGATGTATCCACAGCCGGGGTTGTCGGGTACTCGAACGCGAAGACGACGTTGCCGGGCATCCCCAGTCCTTGGCCGTAACCCGAGGACTGGAAGAACATGCCGTCGACCAGGGCTGTTCCGCCCCGCGATATCGAACCGCCCGATCCGGACAGCCCGTTTACGCCTTCCACCCGGAACACCGTATCGAAAGCCCAGACGATTTCGCCGGTCTTCCTGTCATAGGCGCGCAGGACACCGTCATTGGCGCCGGCGAACACGACCTCTCCCGCTATCGTCGGTGGCGACGTCATGGATGTATAGCAACGATACGGCTTGCCGTTGCACCAGTCGTCCGCCGCGTCGGCACGCCAGGCGATTTCCCCCGAGCCGAGGTCCACGGCGACAAGTGCACCGGCCGCGGTGTTCTCAATGACGTCGATGTCGGCAATCGGTATGTATGCCCGTTCAGTGTCGGCGGCAATGCCGTGTTCCACCCCGCCGAACGACGGACCCCGGATCTGAATGATCTTGCCGACCCGGGTTTCCCAGATCACCTCTCCGTTCCGGCTCGGATCCAGCGCGTAAAGCATGCCGTCCTTCGACGCGACCAGCAGGATTTCCGTACCGTCGCGGCGGGTCTGGACGACTATGGGGGCGCCGATGTCCCTGTCTCCTTCAAGCGATTGGTTCTCGGGCGGGCACTCCTCCTCGGGGTCCGCGAACACGCCCACGCAGCCGCCGTTCCAGATGTCGATTCCGCCGAATCGCGCCGGGGCGAAGCTCCTGACCCACTTCTTTTCGCCGGTGTGCAGGTCCAGCGCAACCACCGCGTCCGACTCGGGTATGGGCGGCCCGGTCTTCTGGTTACTGGTGCCCACGTACAGGAGTCCTCGCCGGGCATCGACGGTCGGCACGGACCAGACGCTCCCGCCCGACGGGCCGTAGCGCATCGTTCCGGAGGGTGAGCGGCCGAGTTCCCGAATGGGTTCCTCGACGATGCGCGTCTGCCATAACCGGCTTCCCGTGCCGGTGTCGAATGCGGTCACGGTTCCCTGGAAAGTGCAGCAGGGAAGCCTCGGGTCGAGGGCATTCACGAATCCCTGGTTGGTCGAGACGGGAACAAAGACTTTTCCGTCGTAGACGGTGACGCTGCCGTTCATTCGCGCGGAAGGCTGTTCATCGGCCTTGTTGCGCCAGAGCAGCTTGCCGGTGGCGGATTCCAACGCATAGACGTAATTCTCGTAGTCGGCAAAGATCGCCTTGCCGTCGTCGACCGCAATGGCCGAGCGCACGCCCGCGACAGGCCGGTAAAGCCAGTGGATGCAACCGCCTCGGGCATCCAGCGCAAAGACGAATCCGCTCCTGCTGCCGATATATAGGCGCCCGTCATGGACGGTCGGCTGGTTGCCGGCATTGGTGGTGGAGCCGGTATCGGGAATGACGAATGCCCACTTCAATCGTGCGCGCGCCACCTGTGCGGCGGTCAGCCCGGAACCGGACAGGTGCCGGCTGTTGCGTGCATCCGGCGCCCACGCGGCCCAGGAGCCGGCAACCCCGCCTTGAGTCAGCGCTTCGGCATTGCAGAAATTCGAGACCTCCGCCGAGGGCTTTTCCGGCGCCAGACCGCCGAGATACCGCGCGACCGCCCAGCGTTCGGCGTCGTTCAACCCGACTGCCGCCTCCCGCATGATGCCGGACCACAACGACCGGTAGATGTCCTCGGGCCTGAGCTTGGCGAGTCCGGCCACTTTCGGTTCAATGACTTCGGAACTGTGGCATTGGGCGCAGCGTTCGGAAAATACCTGTTCTCCCATCAGTGCATCGGCGCCCTGGGCCGGTGCGGCCGCAAAAAGCAGGGCCGCCGAAAGGATGTGCCTGGTGAGATTCCGGTCTGGCATGTCGTAGAGGCTCCCGAATTACGTGCCGGGTTCGGGGGTGACTTCGCGGAAGGCGCCGTGCCAGGGGAAGTAGAGCGCGGTGCGGATGGGCCGGTTTTCGCGCGCCTGCATGGCGAGGCGGTAGCGCTCGAGTTGCGGTGCGTAGCGGCGCTCCTCCTCGTCCAGGAAGGCTTCCAGGTCGCCGCCCTCGTGGCGGGAAGTCTTGTAGTCCACGATCCAGCGTTCTCCCCCGTGCACAAAGCTGCGGTCCAGGATCAGACTGCGCGTCCGGCCGTCTTCCTGCAAGGACAGCGGCAGTTCGCTGGCGGCATCGTCGTGCGGCTCAAGCGTCCAGCGGCCTCTTTCGTCCTGCAGCGTATTGAGCAGCGCGGTTTCAACGTCCGCCGACAGCGAATCCAGTTCGTCCACCGGCACGCCGTGGAACTGCAACATCCGCCGAGTGCGGGAGCGCTGCGTTTCCAGGCGCTCGCGCGGCCAGGCGCCCGGCCCTTCTTCGGAGATTTCCTGAAGCCAGCGGTGGACCGCCAGCCCCAGCACCCGCGCCCGTTCGCCGGCCCAGACGTACGTGGGGGATCGGGTCTCCTCCGGGCTGGGTGCGATCATGGGCGCCGGGGGTTCAGGCGGCGCCCAGCCATCGGGCACGCGCCGGATCTCCGGTTTCACCAGTCGCCGTTTCCTCGCGCTCCTGCGTTTTGCGGGGAGTTCCCCGGGGGCTTCCCGCTCGAAAAGGTCCCTGAGGGCCTCCGCAAGGTCGGCGGCCATTGTCCGCGCCGAGGGCTTGAATTCCCCCGGGCCTTCCGACTCTTCGTCCCGGACCAGGCCCACCAGCAGATGCAGGCGGGTGCGCGCGCGGGTCGCCGCCACGTACAGGAGCCGCCTGCGCTCGGCATCCTCGCGGGCCTTCTCCAGTTTGTCCAGGTATTCGTACACGGGGTCGGTGTCCTGTTTTCGCCGTGACGGGGGCACGGCCAGCAGGGTTGCGGCGCCCTCCTCCGCCGCCAACCAACTTTCGCCGGGCGGGGGCTGCCACCAGCGCAGCACCGGCGCGCGTCCGCCGCGGATGTCCCGTCCCAGCCCCGGCAGGATCACGGTGTCGAACTCCAGGCCCTTGGCCTTGTGCATGGTCAGGATCTGTACGCGCGCGCCGGTCTCCGGATTGGACACGAATTCGTCGGTGAGTTTGAGCGTGCGGGCAACCGCGTTGTCGATCTGACTTCCCTGGCTGGTTTCGGCGAGGCTGTCGAGAAACTCGGCAGCATGACGCAG
Source organism: Gammaproteobacteria bacterium (assembly GCA_009845905.1). Lineage (NCBI taxonomy): Bacteria > Pseudomonadati > Pseudomonadota > Gammaproteobacteria > Gammaproteobacteria bacterium. The sequence continues at coordinate 84,656 of VXYS01000004.1, read as the reverse complement.
GCAATTCTCGTCGCTGTTGCCTGCGGGTCCGCCCAGCGCCAGCCACGTTCCTTCCACCCAGCTTCGAAAGTCCAGTTGCCCGCGCAGGAGCAACGCCCGTTCGAGCACCGGGACGACCCGGGCCAGGCGCTCGCGCCCGTCACTGCTGAGCCGGCCGACGCGCCCGGCGTCGCGCAGCAGGTCCCAGATCGTTTCGCGCGGGGCATCGTGACACAGCGCATGCAAATCTTTCAGCGAAAGCCCGCACCACGGCGCGCGCAGGACGGCCAGCCAGGCGATACGGTCGGTCAGTTGCGCCAGGGCACGGGCGATCGCGGCCAGGTCCTGCACCACACTGAAGCGTTTACGGCGCTCGAACTCGGTTCGGTTGACCGCGATGCCGGTCCTGCCCAGCGCGTTGCTCACCTCCTCGCCGTGTGTCCGGCTGCGCACCAGGATGCCGATGGTCCCGTCGGGACGGTCCGCGAGCGTATTCCGGACGATCCGCTCGACAATCGCCACCTCCGACTCGTGATCGCCCTTGCGGAAGTAATGAAGCCGGGCATCGGCATTTCCCGGCTTCGCCTCAGGCGCGGGCTTGCAGGGTGTGTAGGCAACGGTGCCCAGCAGCGCGTCGCCCTGGGCCGGGAAGACCCTGGGGAAAACCGTATTGAACCAGTCCACCAGCTTCGGAGTCGATCGGAAGTTCACGGTCAGCCGGAGCAGTTCAGGCCGCAGGGCCGCCAGCCCGTGCTCGCACACCCTGAGGTAGCCGCGCACGTCGGCCTCCCGGAATCCGTATATGGACTGCATGGGGTCCCCGACCATGAACACGGTGCGACCGTCGCCGTCCTGCCACTCGCGGGTCATCTGCTGAAGCAGGTCGAGCTGGGTGCGCGAGGTGTCCTGGAACTCATCGACTAGGATGTGGCGCAGCCGAGTATCCAGGCGTTCGGCCAGCAGCGACGGCCGATCGTCGTGACCCAGGGCCTTTAGCGCCGCCTGGCTGACTTCCGTGTAATCGGTTTCCCTGCGCTGCGCGAACAGTACCTTCAACTGCGCAAAAGCGCCGCGCAACACGCGCATGACCGACTGCACCAGTTGCAGACGGGCTGCTTCGTAGCCAGGCGACTCGAGAATCCTGAGGCGGGACAATCGTTCCTGAAACTCGCCGGACTCTCGGAGCGCGCGCTCCAGTTTTTCACCGAGTTCCTTCTTGAACCGCACGCGCCATTCGTTCTTCAGCGTGAGCAGGTCGTTTGCCGCGCGGCCCCATCCGGCAAGCGCATCGGGGTTGGAGGGGTCGTCCGGCTCATCGGCAGTTGTCCAGTAATCGGCAAAGGCCTTCTCAAATTCGCCGCGATATTTCCCCAGGCATTGAAGCATCCGGCCGATTTCGCGGCCTGCGAGATTGCGCAGCGCCGCATTGAGCGCCGCTGCGTTGTCTCCCGCTCCCAGCAACGGCAGCCACTGTTCGCGCTTGGCCAGCATTCCAGCGACTAGTTCGGTGAATTGCTGCCCGCTTCCGTCCAGGTGGCGAAGCAGCGTCTGCACATCCTCATCCCCTAGCCGGATTCCGTCATTGAGCAGCATGCGGGCGGCCGTTTCGTAGAGAGGCACCGCGTCGGCGCGCAGGTTGCCGAGCGCGCCGCCGCCGCTGGACACCGGCGAACTCGCCGCCAGCCAGGAACCGAGCGAGTCGATGGTGATGATGCGCAGGCGCGCCGGATTGTCCGGAAGGTCCCAGCCTCGCTTGCGCGACTGTTCAAGCACGCGCCGCGCAAGCTCGAGGCTCCGTTGGCGGTGAGGCGGCACGTCCTTGTTGTCCGAAACGGCCTCCCGCAGGCTGCGGGCAACGCGCTCGCGCATTTCGGCGGCCGCCTTGCGCGTGAAGGTGATCGCCAGCACCGCATCGGGCTCGGCCTCCCGCCCCAGCAGGCGCAGGTAGCGCTGGACCAGAATCTCGGTCTTGCCGGATCCGGCCGGCGCCTGCACGATGAACGAGCGCTCGGGGTGCAGCGCCTGTTCGCGGACGGCCTGGTCGCCGGGCGCGGTCATGCCTGCTCGAGCTCCTGGATGCGGCTCAGTACCTGGTACTGCCCCCGTGGGCCGTCATCCCAGGAAAAAATCTCGACGCGCGCATCGCCCCGGCTCAGGTCAAGCGCCGCCTTTTCCAATGCTTCGCGCCAGCCCGCCAGGACGCTTTCCCAGCTCGCGTAATGCCTGAAATCGCGATGTTTCGAAATGGGTGTCAGCTTCGGCAGCTTCCCCTTGCCGGGAATATCGGCATGCGGATCGCATATGCCCTTCACCGTTCGCTGTTTTCCGGAAAGGAATACGTAGCCGACGCCGGACACGTCCGGTGTGACCAGCGCGTATGCCGGAAGCTGGCTGGAACGCAGACGTTCCGGGTTGAGCCCGGAAAGCGGTATTTCCCGCCCGGTCTTGTAATCCAGCACCAGCGCCCCCGCATCGGATGCCGGTTGATCGACCCGGTCCAGCCTCATTCGCAGCGTGACGGGCCCCAGGTCCAGTTCCGCCAGCTCCTCCAGTTCCCGGACGCTGAATTCTCCGCGCTCAAGGTCGAGCCGGCCCCAGTCCAGCGCAAGCTGCACGGCCCGCTCGCGCTCGAGTCCCAGCAGCCCCAGCACCAGCGGCCGGACTCCCGGCGGTTCCTTCCTGGGTATTTGCGCCGCCCATTCCTCCAGGCTGGGCTCCAGGTCGGGCAAGGCCTCCGCCAGTGAGGCGGCGTTCCCGAACTCGGTATAGAGCCGGTACAAGAGCTTGTGCACGATGTCCCCGCGATCCAGCGGGCTGATTCCGTCCCACGGTCTTGGGTACTCGGCTGCGTGCAGCCGATGCTCGGCAAACGCGCGAAACGGGTTCCTGAGCTGATGATCCATCAGTCGCGTACCGCCGCCGACTTCTTCATCTGCCTCAAGAGGAGGCGCAGCATCGTCCTTCAGCTTCTCCAGCAAGGCGCCGGTGCGAAGGACCTCGGCGTACGCAGCGCCTGCCTCCACCTCCACCACGCTTGAAGGGTCGCGCAGAGGAACCCGGGCGATGAGTGGACTGCAGCTTGTCTCCACTCCCTCTTCCGCAACCTTCGACCAACTGAACACCACTTCGTCTGCGCCGTGCAGCAATGCTTCCGTTTGCCGGCGGGCCTGGTCCAGCGCCGACTGCGCGCTTGCCTGGGGCATCCTCATGCGCCGTTGCAATCCGAGAGGAAGGAGGGGCGCCGGCCGGATCCCTCGTGGCCACAGGTTGGCGCCCGCGCCCGCCACCCATAGTCGATCGAAGCGCATGCCGGCCGACTCCTCGACCGGCAGGAGTTCAACAGCCTGGTCGGGCCCCTGGGGCTGGAACTTTCGCTCCCGGGCCATTGCGCCCAGGCGCGAGAGCGCTGCGGACAGGGGGACGGGCCTTGCGGAAATGGCATCGCAGCCGCCGTACTCCGAAAGCAAGCGGCCGAAGGCTTCCACCGCCTGCTGCTCGCTGCTGACCAGCGGCCGGTCGCCCGGCCAGCCCAGTTCGCGCAAGAAGGTCGTGAATACGCCGGCCCAGTTGCGGTAGGAGTGCGCCCTGCCCTTTCCGCGGGCACTTCGGGACGCCTTCCATGCTTTCTGCAGGGCCTGGGCGAGCAGCGGCGCACCGGACAGGGCGCGCGCCATCAGTTGTGTGCGGGTAATCTCGCCCCCGACCAGTCTCTCCCGTATCCGCCGCTCCACGCGTGCGCGCCTGCCGGCTTCGGCGTCCGAACCCGTGAGGTATGCGCCGCGCAGGACCCGGCTGACCACCTCGAAATCCACTACGGTCGGCAACAGGCAGAGTACGTCGAGGGCCACCTCCGCCGGTCCGACATGTACCAGCGATGGCGCTTCAGCGGAATTCAGCGGCGCATCCTGCGGAAACCCGCGCGTCTGCCAGGCCGGCTGCATGCGATCCAGCAATGCACGGCGAGCGCGCGGGGCACGCTCGGTGAAATCGACAAGCACGAGACCGGCATTGCCCTCGACGGCCCAGCTTGCGGCGGCCTGCAGTTCCTCGTCGCCGTTCTCGTACTGAATCTGACAGACGCTTGCCGCCCTGGGCGCTGCAGGGCCCGTCTCCACGGAGATACCAGCGGCGCGTATGGTCTCCAGCAACTGGGCTTGCGGTGCCGGCAGCGGATCGTTGAACCCGAGCAGATACAGCCGCCCGCGAGCGGCGATCGCGCCGCTCTGAATGTCCTGGGCCAGGAGTGGCGGAAGTCCCGCGGGTTCCAGCCAGCTTCCCGATCGGCGCAATTCCTCGAAGCGCGCGACCCAACGGGCGAATCGGCGCTCGTCCTCCCCGTCCACCTCGCTGCGCAGGCGCTCGAGGTTCAGCCCGTATTCGAGCGCCAGGTTCCAGCTCCTACGGGCCAGTTCCGCGTTCTGCTCCAGATCGAAGCCGGCCACCGCATTTTTGCCCAGCGCCTGCTCCCAGAGCATCAGCGAACCGTGGGAAGACAGCAATGTGAACTCGCCGGCCTTGCCGCCGCGCAGCAGCGAGTCCTCCCACAACTGCCGCATCCATTCCTGCCATGACATTACAGCCGGCCGCCGCCACACGGTTGCGTTCGCGGCGCGCCGCCACTGGCCGTAGCGGTAGCGTATCCGCCGCGCCAGCCTGGCGGTGGCGGTCACGGCCAGGGCGCCCTCCCGCAGCGCGGGGAAAAGGTCCTGTTCGAGAATCTGCTGGTAGGAAGGCGTGCTCAAACTGTTCGGTTTACAAGCTCTGCCTAAAGGTTAAGGTACGCTCGCTCAATTGCCAATCCACCCTGGGCGAATGGAATATCCGCTTCTGCTTGAACCGATCACGCTGGCCGGGAGAACGGTGCGCAATCGCGTGGTCCACGCGTCGATGAGCACGCGTTACACGCAGAACCAGGACATCGATCCTCGCCTGGTGCGCTATCACGCCAACCGCGCCGCCGGCGGAACGGGATTGATCGTGACCGAGCCGTTGAACGTGCTGCCCTGGCACGACCGTTCGCACCGCCCGGCCCTGTTCGGGCCGAACACCCGCGACGCGCTGGCCCGCTGGGCGGACGCCGTGGAAAGCCGAGGTTGCCGCCTGCTGGGGCAGTTTCAGGACTCCGGCCGGGGTCACCGCGAGGTGGGCCGGTCGCAGCAGGCCTGGGCGCCGTCGGCGCTGCCCGATGACCTGAGCTGGACCATGCCCAGGGAAATGCCGACGCACCGCATTCACGAGGCCATAGAGCACTTCGGCAAGGGCGCGCGCCGCCTTGAGGAGGCGGGCTTCAGCGGTGTCGAGCTCTCCGCCGGGCATGGCCACCTGTTTCACCAGTTCCTGTCGCCGGCCGCCAACATACGCGACGACGAGTACGGTGGCGACGTGGAGGGAAGGACGCGATTATTGCGTGAACTAATAGAAGTAATAACAAGTAGTTGTAAAAAGAATTTCATAATAGGATTAAAACTTCCGGGCACCGACGGGATTCCGGGAGGCATCGATCATCCCGAGTCCGCGCGCATTACCGCCCGCCTGGCGGAGGCCGGCGGCTTTCATTACCTGGTCTATTGCGACGGTTCGCACTCCCCTACGCTGGAGATGCACATTCCCGACATGAGCTACCCGCGCGCCCCGTATGTCGAGGGGCACGCGGAGATCGCGGCCCACGCGCCGGGCGTGCCGCTCATGGCCCTGGGTCTGATTACCGACCCGGCGGAGGCGGAGGGCATACTGGCCGCGGGCAAGGCGCAGATGGTGGCTCTGGGCCGGCCCCTGGTGACGGATGCCGCCTGGGCCAAGAAGGCGGCGGAAGGCCGGCAATCCGAGATCCGCTATTGCGTGTCCTGCAACACCTGCTGGGCCACGATCGTCGAGCGCAAGCCGATCCTCTGCGACAACAACCCTCGCCTCTCGCAGCACGATGAAGTGGATTACTGGCCGCAACCGGCAAAACGCAGGCGGCGCGTCGTGGTCGCAGGCGCCGGTCCCGCGGGCCTGGAGGCGGCTTGGGTGGCTGCCGCCCGGGGACACGAGGTCACCGTTTTTGGAGCGTCCGAGCGGCCCGGAGGCAAGGCGTATCTGCATGCCCAATTGCCGGGCGGAGAGAACGTCAGCAGCGTTTACGACTACCAGGAAATGGCCGCTGCCAAAGCCGGCGCAACAGTTCACCTTGGGATCCGGGCGGGCGTGGACGACGTGCTGCAGTGCGAGCCGGACGTGGTGGTCCTGGCGGGCGGCGCGACGATGCTGTGGCCGCACGGCTGGCCGGAGGAATGGCGCGATTTCGTATTCGATATCCGCGAGGTCAGCCGGGAAATGCTGGACCGTCCGGACGAAACGATAGACGGCACGGCCGTGTTATGGGACCAGGACCATACGCTGGCGACCTACTCCGCCGGCGAACTGTTGGCCGAGCGTTTCGCACGCCTTGTGATCGTCACGCCCAGGGAGCGCCTGGCCAGCGACGTGGGCCTGGTGACGCGCCAGGGCATCTACCGGCGCCTGTACGGCATGCCGAACGTCGAGGTCGTGCTTCTTTCGGACATCCATGCCGATTCCGCGCTGGATGAAGGCCGCGTGAGCTGCCGCAACGTAATCAACGATTCGCTGACGGAAATCGACGACCTGGCGATGCTGACCTGGTCCGGCAGCCGCGCTCCCAACGACGAACTGGCCGCGCCGCTGCGGGCGGAAGGCCTGGAGGTGATTTGCGTCGGCGATTGCGACATGCCGCGCACGCTGCTCGCAGCCACCACCGACGGGCACGCCCTCGGCCGCTCCCTTTAACTTTGGAGCGAGGGCATGACCCTCGCGACGTCTCGTCCTCCTGGAGGGCGGGACGCCCTCCCACCCGGGTCTACATGAACGGGCGGATGTTCTTGTTGGACTCCATGTAGCAATACGACAGCATCCAGTAGAGGTTGATGCCGATGCGTTCGGTGTCGGGCTCGGTAAAGACGTAGCCGTGGGAAGTGATTCCGTCTTCGAGGTATTCGAGCACGTACAAGACCAGCACGTCGCGGGTGAAGACGTCGCTGTAGTTGTTGAGCGGCCAATCGACGTTCGATAGCCGGAGGCCGATCTCCCTGCCGTCCGTATGGGTGATACGCGCTCCACCGCCCCGGTCGTGGACCTGGAGATTGTCGTAGCGCCTGTATTCCTCGTCACGCCCGCCGCTCACGCCGGGGATGTCGATATAGCAGCTCATCATGCGCGCCGCGTGCAGCTTGTAGGTTCCGCCCGGGTGATCACGACCGCCGGGTGCATCCAGCCACATCTGCTGCTCGCCCAGCAGAGACTTGTCCGCCCAGGCGGCGCACTCGCCTTCCGCTTTGCCGCGGAATTGCGCGGCCTCGCGGGTCCAGTAGACGACGCAATCCGGCGGCGCTTCCGGACGTTCGGAGACGCCTGCACCCTCAGCCATCGGATCCAGGCCTTCCACCGGACGGTTCCAGACCTCCATGCGCGAAGCGCCCCGCTCATTGTCGGGCGACAGCGCCAGCGCACCGGCGCGAGTGAGCGCGGAATAGTCGCCGCCGGAGAATTCCCGAAACGCAAGCAGCATGGAATCCGGCCCGCCCACGCGATCGACGCGAAGCTCGATGCGATCGTGGCGTTCGTTTTCCGGATAGCCGATGCGCCGGTCGAAATACACCTGGTTGTAGTTGTCGTAAACGCGCGTCAGCAGCTCGGCCAACACCAGCACGTCGCGTTCCGTGGGCGTGGAATCCTCGCCCTGCGCGAACGCCGGGCCGGCGGTCGAGAAGGCGATCAGGCCGGTGAGCGCGAGTGCGCTGAAGGTTCTCAGGCTATCCATGTTCGATCTCCAGGTCCATGAGTTCGTAGTAGGTCATCATATAGCCGTAGACGGCTCCGCGTAGGAAGATGTAGTGGCCGTCGGCGGTGCACCAGACGTCGTACTTCGGGTGATTGTTGGCCAAGCCGACATTTACGCCGAAACGGAAATGCAGGGCGTCGAACTCGCCCGCGCCCACCGTGATCCGGTCTTCGCCGACGTACTCGATCGCCGTGGGGATGCTATGCAGCATGGGCCCGGTGGCGCCGCGGTGATCGGGCGACGACATCAGCAGCTGCGGGAATTTCTGCACGCCCGGACCCTTGCTGAGGTCGACCATTCTCAGGACCCAGGAATCGCAGATGATGGCGTGATCGACAAACGCCCGCGGGCGCTCGATCAGGCTCATCTTCTGCGAAACACGGCCTTCAACGGCCGTCCAGGTCTCGCACTCGGCCTCGTTCTCGCCAAACCGGAACCAGCCGCTGCCCATGAACCGGTCGCCCACCGAAATGCGCACGAAACAGTCCAGCGGATGCCAGTTCTCGTCCAGCGTCAGCGCCACGTTGCGCATCACGCTGGGACGGTCGTCGATCTCGCTCTGCGCCGTGCAGGTGCGGTGGCCGTCGGAGTGCACGGTGATCGTGAACCGTTCGCGGCCGCGTTCCTGGTCCATGCGGTCCGGTTTCTTGCTCAGATAGGCAATGCGACCGTGATAGTTCACATGGTCAACTTGAAGAATTTCGCTCACTGGGACCCCTCCCCGGTTTTGTATGTGTGGCTGGCTAATCCATAACGCCGTGGCCGCGCCTGGGCACGAGCACGGTTCGGTCGAATACGCAGACCGCGTCGCCATGCTGGTTGCGGCCGGTCGTGCGCACCGTGACGACGCCGGCGTTGGGACGCGATTTCGATGGCCGCTTGCGAATCACTTCGGACGAGCCGTACAGCGTGTCGCCGATGAACAGCGGATTCGGCAGGCGGATATCGCCCCAGCCCAGGTTGGCGATGGCTTTTTCGCTGACGTCCGAGACGCTCATGCCCACCAGCACCGACAGCGTCAGCGTGCTGACGATCAGGCGCCGGCCGAACTCGGTCTTCGCCGCATATTCCTTGTCGAAGTGCAGCGGGTGCGTGTTCATCGTGAGCAACGTGAACCAGGTGTTGTCGGTCTCGGTCAGCGTCCGCGCCGGGGAATGCTCGTACACGTCCCCCTTGCGGAACTCCTCGTAGTACCGTCCACCGCTGTGCCGCACGGTGCGGTTCTTTTCGGGGGTCGCCTCAGTCACCTGCCGGCTTAGACATCCTGGCAGTGGATGAAGAGCGGATTGTCCGTGAACTGACGGAATTCGGCGGCCAACTTGCCGACCGTGTCCGACTGAAGGTCCTCTCCAAACTTCTCCATGCTGTTCAGATAGATGACCTCCGCGTACTGATAGGGGGGTGCGCCCGTCCCTCCCAGCAGGCCGACGCAGCGCAGGATACGGAAGTGGTCCACCGACGGCAGCCGTTGGACTTCCACCAGGTCGCGCTCAAGCGCCCAGGCTTCGTACTCGGCCTGATCGGCGTCCTCCCTCAGGTTAAACAGCACGATGACGCTATCCATACTCAGTTCTCCTCTTCTTCAATTTCCGTTACCAGTTCTTCGATGGCGCCGGCGTCTTCATCTTCCGGCAGCGGAGGCTGGGCGACGGCCTGGCCGAAATGCGCCCGCACGGCCGTCTGCGTGACGGCGTCCAGCCGGTAGACGCCGGTGACCGAAAGCGGAAACGCGCCGAAGGTGCCGCCGCTGATCTGCAGGCGCTCGCCCGGATTGCCGCAGACACGGCCGGTCGATGAACGGAACTGAATGCCGTAGGCGTGGCGGAGGTCCATGGACGGCGGCGAGATTTCCACGTGGTAGACGCGCCTGCGGCCGTCGAAGACCAGCAGGTTTGTCTCGTTCAGCACCTCGAAGTTGTCGATGCGGTTCTGGAAGAAGCAATCGGCATTCGCCATGTTGTGCGGGAAACGGGCGATCCGTCCGGGCCGCGAGGCGGCGGATTCTTCATCGCTCGTGGTGGCGCACGAGGTCAGCACGAGGGCCGCCGCAAGCGCGGCCAGGGCCGGAAGTGTTAATCGGGAATCTGCAGGGCGGAGCATCATGAGGAGGGTCCTCCGGGTTCCGGGCCGCGCGCTATCGGACGGGCATCGGACTGCGACCATTCGCTCCAGGAGCCGGGATACAGCGCGGCGCCGCCAAGACCGGCCAGCTCCATCGCGAACAGATCATGGCAGGCCGTCACTCCGGAGCCGCACATCACGCAGGCGCCGGATGGATCGGCGCCCTGCAGGAGGTCCAGGTAATGCTCACGTAGTTCGTCCGGGGAACGGAAGCGCCCGCTGGCGTCCAGGTTCTCGCGGAAGAAGGCGTTGACCGCACCGGGCACGTGGCCGGCCTGCGAATCCAGCGGTTCCGACAGGCCCTGGTAGCGGGCGCCGTCGCGGGCGTCCAGCATGCGCATGCCGCCGGCAAGCGCCGCGCGCTCCACTTCGGCGAGCCCCACGACCGGCCGGCAGTGGCCCCCGACCGGGTAATCCGCGGGCTCGATGATCGGTTCGGTGCGCTCCAGCGTCAGGCCCGCTTCCTCCCAGGCCTGGATTCCGCCATCCAGCAGCCCGGCGCGCTCATGTCCCATCCAGTTCATCATCCACCAGAGTCGTCCGGCAATCGCACAGCCCATGTTGTCGTATGCCACTACCAATGTATCGGGTTTGATGCCCCAGCGCCCCAGCGTGGTCGCAAATTCCGCGGGTTCGGGCAGCGGATGGCGCCCACCCTCCCCCGACGCATGTCCGGCGAGATCGTGGTCGAGGTCCGCATACGGCGCCCCGGGGATGTGGCTCCCGGCCCAAAGCGCGCGGCCTCCGGCGGGATTCATCAGGTCGAAGCGGCAGTCCACCGCCCGGGCCTCGCCGGCCTCTATGGCGGAATGCAGTTCTTCCGGGGTCAGCAATAGAGCGGCCACTCAGGAGCCCTCCACCGCGGCCTGGATCTCCGGAACGATCGCGAACAGGTCGCCCACCAGGCCGATGTCGGCGATCTCGAAGATCGGGGCCTCCGGGTCCTTGTTGATCGCCACAATCACGCCGGCGTCCTTGATCCCGGTCAAATGCTGTATAGCGCCGGAAATGCCGATCGCGAAATACAGATCCGGGGCGATGATCTTGCCCGTCTGTCCCACCTGCATGTCATTGGAGACGTAGCCCGCGTCCACCGCGGCGCGCGAGGCGCCGACCGCGGCCCCCAGGTGGTCGGCAAGATCGTAGAGTAACGAAAAGTTCTCGGAGCTGCCCAGCGCCCGTCCGCCGGACACGACCACGCTGGCGCTTTGCAGGTCCGGGCGTTCGGATTCGGCCGACTTCAGTTCCAGCCAGCTCGTATGGTCCGGCAGCTCCGCGTCGGTTTGCGCCCCCTCGACGGCGGCCTCGCCGCCTTCCCCGGCGGCCGGCCATGAAGCCAGCCGCGCGGTCCCGACCACGATATGTCCGGCGGGCGCCTCCACGGTAAGCACGGCGTTGCCCGCGTAGATCGGGCGCTTGAACCGGCGCTCGCCCTCCACGCTCATGATGTCGCTGACCTGCGGCACGCCCAGCAGGGCCGCCACGCGCGGCATCAGGTCCTTGCCGAAGGTCGTGGAGGGCCCGAGCACATGGCTGTAGCCTTGGCTGGCCAGCGCTGCAACTTGCGGCGCCTGAATTGCGGCCACCGGATTGGCGTTCTCGCTCCGGTCCAGGCTCAGCACGCGCGAAACGCCTTCAATCCGTGCGGCCTGCTGCGCCACCCCTTCGCAGTCCAGGCCGAGGACCGCCACGTCCAGGCGGTCCGCGCCGATCGCCAGGCCGCAACTTGCGGCCCTGGCGACGCCTGCGTGCAGCGTCTGTCCGTCGTGCTCGGCAACTATCAGTACTGAGCTCACACCGCTACCTCAATTCAAAAAGCCGCGTTCGCGCAGCATGCCCACCAGGGCCGGTACATCTTCCACGACTACGCCCTTTTCCCGCTGCGTAGGCGGTTCGTACGCCAGCGCCTTCAGCGCCGGCGGCGCGGCAAGTTCCAGGTCGTCGGCCGCCAGCGTTTCCAGCGGCTTGCGCCGGGCCTTCATGATGTCCGGCAGCTTGATGTAACGGGGCTCGTTCAGGCGCAGGTCGGTGGTGATCACCGCCGGCAGTTGAACCTCCAGGACCTCCAGCCCGGCGTCCACTTCGCGGGTCACCCGGGCCGTGTCGCCGTTCAGTTTTACCTCGGATGCGAAGGTGGCTTGCGGCCGCCCCCACAGCGTCGCCAGCATCTGGCCGGTCTGGTTGCAGTCGTCGTCGATGGCCTGCTTGCCCATGATGACGATGTCCGGTTCCTCGCGCCGGATCACTTCCAGCAGGATGCCGGCGGCCGCCAGCGGCTCCACCTCGCCTTCGCATTTGACCAGCAGGGCCCTGTCCGCGCCCATCGCCAGCCCCGTGCGCAGCTGTTGCTGGCACTCGTCGCCGCCGATCGTCACGGCCAGGATTTCACCGGCCTCGCCGCGCTCGCGCATGCGCAGGGCTTCTTCCAGCGCGATCTCGTCGAACGGGTTGACGCTCATCTTCAGGCCTTCGACGGCCATGCCGCTGCCGTCGGGCTTCACCCGCACGCGGACGTTGTAGTCCACCACGCGTTTGAGCGTGACCAGTATCTTGCGCATTCTTCCGCGGAAACTCTGCTGCCGTTACGGAACGGCGAATTCTAACCCGCCCTCCAACTTGCTGAACAGTTATCGTTCCGCGCTTGCGTCGGCATATCGGCCTTCCTGGAGACGCATGAATCCTTCCATGGAGCTTGGTTCCGCCATCCCTGGCTCACACACTCCCGGAAGGCCGATATGCCGACGCAAGCGCGCCGACAGGACTCTGTGTGGAACGGGGGTTAGACTATGCGCCGGTTTATTGGAGGGGAATGTTCATGACTGGAGCTGAAGGCGATCTCGGTCACACTATCTGGCTGATTCTTCACCTGGTGCTGTTTGCCTACTGGCTGGGCGGCGACATCGGCGTGTTTTATTCCACGCGCATGATCCTCAATCGCTCGTACAGCCCGGACCAACGGTTCATGGCGTCGCGCATCATGATGTGGATCGACCTGCTGCCGCGCCTGTGCCTGAGCATGATGCTCACCGTGGGAGGCATTCTTTCGGAATACGTAGGGGTGTCTCATCCCCCGTGGCAATACGCGATGATCGTCGTGCTGGGCCCGGTCTGGTTCACGGTGCTGCTGGTCATGCACTTCAAGCACAACGCCAGTTTCATGCCGATGCTCACCAAGCTGGACCTGTGGTTCCGCTGGTTCCTGATCGCCGCGATCGTGGTTTCCGTTTGGTGGTCGGTTTCCACCGGGCGGCTGGACAACGCGCCCTGGCTTGCACCGAAGCTGATCGTCTTTGCGTTCATGGTCCTGTGCGGCGTCATGATCCGCATCTTCCTTCCCGGGTTTATCGCCGGCATCCGGGCGCTGAGTCAGGGCTCGATTACCGAGGAGCAGGACATCGCCTTGCGCCGCAGCATCCATCGCGTGCGACCCTGGGTGTTTGCGATCTGGGCCGGCCTGATAGTTGAAGCCTTCCTCGGCATCTTCAAACCCGGCGCGCCGGAAGCGGCCGCGACCATGGGTAACCTGATCCATGGCGCCCACGCTCTCGTGGCTCCCCTGTTCGGGTAGCGAATGCCGCAGCCGCAGCTTCCGCGCGTTACCCCGGAGGCCATGCCGGAACGGATCCGGCAGGGATGGGAGCGCTCGATGGCGCTCCGTGGCGACGCCACCTGGTTCGAGATCATGGCGCACGCGCCGGAGCTGTACGACTGGTACGGCGAGTTCTACCAGCGCCTGTTCAACGGCGGTCGCGTGGAGCGGGTCATCAAGGAACTGGCCCGCCTGCGCCTCTCGACCACCCACGGCTGCCGGTTCTGCAACCAGGGCAACCGTCCGGATGCGCTGGCGGCGGGGGTGAAGCAGGAGCAGATCGACCGGCTGGACGAATACGAAAGCGGCCCGTTCTCCGAGCGCGAGCGGGCCGCTCTCGCCCTGGCCGACCAGATGGTGCTCACGAATCCCGCCGGCTCGCTCGACGAGGCCCTGCATGAGCGCCTGAAGCGGCATTTCAGCCCGGCGGAAATCATGGAGCTGGGCATGGTCATGGCGGTCCTGACCGGCATGGCCAAGATGCTGTTCACCTTCGACCTGGTGGAAAAGGAAGAATCCTGCCCATTCCCAGCGTAATATTTATTCACTCAAAACAATAGTTTATATAGATCCAACTAGATATTGTTTCGACAGTATTGATATAATGTAACATCTTATGCGCTCGGGCATTACCAAGGATTGCGCTCCTGGTAAAAGCCGCAATGTGCCGTTGCGACCTTCAGGGCTATAGATGAATCAACAAACAAACTTGCCGGTGACCGTGCTATCGGGTTTCCTGGGCGCAGGAAAGACGACGGTGCTGAGCCATATTCTCAATAACCGCGAAGGCAAAAAAGTCGCGGTTATCGTGAATGACATGAGCGAGATAAACATTGACGCTTCACTGGTTCAGCAAGAGGTGTCGCTGTCACATCAGGAAGAGAAGCTCGTGGAGATGAGCAATGGTTGTATCTGCTGCACTTTGCGGGAAGATCTGCTGCTCGAAGTGAACAACCTTGCCAGGGAGGGCCGATTTGACTACCTGGTTATTGAATCGACAGGGATCTCCGAACCCTTGCCGGTCGCCGAAACCTTCACTTTCGCCGACGAAGATGGAGTTTCGCTATCCGATGTGGCAACCCTGGACACCATGGTGACAGTGGTAGATGCAGTCAACTTTCTCAGAGACTACGACGAAGCAAAGGACCTCCAGGAAACTGGACAGTCCCTGGGCGAGGAAGATGAACGCAGCGTCGCCGACTTGCTTATCGATCAGGTCGAGTTTGCCGACGTGCTGCTGATCAGCAAGACGGATCTGGTTGAAAAAGCCGAGATCGAGAGATTGACCGCAATCCTCAGGTCTTTGAATACAAAGGCACGCATTATCCCTGTCTCGCAGGGTCAGGTGTCCACTGATGAGGTGCTGAACACAAGCCTGTTTGACTTTGAGCGCGCGCAGCGGGCCCCAGGCTGGCTCAAGGAAATGCGTGGCGAACACGTTCCTGAAACAGAAGAATACGGCATCGGTAGTTTCAGCTATGTTGCACGCCGGCCGTTTCATCCTGAGCGAGTCTTCGAGTTTTTCCACAACACGGAGAAGTTCGGCAAACTGATTCGATCAAAGGGCTATTTCTGGCTTGCCACGCGTCCGGAGTTCGCGTGGCAGTGGAGCCAGGCAGGTGGAATTGCCCGATATGGCTTTGCAGGCATGTTCTGGCATGCAGTGCCTCGAGACAGTTGGCCCAAGGATGAAGAAAGTCTCGAAAATATTTTCAAATCCTGGGAAGAGCCTTTCGGTGACATGCGCCAGGAACTCGTCTTCATCGGACAGGAACTGGATCAGAAGGCAATGACGGACACTCTTGAACGATGCCTGCTGACGGAAGAGGAGCTCCTTCGGGGAAAAGAGTACTGGTTGACGTTGAAGGATCCCTTTCCGGCATGGAGAGAGGAATGACTGCATTGGTCCCTGCATTCAACACAGCTTCCTCCAAGACCAAACGCCGTCAATCCGTTGTCGGGGAGCAACTCGACGTGCTTGCCGACATTTATCGGGAGGAGGTCAATATCTCCGTCTGGCAACGGAGACTGCCCGAGGCGGTATCAAATGCCGCCGAACATCTCTTGCTTGAAAGACCACATCTACAAATTTCGCGCTCGGTGAGTACAAAGAATGCTTACGAAATCCTCGTCGAGTCACTCGGCGCCACAGCAGAGCCGGCTGCCTTGGCCACAGACGTCGCCGAGCTGGCCGACATGTTCTGTTTCTTGTTTGATCTCAAATACGTCGGCCTTAGGCTGACTGCACTCGATCATGCCATGTGCCCCCGATTTCATGTAGATTGGGTGCCTTGCCGATTGGTTACGACCTACCAGGGAGGAGCCACTCAATGGCTGGCTCATGACCGGGTTGACCGCAGCAAGCTGGGATCCGGCAATGGCGGGAAGCCGGATGAGCAATCCGGCTTGTTCTCCGATGCCGATGATATTCAGCAAATTCGGCAAGGGGATGTTGCCCTGCTAAAGGGAGAGGGTTGGGCAGGTAATGAAGAGGCTGGCTTGGTCCATCGCTCTCCACAATTAAACGCTGGCGCGCGTCGATTATTGCTGACCCTGGACTTTACAGACCAGTTGCGAGAATCGCGTCGGCACTAGAAGCTGGAGTCGGGTTCCTTCAGGAATGCCAGTTCTTCTGGGGTGGATTCGCGTCCCAACGCATGGTTGCGGTGGGGGAAACGTCCGAAGCGTTCGATGATGACGAAGTGCTTGCGGGCCCAGTCCAGGTCCTCTCCGACGGGATCCAGGCGTTCGGCCATCAGCTCCATGCATAGCCGCTGATCGTCGAGATCCTCGCTGTGCTCGAAGGGCAGGTAGAGGAACTTTCGCATGTCCCGGCTCATGCCCTGCTCCATGTCAAGACCCGTGTCGACCGCGCGCCGCGCTATGGCCAGCGCCATCGCGTCGGTTGCGAACGCCCGCGCATTGTCGCGAAACAGGTTGCGGGGGAACTGATCCAGGAGCAGGCAAAGGGCCACGCAGCCGGCCCCGCTGTTCCGCCAGTCATCGTGGTCGCCGCGCGCCGCGGCCTCGTAGTCCGCGAAAAAACGCTCGCGTATCGTCTCGTCGAACTCGTCGCTTTTCGCGAACCACCGCTCGGGGCCGGACTCCTCGAACCAGAACCTGAGCAGTTCCTCCCTGAGGCCTGGCTTGCGGGTCACGGCAAGCGCGGCCCTAGGCGAACTGCACCAGCGCCTTGCCGACGTTCTTGCCGCGCATCAGCCGGCAGAACGCCTCCGGCGCCTTTTCGATGCCTTCGGCGATGTCCTCGCGGTAACGGATCCGTCCCTCCTGCAGCCAGCGGGTGCAGGCGCGCAGGAAGTCCTGCTGCTTGTCTTCATGGTCATAGACGACCAGTCCCCGGACCGTCGCGCGGGCCATGACCAGTGGAATCAGGCTGGGTCCCGGGGGTGGCGGCCCGGTGTTGTTGTAGCCGCTCATCATTCCGCACAGCACGACCCTCGCGCCCTGGGCAAGATTGGCCATGGCCGCGGTCAGCACATCGCCGCCGACGTTGTCGAAGTACACGTCGATCCCGTCCGGGCAGGCGGCCTTCAGCTTCTCGCCCAGCTCGCCGGTCTTGTAATCGACGCATTCCGCGAATCCGAACTCGTCCTTCACGATGGCGCATTTTTCGGGGCCGCCGGCGATCCCGACCGCCCGGCAGCCGGCAATGCGCGCCAACTGGCCCACCATGCAGCCTACCGGTCCGCATGCCGCCGACACCAGCACCGTTTCGCCCGGCATGGGCTCGCCCAGGTGCAGGAGTCCGGCCCAGGCGGTCAGCCCCGGCATGCCCAGTATGCCTATTCCCGTGCTGACGGGAGCCGCGTCCGGGTCCAGTTTCCTGAGGTCGATAGCGCCGGTGCTGAGCCCGTATTCCTGCCAGCCGTTGGAGCAGACCGCGATGTCGCCGGGAGCGAAGTCCGGGTGGCGGGATTCGACCACCTGCGCGACCGTTCGCCCGGGCATCACGTCGCCGGGTTGCACCCTCTCGGCGTAAAGGTGACGGCCGGAGATCACTCCTCGCAGATAGGGGTCCAGCGAGAGGTACAGGGTGCGGGAAAGGAATTCGCCTTCCCCGGGCCGCGGCACCGGCCCCTGGGCAAGCTCGAAATCGGACGTCTCCGGTACGCCCTCGGGGTAGCGGCGGAGCAGTATCTGCCGCTGGGTATCCGGGATGTCCTGAATCAAAGCTGTTCGAGTGCGGTCTCGGCCGAAGAGCAGCTCAGGCCCCCGCCGTTCTCCAGGTTGAGTTCCGTGACGACCCCGTCGTCGACCACGATGGAGAAACGCTGTCCGCGCATGCCCATGCCGAACCCGGAAGCATCCAGCTCCAGGCCCAGCGCCCGGGTGTAATCGCCGTTGCCGTCGGCCAGCATCAGCACCGAGTCGCCGGCGCCGGCGGAACGGCCCCAGGCGTCCATCACGAATACGTCGTTGACGGCCATGCACGCGATCTGGTCCACGCCCTTGGCCTGCAAGGCGTCGGCATTGTTCACATATCCCGGCAGGTGCTCATTCGAGCAGGTGGGCGTGAACGCGCCCGGCACCGAGAACAAGAGTACCTTCTTGCCTGAAAACAACTCGCCGGTGGTGATCCGACCCGGTCCGCCTTCGTTCATTACGCCGAACCCACCCTCGGGCATTGCCTGGCCTTTCTCGATACTCATGCTGGTCCTCCCGGAAGCAAAAAAAGAGGCAACATTCTAATCGAGTGAGAGGGCATACAATCGCGCCATGCGAATGTCGGCTGATGATTTCCGAAGCGCGCCCCGCAAGTCCGTCACGCTGATGGGCATGTCCGGCGTGGGCAAGACGGTGCTCGCCAATCGCCTGCCCGCGACCCGCTGGTTCATCTATTCCGGCGACTACCGCATCGGCACCCAGTATCTGCGCGAGCCGATACTCGACAACATCAAGCTGCGCGCGATGGAAGTGCCGTTTCTCCGTGATTTGCTTCGCAGCGATTCCATCTACATCGAAAGCAACATCACCGTGCACAACCTGCGGCCTGTTTCCACCTTTTTGGGCAAGCTGGGCAACCCCGATCGCGGCGGGCTGCCGCTGAAGGAGTTCCGGCGCCGCCAGGAACTGCATCTCGACGCGGAAGTCAGGGCGATGCGCGACGTGGCGTCATTCATCGACAAGGCCGAGCGCATCTACGGATACATGCACTTCGTGAATGACGCCGGCGGCAGCATATGCGAACTGGACGACCAGGGCGCGCTGAAGACACTGATCGACAATACCGTGATTCTGTACCTCGAGGCCTCGGCGCAGGACGAGGAAAAGCTGGTGGAGCGCGCCCGTGAGGAGCCCAAGCCCATGTATTACTCGCCCGGGTTTCTTCGGCGTTCGCTGCCCGAGTTCCTGAGGGAGCGGAATCTCGACGATATCGAGAAAGCCGCGCCCGACGATTTCACGCTATGGGCCTTTCCCCGCTTGATCGCCCACCGCCGGCCCCTGTATGCCGCCGTGGCCAGGGAGCACGGCTACACGGTACCCGCCCGGGACGCGCAGGGCGTCCGCACCGAAGCGGACTTCGTGGACCTGGTGGCGGACGCTATCAGTGCCCGCGGCACGTAGCCGCCAGAGCCGAACCGCGGAGGCTTCGGTTGCGCGACGAGCGCGGGACGCCCTCGTTCCCGGAGGTCAGTCGTCCTGCGATACCCGTAGTTGCAGGTAATAGTTGCGCCCGAAGTCGCGGTGCGCATCGGCAAAGTAACCGAAGAAACGGTCCGCCAGGGGCGCCCGCTTGTCGAACACGTTATTCACGCCCAGCCGCAGCCGCCAGTCCCGATCCGCCAGTTCCCAGTTGTAGTCGAATGTGGCGTTCCAGGTCGTAACCGCCGGAATCCAGTACAACTGCCCGTCGTTCAGGGTCAGCGAGTTCTGGTAGAAAGTCCCGATATTGCGGCCTGAAAGCGCTATGCGCAGCGGGTCCCGCCGCCAGCTGAGAAACAGCGTATGGCGGGCCTTCTGGTTGCCGTCCTTCTGCAGCAGATCGGCGAAACCGGCGACCGGAATGCTCGCCGGAATCAGGCCCTCGTCCTTGGCGGCAACGAGTTCGGCGGCCTGGCCGCCCGGCACCTGGTCGAACTTGGTCAGGAAAGACGCCAGGTAGGTCAGGTTGAAATCGCCCACCCGCGTTTCAAGCGCGTAGCGAAGGCTCACGTCCCAGCCCCGCAGCGTGCGCGTATCCAGGTTCACGTACTTGTCGTCGATGTAGCGGATTAGTCCCGCCGGGCAAATGCCCGCAGCCTGATATATCGCCGCCTCATCCTCGGCGACTTCCGTTTCGCGCACAACCGCTGGGTTGAATTCGCCACCGCAGTTGCCGGGACCGCTTCTCAGGCGCGTAAGCAAGTCCAGCACGGTGTGGTTCTCTTCGCCCAGCAGGCCGATGGTGTCTTCCTTTTTGATGGACCACATGTCCACCGTGAGCGTCAGCGTGTCCATGGGCTGGATGGCGATGCCGATCGAATAGTTATCGGAGCGCTCAGGTTCCAGCAGCCCGCTCCCCTGCGCGATCCGCTGGGTGCTGTTGCGGCAATCCAGCGTATCCTGCTCCGGGTCGCCGCCGTTCTCGGCCGCATAGATGCAGGCATAGTCGTTGCGGGTGTTCTGCCGCGCAACGATCTCCTCGTTGATCGTGACCAGGTTGGGCGCCCGGAACGCTTCCGACCAGGACGCGCGCAGAAGAAGCGTCGGCGAAATCTGCCAGCCTGCGGCAACCTTGCCCACCACCGTGCTTCCGACGTCGGAAAAATTCTCGTAACGCGCCGCAAGCTGCACATCGATGTTGCTCATCAGCGGCAGCTGCAATTCCGTAAACAGTGAAGTCACGTTCCGGTCTCCGGAGCCGTCCGGGGTCGGGCTGGAATTGACCACGTCGGAGACGTAGGGATAGGTGTCGCCCTGGTAGTCGGTGAACACGATGGTGCCGTCCAGCCTCGGGTCGCGATCGTCTTCAAAGGTCTCACGGCGGAATTCCACGCCGGCCAGGCCGCCCGCCGGGCCCCAGGGAAGCCGGAACAGTTCGCCGGTGGAGACCCTAAGATCCGACAGGAACAGCGTCATTTCGTTGTTTCTGTGGACATCCACCAGCGCGCGCTCGATGTTGCTGTCGACACCGCCGCTGAAGGGGTTGTACGCGTTGGGAGTCGGGTCGAACAGGGCCTCCGCGATCAGCAAGTTGGAAACACGGTTGCGGGTCAGGTCCTCACGCTCCGCGCGCGACCAGAGCACCGCGCCTTCCCAGTCCCAACGGCCGGCCTGGCCGCGCAGGCCCTGGAGCAGGCGCACGACGCTGCCATCGTTCTCGACGATCCGCGGCACCTGCGCGAACCGGTAGTTGTCGATCTCGAGTTCCAGTCCTTCGCAGGGAACGCGCGGTATCAAGGATTCCGGAAGGCGGTTGGGTGAGCCGCAGGGACCGAAGGGGTTGTAATAGTTCTGCGGCCCCACCCTCAGCTTGACCGAGCTGAACGGCGCCGAGGCATGGCGGTACATGTGGGTGTCGGAGGCGTAGTAATGCAGTTCCGAGAAACTCTCCAGGCCGTTGCCGAAATCGTGATTGATGAACACGAATACGTTGCCGCGTTTGAGGTCGGAAGAAAGGTCGCGGGTGGCGTTTAGGTTGTACCGGTAAGTACCGTTGCCGTCGATGGCCCCGCAGGTGCCGTAGCCCAGGTCCCAGTCGCAGTCCTCGTGGCCGGCCGGAAACGTCTCGAATTCGCCGGCGCTGTCGGTCAACGTGTTGCGCAAACCGACGCTGCTTGCACTGACGCGCACGTCGTACTGGCCATACAGGGAGTTGGCGCTGGTATTGCGAAACCGGGTATCGCCGGCCCATGGGGAGTCTTCCGGAACCCGGCGGCGGAAATCGCCGTCCGCCCAGCGCTCGTCCTCGTGGGCGCTGACGCGGTCGCGCAGGTAGTAATCCGCCGTGATCCCGATGTGCGTGCGGCCCTGGTTGAAGAAATCGCCCCACTCAAGAGAAATGCGGTTGGTCTTGCGGCTCAGCTCGTCGTACCAGCCGTAACGGGCATAGACCCGTATGCCTTCCCGGTCGGTCCTGAGCACGTGATTGACGACGCCGGCCACGGCATCGGCGCCGTACAGGGCCGAGGCGCCGTCCTTGAGGATCTCGACGCGGTCCACGCCGTATACCGGCAGGGTGTTGGAGTTGACCGTGTTGACCGGCACGAAGCTGCCGCCGACCTCCTCGGTCTGGTAGCTCGCGGCGTTGACCATCCGCCGCCCGTTGAGCAGCACCAGCGTGTTGCCCGTGCCCAGGCTGCGCAGGTTGAAGGCGCCGATGTCTCCCCGGGCGGAGTTCACGCCGCCGCTGATGTTCTCGGCTTCGCTGAAGAAATTCTGTCCCTGCTCGGGTATGAACTGCAGCAACTCGTCGCCCGAATCGACGCCCATGGCCTCGATCTCTTCGGAGCTGATCACGGACACGGGCAATGCGCCGGTGATGTTGGCGCCCTTGATGTGGCTGCCCGTTACGACGATTTCTTCAATTTCCTGTTCTTCCGCCGGACCTTCCCCGGCGTCCTGAGCCAGCACGGCGGCGCTGCCGGCGAAGAACACTGAAAATGCCGCCGCAACGGCGAAATTCTTGCGTTTCCGCATGAGACCTACTCCCCACAAAAGCCTGCGAATTCTAGCCGTTTGCCGATTGGCGGCCAAATTACTCGTTCGTGGGCGCCAGCGCGGCGAACGCCCGATGCAGTTCCAGCGACGCGGCCAGCAGGTCCTCGTTGGCGCGGCCCAGCCAGGCCCGGTCCTGCTCGAGCGATTCCCGGTGAGCTTTCAGCATCCGCCGGACTTCTTCGTCCTGCGGCCCGCCCTGACCCTTGCGTCCAGCTAGCATCGCGACCGGATCCATCGCCCCTCGCAGTTTCTCCACGGACACGGGGAGGCGCCCGCCCATTGCCTCCCGATAGATCGTCTTGAGCTCTTCGTCGCTCAGTGATTCGGGAGGCAGCCGGTTCTCGCGTCCGTAGTCGGCAAGGGCCGAAGCAAAGCGGTGCGCGGTACGGAAAGGCAGTCCGGTTTCCCGGACCAGCATGTCGGCGACCTCCGTCATGGTCGAGAAGCCACGCCGCAACTCCTCCAGCGCCCGTTCACGGTCGATGAGAAGCAGGCCGATGAGCCGCTCGTAGCGCTGGTACATCAGCCTTGCCTTGTCCGTCAGTTCCATGATCGGCGCGATGTCCCTATAGTCGTGCATCCCGGTATTGGTGTTGTGCGCGAGAAGAATTTCCGTCTGCGCGCCGCCCAGTACCCGGCTGGCCTGGCTGCGCACCCGGTCCAGCGGCCGCGGGTTGCGCTTCTGCGGCATGATCGTACTGATGGCGACGGAGGATTCGTCCAGAAGGATCCACGGCTCGGGATTGTGGTATTGGGTGTGCAGGTTCTCGACCAGCTGGCCGATGGGAACGGCGGACAGGGCCAGAATACCGGCGAGTTCCCGCCGCAGGTCGCCGGACGAAACCAGGTTGGCGTCGTAGCTGTTCCCGACCGAAGCGGCGAAGCCCAGCAGATCCGCAAGCCGTTCGCGATCGAGGGCAAAACCCGAAGTCCCCAGCGCGGCAGCGCCCAGAGGGCTCCGGTTCATGCGGACGTAACCCTCGCGGTATCGCTGCAGGTCGCGTTCCAGGCTGGCCGAGAATGCAAGCAGGTAGCGCCCCAGCGTGGTGGGCTGCGCCTGAACGCCATGCGTGTAGGCGGGAATCGGCGTTGTCGCCTCCTGTTCCGCCAGGCGCAGCAGTGCGGCGCGCGCTTGCAACGCACCGTTCGCCAATGCCAGCCACTGGTCGCGTATCAACATTCGCCGCACCACGCCGTGGAGGTCCTGACGCGAGCGCCCAAGATGAAGATTGGCCACTTCCTTATCGGCCAGTTCGATCAGGCGCTCCTCATAGGGAAGGTAGTTCGCTGGTCGCCTTGCGCCTTGGGCCTCCTGCTCGCTATGCAATTGCAGCATCGCATCGGCGATTTTCTCTGCCTGTCCGCGGTCCACCAGGCTCTCTTCCAGGAGCATGACAAGCGATGCCTTGTTCGCCTCGGCCAGATAGCAGAAGAAATCGGGGCACAGCGCGCCGCGGCGCCGACCCGGCGGGCCGTTCCCGCCGCCCATGACCTCGACCAGTCCATCGGCCAGGACACTGGCCGTGGAAGCGATCTCGTCCCGGGGTGTGTCGTCGCCCGTCTCGACCGTGATTGCCGGCACGCCGAAACGGCGATAGAAGTAGTTCTTGGCAATCGCCGTGTCCTCCGAGGATCGCGGCGCCCGTTCAAACGCGTAGGCGGATCCGCTTGCTCGGGCAAGGCGGAGCCAGCGTGTGTCGAACGCCGGCGGGCGGGTCGCGTCCTTCAGGGTGGGGACATAGAACACGTTTCTCCAGGTCGAGTGGAAGTCCAGCATGACTGCGATAGCGCTTCCCCTCTCTTCCAGCGAGTCGAGCAGATCCCGGACAGCCCGCGTTTCCGGCTGCTCGAAAGTCCCCCAGTCGCGGTTCAGGTCGGTCCCATCCAGGTTGTGCCGCCAGTGGCCCAGCGCGACGCCATCGGGATTGAGGTTGGGAATGAATACAAGGCTGTGCCCGGAATAGAACGCGCACCTGGCCGAGGACGGATCGTCGCAGGCGCCTGAGCGGTCCTCGAGCAGTCGTTCGGCAAAGGCAATGAACATCAGGGCGCCCGGGATCTCCGGCGGGTGCTGACGGCCGATGAAGAGCAGGTAGCTGGGCGCGCCGGGAGCGGTCTCGGCCGCGAAAATCGGTCGGCCTCCCCGGGATTCGCCGATGCTGCGCCACTCAAGTCCGTCGAAGCGCTCTGCCATGTTGTCGCGCCATTCCGCGTAGAAGTCCAGTCCGAGGTTCTCCTGCGCCGAAACGAACAAGCCCTCCGCGCCGGGTTGGAGTTCCATGGTCGCGCGGCCGTCCTCGTGGGCCAGCCACTGGCGCTCCGGCAGCGGGGTCCATTCCCGGCCGTCAACGCTGGTCCTGGGCGTGTAGCGGTGCCGGCTGGTGGAGTAGCGCAGCGTGACCACGATGGTCCCCTGCTCGTTCGCGTTCTTTGCGCGCACGTGGAACCCGAACCAGGGGCTGGGATTGATCGGCGGCGGATCCTCAGGCTCGATGGTCAGGATCACGCCGCGCGGATTGAAGACCCGGCAGGCGGTGGCGCGCGCGCCTTCATGGTCCGCGCTGAATTCGTAAAGGCCGGTGTCGCAGGACAGTCCGCCTGCGGCGTCCTGAGCGATTGCGAGCGGCGCCGCAGCCAGCAGCCAGGCGATAAGCGCGGCGAGTGACGCAGGACGCTTCACGGCCTGAACGTCATTTCCTGCTGCGTGTCGGCGGCGATGGCGGCGTCCGAGAACCACCAGTAGCCGATGTCGCCGGACAGCCATGCGGGAAGCTGGTCGTTCAGGTGCGGATCGAACAGGCGCGAACTGACGCCGCCGGGTATGACCGCCAGGACCTTGTCCGGATCGCCGAGGTTGGCGACGAACCTGAGCGAATCGATGATCCGTGGATCATAGTCTCCGAATCCCGGAAACCGCGCCCGGCCCAGCGTTTCTCCGGAACCGCGGCCGGGATAGTCTCCACCGCCCAGCAGCCGGTCCGCCAGTTCGCCGGGCACCCAGGGGTTGCTGAACCGGAACCGGCTCAGGTCCCCCCAGCGCCAGGCGGCCGGGTCGGCGCCCAGTCGCGATTGCAATTCGGACCAGGCGTCGCCCGCTGCGGCGCGAAGCAGATCGTCGCGGCTCTCCACGACCTCGGTGCGCTTGTCGTCGAACCACTCCCACTCGCCCGCCAGGAGCATCCGGTACACGCGCTCCTGCCAGTAGTAGATGTCGCGTGCGTATTGCCGGGCCAGCGTCTCGCCCAGTTCGTCCTCGAAAATCCGCCGGACCAGGCTGGCCATCATTGCCTGGAAAAGGGCCGGCGCCGCCAGTTCCGGCTCGTCGTGGAAATTCCAGCCGGCCAGCATCTCGGCGGCGGCCCGCGTTTCGGGTTGCCCTTCCAGTGCCTCGACCATGACGGGAACGAGGCCCCGGGCCATGGGATTGAGCGTGTCGTTGATCGCCGACCAGTGGTCGGTATCCGACAGCGCGCCGTCGCCGTCGAACAGTTCCTGCATCCGCCGGTAGCGCCAGGAGGAGGCCACGTAGCTGGTCCAGTGCCCGTCAAAATCACCGCTTACGGTGCGATGGTTGGCGTTGCCGACCCATCCCCGCGGCGGGTTGATGGACGTGGGCGCCCGGGCGAAGGGCACGAACGCCGGCCAGTCGTCTCCGGCGTCCACAACGGCAAGCGGTAGCGCACCGTCGCCCCGGCGCCGCACCGGCACGTGACCGGCGGTGTAGTGCGCGATGTTGTCCTGCGTATCCCCTACCGTGTAGTTGTACGGAGCGTTGATCAGGCCGATAATTTCCCCGGCCTCGAACGTATCGCGCGCGAGCATCACGCGTTCGATTCCCACCTGCGTGCCGATATTCTCGGCCATGCTCCAGCGCAGCGAATACACGCGGCCGTCGCTTCCGGTCAGGCCGTGATCGGAAATGACCGGGCCGCGCCGCGTATGGCGAACTATCAAGGGATGCTCGCGGTAGCCGCCCGGCGCACTGCGGTCGCGTATGCGAATGACTTCCTCCACGATCCGGTACGGAACGGACTGTTCCCCTTCCAGGTAGTGTCCCGGTCGGTTCGGATCATCCCGCTCGATGAACAGGTCGGCGACGTCGGAATAGGCGTTGGTTATGCCCCAGGCAACGTGGCTGGAGCGCCCTGCCCCCAGTCCCGGCAGGCCCGCGCCAGCTGCGCCCACCGCCCGCCATTCGGGAGTGATCAGGCCCACCGGATGCCAGATGCCCGGCAGGCGGCGCACGTCGATGTGCGGGTCGTTGGCCACGATCGGCGCTTCGCCCGCCGACCGCCGGGCCGACGTCGCCCAACTGTTGGAGCCGTCCGCCGGCTCGGGTAGATCGGGGAAATTCGCCGGTGCGCCGGTAGGCATGCTGTTCTCGGCCAGGCTGTAGTCCGATGCCCACTCGCTCTCGTCGTCCGGGTTGACCGTCAGCATCGAGATTTCCGCGGCCTTCGTGGCGCCGAGGTGATCGACCAGCGCCTGACTGAGAACTTCCGTGCGCCAGTTTCCAGTGCTGTTGAACGCAAGGAACAGGTATTGCGTCGTCAGATCTTCCAGCGTGAACGGCGCCGGCGGCTCTCCGGAAAGCCTTACGGCCAGCGGGAACTCGTCGGCCTGCGTCGCGATGTAGGCGTTGACCCCCTCGAGGAACCATTCGTGCAGTTCGCGGCTGGGCGATTCAAGTTGCGCCGCCCATACGGACCCCATGCGGCTTAAGCCCATGACCCGGATCAGCGTATCGCTGCGCAGGCCGACCTCCCCGATCTGCTCCGACAGACGGCCGTTGATCAGCTCGCGGGTCAGCAGCATTTGCGACAGGCGGTCCTGTGACGTGACGAAACCCTGAACGCGCAAGGCGTCGGCCAGCGTCTCGGCATAGATATAGGGGACTCCCCGCCGGTCCCTCTTCACGTGCACCTTGTCGTCCAACATCGCAAGGACCGCTGCATCGCCGATGTCCCGGTCACGGTCCGGGAGGTTGCTCTGCCTGAGCCAGGCGATGCCCGCGGCTGCGGCCAGGACAATCACCAGCAGCAGGGCGACGAGTGCGATTCCGATTTTTTTCAGCATTGCGGGTCCTCTCGGGTCAGTTTCATGGCGCCAGCGTGATTTCCTTGCGCGTATTGGCGCTGATGGCCTCATCGGAGAACCACCAGTAGTTGATTTCTCCGGACAGCCACAACGTCAGCTGGTCGTTCAGGTGCGGGTCGAACAGGCGTCCGCTGACGCCGCCGGGAATGACCGCCAGCACCTTGTCCGGATCGCCGAGATCGGCGACGAAGCGCAGAGAATCGATCGCCCAGGCGCCGAACGACGGACTGCCGTACGATCCCCACAAGGTCTCCGTAGATCCGGTACGCGGAAAATCGCCACCGCCCAATAAACGGTTTACGAACCTGTTGCCTGTCGGGATGGGACTGGAAATCCTGAGCCGGCTGGTATCGCCCCAGCGCCAGTCGCGCGGGTTCCCTCCCAGGCTTGCCTCGAGTTGCCGCCAGGCGTCCAGTGCCGCTCCCCGGATCAGGTCGTCCCGGTCCTCGGTTTGCGGAGTATTGATGTTGTCGAACCAGTCCGATTCGCTGGAATTCAGCATCGAATGAATGCGTTCCTGCCAGAAGTAGGGAGAGCTCCGGAAACTCTGGATCAGGGTATCCAGTTCGTCGGCGAAGATCCGGCTCACGAGCGCACGCATCATCAACTGGAACAGCGCCGGCGCGGCCTTCCCGGCATCGTCGCGGTAATCCCAGTCAACGAGGACATCCGCCGCCGGCTGTGTTTCGGGAGCGCCTTCCAGGGCCGGCAGAAACAGCGGCACCAGGTCGCGGGCCAGCGTGTTCCTGGTGTCGGTGATCGCCGCCCAGTGTTCTTCGGCGGAGAACACCCGGTCGTTGTCGAACAGTTCCAGCATGCGGCGGTAGCGCCAGGAAGGGGCCGAGTAGCTGCTCCAGATGCCGTCGAAGTCTGCGCTGACGGTCCGGTGATTGGCGTTGCCCACCCAGCCTCTTTGCGGATTCAGCGACGACGGGGCCCGTTCGAAGGGGACGAACCCGCTCCAGTTGTCCTGCCCGTCCGTTACCTGCAGCGGTAGAGCGCCGTCCCCCCTAAGCCGGACCGGAACATGACCGGAGGTGAAGTGGGCGATGTTCCCGCGGGTGTCGGCCACGTTGTAGTTGAGGGCGCCCACGATGTCACGGATAGCCTCGCCGGCTTCGGCGACATCCTTCGCCAGCATCAATCGATCGACGCCCACCTGGCTGCCGACGTTCTCGGCTACGCTCCAGCGCAGCGACAGGGAGCGCCCGTGCGCATCCTCGATCAGCGCGTCGGAAACCACCGGCCCGCGCCGGCTGCGCCGGACCATGAAAGTTCGTTCACGAAAGCCGCCGGGAGAATCCGGGTCCCGTACCCGCACGGTCTCGCTGACCACCTCGTAGGGCAAGGACAGTTCGCCTTCCAGGTAGTGGCCGTCCTGTGCGGGATCGTCCTGCTCGATGAACAGGTCCGCCGTGTCGGCAGCCGAATTGGTGACGCCCCAGGCGATGGAATCGGACCGTCCCACGGCCAGTCCGGGCCATCCCGCCGCGGCCACTCCCACGGCCCGCCAATCGGGCGTAATCAGGCCCAGCGGATACCAGATGCCGGGAAGCCGGCGGGCGTCGAGGTGCGGATCGTTGGCCAGTATCGGCGCTCCCCGCCGCGACCGCCGCCCCGATGTAGCCCAGCTGTTGGAGCCGCCGACCGGGCTGGCCTCGATTTGCGGTTGCTCGCGCATCGACAACAGCGGTTCCCGCGCTGCGAGCGCGTAATCCGATGCCCACCGGCTGCCGTCATCCGGGTTTACGCTGACGAGCGAGATTTGTGCGGCCTTCTCGCGTCCCAGCCGGTCCACCAGACGCTGGGCCAGCCATTCGGAACGCCAGTTCTCGGTAAGGTCGTACGCCTGGAGAAGGTAGTGCGCGCAGATGTCCTCCAGCGTGTAGGGCGCCGGTGTCGTTCCGGATATGCGCACCGTGAGCGGAAACTCATGCTCCTGCGTGCCGATATAGGCATTGACGCCCTCGAGATACCACTCGTGCATTTCCCGGCTGGGCGACTCGAGCCCGGCCGCAAACCGACGGGCCAGTTGCCGGATTCCGAGCACCCGCACGCGGATGTCGTTGCTTTCTCCGCGAGGACCGATCTGTTCGGCCAGACGTCCATTGACCGCTTCGCGGGTCAGGAGCATCTGGGTCAGCCGGTCCTGCGCGGTGACGAATCCCTGCGCCCGGATGGCGTCCGCCAGCGACTGCGCATGGATGTAAGGGACTCCGTAGCGGTCCCGCCTGACCGTAACGGGCGCATCCAGCACGCTCAAACGGACAGGCTTGTCGACGGTCCCCGCGCGGGTCGGAATGTTGCTGGTGCGCAACCAGAAGAAGGCCACCAAGGATATCAGAACTACTATTGATATCAATGTGATAAATGAAATAGCTAATTTCTTTATCACTTTCAGTTCACATTCAGGTCGCCGTCCAGGTCGAAAATTGCCGCCAACAGCGCGACCCGCATCCACATGCCGTTTCGTTCCTGGCGCCAGTACATGACGCGCGGGTCATTGTCGATGCCGGGGTCGAGTTCAGGCCCCCGCGGCAGCGGATGCATGATGATCGCGTAGGAGGGAAAGCGCCGCAGTTGTTCGGGACCGATCGAGTAGGACGCGTAATCGGCGTTCTCGGATTCGTTCTGCTCGTCGTATTCCTCCTGCAGCCGCGTTACGTACAACGCGTCCAGGTCGCCCAGCACGTCATCCAGCCGGCTGGTGCACGCGTACTCGACGCCGTGCTCGTCGAGATGATCGAGGATGTCCTGCTTGATCTCGAAACCCGGCGGCGCGACGAACCGCAGGCGAACGTCCCGGTAGTTCTTCATCAGGTAGCTGAGCGACCGGACCGTCCTGCCGCGGCGCAGGTCGCCCATCATGGCGATGGTCCTGCCGTCGATGCCGCCGCGCTTCTCGAAGCTGCGCTCCAGCGTGTAGATGTCCAGCAGGGCCTGGGTGGGATGCTGGTCGGGACCGCTGCCGGCGTTGATGACCGGGACGGGGCGCGGAATGGAGTCCATGAGCTCGGCCGCGCGCGCGGCCTTTCCGCCTTCCGGGGTGCGCATGATGATGATGTCCGCATAGGAACTGAAGGTGCGGATGCTGTCTTCGAAGGTCTCGCCCTTCACCTCCGAGGAGATGGACGGATTGCGGATTTCGCTGGTCTGCATGCCGAGGATGTGGCAGGCGCTGTTGAAGGACAGGAAGGTCCGGGTGGAAGGCTGCGTGAAATAGAGCATGGCGCGGCGGTTGGGCGCCAGCCGCTGCAGGGTTTGCGCGCCGGATCGCGATTTCGCGAGGGTCCGGATGTGGGTCGCCAGGCGGCACAGACGGTCGAGCATCGGCCGGTCGAACTGCCGGGTATCGATAACGTGAAACAACCCGTTACTCCCCATACCGGCGCCATTATCGTTGAACGGCGCCGCCGGTGTCGCGTCACGGGTAAACTTTTCGCCGCCATGCCCACCAACGTCACGCAGGAATACAAGAAGGCCGAGCAGGCGTTTCGCGAGGCCAGGGAACCCCAGGACCGCCTGCGCTGCCTGCGGGAGATGCTGCGGCTCATCCCGAAGCACAAGGGCACCGAGCACGTCCAGGCGGATATCAAGACCCGGATCAAGCAGCTCACCACCGAGCTGTCCCGTCCGCGCAAGGGAGGCGCGCGTTCCGGCCCCGCCCACGCCGTGCGCCGCGAAGGGGCGGCCCAGGTGGCGCTGCTGGGCGCGCCCAACGCCGGCAAGTCGCAACTGCACTCGGCGCTCACGGGATCGCAGTCCACCGTCGGCGCCTGGCCGCATACCACGGAAACGCCGATACCGGGGATGGCGCCCTATCACGACATCCATTTTCAGTTGGTGGACCTGCCCCCGGTAGCCCTGGAGCGCACACAGCCCTGGCTGGCGACCGCCCTGCAGCCCGCCGACGGTGCGTTGCTGGTCGTGGATATCGCCTCGCCGGACTGTGCCGGGGAGATCGGGATCGTGCTGGACAAGATGGCCGAGAAGCGCGTGACCTTCGTTCCCGAATGGCCGGGACTGCCGGATCCGCGCAAGCGCCGCCGCAGGAAGCGCCGCTCTCGCAAGCAGGAAACTTTCGAGGACTTGTTCCGGATCCGCCTCCCTGCCCTGCTGGTGGCCAACAAGACCGACCTGGGTGACTATCGGGAGCGGCTGGATGCTTTAAGCGGGAAGCTTGACTTTCCGGCGCTTGCCGTGTCCGCCGAGACCGGGGACAACCTGGGGGCGATACCCGAGTTTCTGTTCAGAGGACTCGGCGTGGTGCGGGCCTACACCAAGACGCCGGGCAAGCCTCCCGATCTGGGACGGCCGTTCACGCTGCGGCATGGCGCCACGGTGAGCGAGCTGGCTTCGCTGGTGCACAAGGACATTGCGGGGAGCCTGCGGTTTGCGCGGATATGGGGGGAGAAGGTCTATGACGGGCAACAGGTGAGTCCGAAGCACCTCATTCACGACGGCGACATCCTGGAATTGCACCACCGCTAGGCTTGGTATTGCCAACCCTCGCCTATTCCGCTCCCCTCACTGTGGCGAGGCGCCATCCCTGGCTCGGTTCCGCCATCCTGGCTCCAACGCTCTCCACAGTGAGGGGAGCGGAATAGGCTGTAACCTATGCTCAAGCGCCGGGTTTCAGGTGTCGGGTTTTAGGATGGAGAGGGCGGTGATGGCGGCTATGCAGAGCCAGAGCAAGCCCAGGATTGAGGTGCCGGCCGCGTAGTTTTTGCGGATTGCGCGTTCGCGCGAGGGGTTGGAGCCGGATGCTTCGATTTGCCGCCAGATGCCGAAGAACTGGATGATGTAGTAGCGGATGCCGATGCCGCTGGCGATGACGGCGCCGAAGAGAACGAGCTTCCATGCCAGCCAGGCCTGAAGCGCCAATGCCCCGAAGACCGCGGCAAGGCCGCCCAGCACCAGCGCCGCCAGCAGCACGTATCGGACCAGGCGGTCCAGAAACGCCAGTTGCTTGCCGGATGCGCGGTGCCTCAGGCGGTGGACGGTCTCGACGAACGCCAGCCATAGCAGTGTGGCGAGGCCTGCTGCCCAGGCCAGAGTTGCGCCTCCGGGGAAATAGCCGAGCAGCGCCGACAGGACGGTTCCCAGGCCGGCCTGGAGCACCAGCGCATAGCGAACGTGCTGGTCCACGTCCATGACATGCTCCATCAGGCGCTTGCGCTCCTCGAAGGGCATGGACGCCGCCCGGCAGACAAAGCGGAATTCGCTGTTGATGACGAACTCGGCGCCCAGCCAGTACCCGAGCACGGCGATGTGGATAACGAGGAGTGCGTCAACGGGCATGCGTCACCAGGGCACGGACTCGCCATGCAGGTTGAGGAACTTGCCGGTGTCCTCCGGTCCCAGGGTCGTGATGACCTTGATCTGTTTCGCCACGCTGTCTTCGACGCTCCATGTGGCGGTCCATCCACCCAATGCGGTCTGTGTCCATCCAGGCGCCATGGAAATGACTCGAATCCCGCGTTCCCTCAAGTCAACCGCAAGGCTCCTGGCAATCATGTTCAGCGCGGCCTTGCTTGTCCGGTAAGCGTAACTCTGCCCCATGTCGTTGTTGCCGATGGATCCCATGTCTGACGACATCATGACCACCAGTGGTTGGTCGCCCCGCATCAGTGACCCTTCCAATGCCCGGGTCAGCCGGAACTGAGCGATCACGTTGACGCGCATGATCTCTTCCCAAAGCTCGTAGTCCATGCTGTCCGCGCTTTGCCTGTGAGAGTCCTCGGTCCAGCTTCCGCCATACAGACCGGCGTTGTTGATCAAATAATCGACTCGCTCCTCTTCCAGATTCCCTGCAAAGGAATCGATGGAGTCCCAGTCGTTCATGTCCAATCGACCGATACTGAGTAAAGGTTTGTATTGCCTGGTCAATTTGGTCAGCGATTCCGCATTGTCCGGGTCGCGAACTCCGGCAATCACCTTTTCTCCCATGGCAAGAAGTTGTGTTGCGTATCCAAGGCCGATGCCGCGATTGGCGCCGGAAATCAACCAGGTATTGCTCATCTTTTTCTCCTGATGTAAGTGAGTGGTGCGTCTATTGGCATGAATCTATTGTTTCCAGGACGGTCTGATTGCTGGCCGTTTCCGGAAGCCCGATGTACGGGCGGGTACGGTAGGTTTCATTCAACCGGCTCAGCATCGCGTCGGGAAGCGACATTTCGGCCGCGGACAGCGCATCCTCAATGTGTTCGAGACGGGTCGCGCCGACAACCGGGGTCGTCACGCCTGGCCGGGTCCACAGCCAGGCCAGGGCCGCGCAGGCGGGCTTGATTCCATATTCGTCCGACACCTCCGCCAGCACGTCGAGCACATCGTCGCGAGGCGCACCATACAACTGGTCCGCCACGTCGTCCACCCTTGCACGCGGAGTGGCCAGGGGGTCGCGCGGGCGCGCCAGCCGGCCGCGCGCGAGCGGGCTCCAGGGCAAAACGGCGATACCCTGATCGATGCAGAACGGCAGGAGATCGCGTTCTTCCTCGCGATACAGCAGGTTGAAGTGCGCCTGCACGGTCTCGAACTCGGGCCAGCCGTTCGCCCGGGCCGTGAAGTTCATCTTGGCGAGCTGCCAGGCGCGAAGATTGCTCGCCCCCAGGTGGCGCACCTTGCCTTCCCGCACCAGCCTGGCCAGCGCATCCATCGTTTCTTCCACGGGGGTCGCTTCGTCATAGAGGTGTATCTGCAGCAGATCGATAGTCTCGATGCTCAGTCGCCGCAGCGAGGCCTCGCAGGAGGCCTTCACGTTACCGGCGGAGAGGCCCATCTCACCCTCACCGACCGGGAAATAGAACTTGGTTGCGATGATGACGCGCTCGCGCGCCGCGGCCGCGCGCAACATGCGCCCGAGCACGCGCTCGCTACGACCCGTGGAGTACACGTTGGCGGTATCGAAAAACGTGATTCCGAGTTCGAGCGCCCGGGCGAGTATCTCTATCGACTCCCGCTCGTCGAGGACCCAGGACCGCCAGCGACTGGATCCGAAACCCATGCAGCCGAGCGCGACCCGCGGCAGGGAGAACGCCATCAGATCTGTTTGCCTAGGACGGGTGAAGCGTCCGCTGAAGTCGCGCCGCCGTCGATCAACGGGTCCCCGGTCGGCACGCCCAGTCGGAACTTGCCTGTCGGCGCCATGGACTGATCCCAGTTGAGCTCGATATGCGTGGATATGGCGCGGCAATCGCGGTACAACCGCTGCACGGGATTGGATGCCTTTTGCCCCGTGACCCCCATCATGGCCGCCAGGGAGTCCGCCGTGGACGTGCACAGCCGCGCTCCGAATGTCACGAGCCGCCGCATGCGCAGGAGCCGCTCGCCGATAATCTCCTCGCCTGCCGCGCCGGCGGCATGCAGGTCCCTGATCACGTCCTGAAACAGCAACTCCGCGGCGTCGAGATTTGCGCACGCTTCGCCGACGCGCACCTGGACCGGCACCTGCGTCACGATCGGCTCGCCAAAGAGCTTTCCCTTGCGAGACCGGGTCTGCTCACAATACGACTCCAGCGCCCCCCGCGCCGAGCCGAGCAGCGGCCCCAGAAACCAGCTTCCCTGATAGGGGAAAGTCCGAACGCGGTGCACGTAGCTTTCGGCAATCGCGGCGCCCGGCGGATCCATGCTGGCAAAATCTTCAATGGTCACTACGCGCCGTGCCGGCACCAGCACCTGATCGGCAACGACATCATGGCTTCCGGTGCCACGGAGGCCCTCGACATGCCAGGTGTCCAGAACCTGATATTCACCCGGGAGCAGCAACGCAAAGTGCGAAATTCCGCCTTCGGGATCTTCGCGTGCGGTGACCATGACGCCGCTTGCTATATTCACGCCGCTGACGAACGCCCACCGCCCCGTCAGCCGCCACCCGGAACCTTCGCGCCGAATGGCGCCCCCACCGGCCGAACCGGTCGCCAGCACGGCGTCGTCGCCGGCGTTGGTGAAGAACTCCTCCTGGGCGTCCTGACCGAATCGCGCGACAAAGATGATGTGGGAAAAAACCAGTGACACCAGCCAACCGGTTGATCCGCACTCCCGCGCGAGTCGCTCGCTTACGGTGAAGTGAGGCCCCCAGTCGAGGCCGTAGCCCCCGTAGCGACGGGGCCTGTACAGTTTGTGCAGCCCTGCCCTTCTGAGCGCCTCCACCACCTCCGGGACGGGGTCGCGCAGCTCCTCCGAGCGGACGGCATTCTCGCGAACAAGCGGAGCCAGCGCCTCGGCGGCCGATGTCAGCTCAGCCGGCGTCGGTATCGCGGAGTCTGTTGAGGCGGGAACTATGTCTTGAGGCATCCTTCACACCTGACGATAGTGAAAAATGAACGGGGAATAATAGCGCCATGAGCAACGACAACATGAATCGAAGCGACGCACCGGCAGACGCCGGATCGGCCGGAACCTGGTCCGAGAGCGCCCTGAAGGTCCTGCATCATCCGTCGCTGAAGGACCGCGTCGTCATCATCACCGGCGGCAGCAGGGGATTCGGTTGGTTCATGGCCGAGGAATTGCTGCGCGCCGGCGCGCGACTGACGCTGACCGGGCGCAACAGCGACACGCTGGGGACTGTGCTGGATAAAGCGCAGAGCATCGCAGGAGCGGGCCGGTGCATTGCGGTCGCCGGCGACGTTACCCGCCCCGAGGATTGCGCCCGCACCGTGGAAGAAACGCTTCGCGAGTTCGGCCGAATCGACGTCCTGATCAACAACGCCGGGCGATCCTATGGAGAGTTCGGAGACCGGCTTTCGAAGATCACGCCTTTCCACGACGTCACGGAATCCCAGTTCCGCGCCATTCTCGAGACCAACCTGTTCGGCGTCTTCTTCATGACCCAAGCCGCGATGCCGCACATGCTGGAGCGAAAGTTCGGGAAGGTGATTTCCATCTCCACCAGCCTGCTCAACATGGTCCGGCCGGGGAATTCCGTCTACGGGTCCTCGAAGGCGGCGCTCGAAACGGCCCACCGCTGCTGGGCGGGCGAACTGAAAGGCACCGGCATCGACGTGAATATCCTGTTGCCCGGCGGGCCGTCGGACACCGAGTTGATCACGCCGGCGATGGTGCCCGGCGTTGTCGGTCAGCGCGCCGGCGGCCGCCTGCTGCCCGGCGACATTATCGTGCCGCCGGCCGTGTGGTTATGCACGGACGCAACGAACGGCATGACCGGCGAACGGGTGATCGCGCGCTTCTGGGACGTGGACCTGCCCCCGGACGAGGCCTTCAGGGGCTGTCTGCAGGAGCACGTGGAAGAGCCCTCGATCATGTAGCCTGTTGACCTGCCATATCAAGGAGACTGCCTGATGCGTCCGACGAAAACCTATGCACCCAGCCGTTATGGCCAGCTGCACTATCGAATCGTGGCTCCCGAAGCGGCATCGCAGCCGCCGCTGCTATGCCTGCACCAGACCCCAAGCAACAGTCGCCAATGGGAACCCATTCAGCCGTTCCTGGCCGGCGACAGGGTGGTCGTCGCCCCCGATACGCCGGGTTACGGCATGAGCGACCCTCCGCCGGAACCGGTTGAAATCGGCGACTACGCCGAGTCCATGTTCGACTTTATGGAACATCTTGCAAGCCACGGGATCATCGCGCCAGGTCCTTTCGACGTGATGGGCTACCACACGGGTTCGATCACGGCCACGGAGATGGCGCGCCGGGACAGGCAGCGCGTGCGGCGCTGCGTATTGTTCGGGCTGGCGGCGTACCCGGAGGACATTCGCGCCGAGAGGCTCGATCGGCTTAGTGAACGTTTTCCGCCGCCGGACCGAACGCTGGGTCATGTCGAAAAGCTCTGGTCGCTGATCGGCGAGCTTGCGGACCCGGGAATACCGGCCGAAGAACTCCATGTCGGAATGGCCGATGCCCTGCGCCTGGGCAGCCGGCTACCCTGGGGATATATCGCCGTCTATCGCTATGACTTCCTGGGCGCCATGGCCGAAGTCAGTCAGCCGGTGCTTGTCGTCAATCCCGAGGACGACCTCTGGGCCGTGACCCACCAGACCTCGCACCTGTTCAGAAACGGACGGCGTCTTGACATCCCGGGCTTCTCCCACGGCGTTCTCACTCTCCGCCGCGATTTTCTTGTCGAGGAAATCGAGCGCTTCCTCAGGAAATAGCGGCAAAGGCCGAGACCCGTTCGGCCCACTTCTGCGGGTCCAGCATCAGCGAGAAGGAGCCGCCGTCGGAAAAGACCTCCAGGCTGAAGTCGGAGCGGCGGGCGGCGACCTGTTTGTCCTGCTCGTGAAGGCTGTCGCCGCGGTCCGTGAGGATTCGTGTGGGCGCGCGAACCCTGTCCAGGTCCGCCGCCATGTCGTTGGCGAAGACGGCCCGGTAGGTGGGCGTATCGAAGCCGGCCCACCAGGCGCCCAGCGTTCCCCAGTTTGCAGTCGAAAGCCCCTGCGGAAACGGCGCGCGCGAGTGTATGGCCGAAAAAATGTCCGCTAGGTGCGATCCGTCCTGGCGCAGGTGGATCTCCGGCGCGGCCTGCGCGAGCCGGGATGCCCGCCCGGCCTCGTCGTAAACCGGACATCCATGCAGCACGACGCAAGCCGTGCGCTCCGCGTGGCGCGCCGCGAACGAAGCGGCGATGGAGGCGCCGGTGTGATGGCCGGCCACCGCCACCTGGTTTACGTCCAGGTGGTCGAGGAGATCGACCAGGTTGTCTGCAAGATCGGCGATCGTTACGGAGTCCGGCGGCGGGTCCGACATCCCGTAACCCGGATTGTCCGGCGCGATCGTGTCATGGCCCATTTCCGTCAGCATGGGCTGTATGTCGACCCATTCCGCCAGGCCGAACGGCGTCTGGTGCAGCAACAGTATCGTTGGCTTGGCGGCGCCTCCGGACGTCGCACGCAAATGCCGGTAATGCAGTGCTCCGTGCCGGCACTGCGCGTAGCCCTTGCCGCCCGCCAGGGCCGCTGCGCCCTTCCATTCCTCTCCCACGCCCGCGTAACGGGCCTTGTCGGTATTCACCGTA
Source organism: Gammaproteobacteria bacterium (assembly GCA_009845905.1). Taxonomy (NCBI): domain Bacteria; kingdom Pseudomonadati; phylum Pseudomonadota; class Gammaproteobacteria; species Gammaproteobacteria bacterium. Next base: position 46,400 of record VXYS01000004.1, on the reverse strand, counting down.
TCTTCTCCCTCCGCCATTGCGGTGCTTATGAACCTGCCGCGACTGAGCAATGCGCCGCCGACCAGGCCGCCGATGACCGTTCTGCGCCGCATCAGAACTCCACCAGACTCTGCCCCAGCAAACGGCCGAAGACGATGCAGGGCATGACCATCATTCCCCCAACGAATGCATTGCCCTGGAGTTGCCCGGAACCCAGGATCTCCCCCGCGGCGTAGAGCCCCGGGACCGGAGCCCCGTCCGGGCGCACCACCTGCAGCTTCTCGTTGACCGCGACGCCGACGGTCGAGGATAGCGATCCGCCTTGCTGGCGTATGGCGTAGAAGGGCGGTTTTTCGATCGCGGCGGGCATATGGACTCGACCCAGTGCATCCCCGCCCTCTGCGCCCCCGGCATTGAATTCCGCGACAGTCTTCATAAGGGCCTCACCGGGCACGCCGATGGCCTGGGCGAGCGATTCCAGACGGTCGGCCTTGCGGAAAGCCTCGCGCGTGTTGAACGACTCCGCCATCTGCTCACGCGACCAGTCATAGACGATCGGCGGCGCGTTATGAAAGATGTGATCGTCGAAAACGACCCAGTAGCGCAAATCCGGCTGTTCCAGCAGCGCGTGTTCGCGGGCATCTACGCTTGGTTCATCTTCCCGCACGAATCGCTGCCCGTGCATGTTCACATAGATTTCCCACGGTGGCCGCGATTCCGGAAAGGTATTGAGCCGGCCAAGAATCGCCTTGGGGTACGGGCCGTCTTCCAGCAGCCAGCCGAAGTTGGAGAGGTAATTTTCGCGCCCGCGCAGGTATCCGCCTGCCGCAACCGCGAGATCGTAACCGTCGCCCTGGGCGAATTCGTAGGACCCGTTCACATACAGCCTGTAACCGCATAAGCGCCTGAACATCGCGGGATTGGCCGTGTATCCTCCGCTCGCCAGCAACACGTTCTTCCCTTCAACCGAGGACTCCCTGCCCTCGCTATCGACGAGTTCCACACCCGACACAACGCCCTCACGGTCCTGCAGCAACTCGATCACCCTTGTGCCGGTGAGGACCTCGATATGTCCCAGAGCTTCCTGCTCCCGCATCGCGCGCTCCAGCACGTCCAGAACGGACCGGCCGAAATCGTTCCCCCAGTAGTAGCGAGGCACTTCGTAGCGTTCATGCGCACTTTCGATCGAAGGGCATTGATCCTGCACGTCGAAACCAAGTTCCATCATCCAGTCGAAGGCTTCGGCGGCGTTGAAGATGACCAGTCTGGCAAGCTCCGTATCGATCGTGCCGCGACTGATGCGAATGACTTCCTCCAGGTGCTTCTCAGGCGAATCCTCGATGCCTTTCTCCGCCTGCAGGCGTGTGCCCGCGGCGCTTACCTGCCCGGAACTCAGGTGCAGCGTTCCGCCGATTTTCTCCGCGGCTTCGACCAGCAGTACGCGACCACCCCGTTGCGCGGCGAAGGTCGCCGCGGGTAGCCCGGTCGTTCCGGCGCCGACCACGATCATGTCCCATGAATTCGGACTCTTGCTCACACCATTCCTCCCGATTTTGCTGTCATTCACAACAACTCCAGATTACGGGCGCGCGCCCGAATATAAGCGCTGAACCAGTCAAGGTCACGAAACCGCAGCGCTCCCCGGCCCACGGCGATCGAGGCGTGCGCCATGCCCGCAATGAGCCGAAAGGCCTTCGCCAGCAGAAAAAGCTCCGTATGCTCGATCTCCGCATCCGTAAAGGTGCGCACCGATGCGTAGCCATGCTCGAATGCCTCGCCGTAGATAGGCGCAAAGTCGAAGAAAAGGTTGCCGAAGGTGAAATTCTTCACGTCCTGCATGAAAAAGTCGTGACCCACGCCGTCGAAATCCAGCAGGGTGATCTTGCCGGATTCGTCCACGTGAACATTGGCGGGATGAAAGTCCCGGTGGCACAATCCGAACGGCACGGTTTCCGGTGAAAGCCGCTGCAGCCGGTCGACGAGCAGTGGGGCAAGCTTCTCGTAATAACCGGCATCGTCAGGCCGATCGTGCAGGAATTCGAGCAGCGGCGGAACGCTTACGGTGAAACTCACCACATCGCCTGTCGGCTCTTGTTGCGCGCCAAGGTAGTCGAGGCCCAGTTGATGCATTTCCGCCACCAACGCGCCGATACGCTCGGCGGTGCGCTCGTCCAGCGCCTCGCCGAATTTTCGGCCCGGGGCCCAGCTATACAAGGCCGCGGCGCGTACTCCCTCGGGCGAGTCAAGCTTGAAATACAGTTCGCCGTCCCGCGCGCGCAATGGAGTCGACGCCGGGAAGTTCCGCTGGCGCAGGTAATCCAGGAATTCGAGCTCGACCCGCACGATGTCGACGTCTCGCCAGCCCTTCCGCCACACGCGCATCGCATAGCGGGAAACCTGGTCCCGGATCAGATAGACATCGTTCATGCCTCTGTACAGGAGGTAGGCCTTGACCGCGCCACTCAGTGGGTATTGCCGCGCCGCTTCCCCCGCGATCCAGTCCGGGTGCAGCACCGAGTGCGAGATCCGCGCGTTGGCGGAGTCATTCATGCGTTGAAGGAGAGCTCCCGACTGACCACTTTGAATTGTGGCATAGAATCGAACTGCCTCTTCAGAGAGTCTTCGCAATGAACCGAAAACTCTGCCTGACCACACTGCTGCTGATGCTGGCCGGGGCCTCAGCCCCACTGTCCGGTCTGGCGGACCAATTCGCCGATCAACGTCTCACGCTGGACGAGCTGCGTCAGAAATATGGCGACCCGGACGGGCGGATTGCTGAAATTGGCGGCGTTGAGGTCTATTACAAGGACCAGGGCGAGGGACCGGCCATCCTGATGATCCACGGCTCGCGCAGCTCGCTGCGCACCTGGGACCGCGTGGCGCCTGAACTCCTCGATCGCTACCGGGTGGTTCGATACGACCTGCCGCCCAACGGCCTTTCCGGCCCCGTGTCCGACGAAGCCGTCGATCGCATGGAACCGGCCGACCTCGCCGCGGGGCTGCTGGATCACGTGGGCCTCGAACAGGTGACCTGCGTTGGAGTCTCCAGCGGAGGCACGACCTGCATGTACCTCGCGGCCACCTACCCGGACCGGGTGAATCGGCTGATCATGTCCAACTCCCCGTCGGACCCGGTCACGACCGATCACGTCAACCATCCGCCTGCGTTCAAGGCGGCGCTGGAGGAATTCGTCGAAACGGGCTTCGAATCGGAGAACTTCATCAACCTGTTCCTGGATTTCTACAGCGGCGACCCCCGGCGGATATCGGAGCAGACACGACGCGAGTATTACGATTTCAACCGGCGGGTGAAGGAGCCCAATCCGATCGCAATGATCGGACTCGTTGCCGACCACGAGAAAACCAGAAAGGCGATGGCCAGCGTTCGCGCGCCGGCGCTGTTGATCTGGGGTGGCCGCGACGCGCTGCTGATCCCCGCATCGGCGGGCACGCTGGCCCGCTATCTCGAGAATACCCAGGTTTCGACCGTGTTCATGCCTGACGTGGGCCACTACCCTCCACTGGAATCCCCGGTACGGTTTGCGCAGATCGTCGCCGCATACCTTGAGGCCGCCACGCCGGCCGGTTTCGACTGACGAGCGGAGGGTTTGCGGCAACTGTGTAATACTGGGGAGCGCAGTCTGGAATATCGGGAGGAGGTCGCCATGTTCAGGACACTGAATCGCATTGGGCTATTCGCGCTATGCGCAGTTGTAACCGGGAGCCTTCTCTTGCCCGAATTCAGGGTTCTCGCCCAGGGCGTGGCGCTTGAGGAGATCGTGGTCACGGCGCGAAAACGCGAGGAGGCGCTGGTTGACATCCCGTTTGCGGTTTCGGCGTTTTCCGAGGAGGAGCTGTACGCGGCCAACCTGAAGAACTTCGTCGATGTGCAACTGTTCACTCCCGGACTGACGTATCAGCAGGCTACCGCCAACCGCGCGGACCGCGGCGTGCCGAACATCGTCATCCGCGGGCTGAACATCAATGCGTTCTCGGGTTCCTCGGTTGCGGCGCTGTTTTTCGTGGACGGCGCGCCCGTGCTGGGCGGCGAGGTCGGCAGCTTCGTGGATGTCACTCGCGTGGAAGTGCTGCGGGGACCCCAGACGGCCTACTTCGGACGCAATACCTTCTCGGGCGCCGTCAACCTGGTCACCAGGGACCCCGGCGACGAATTCGGGGGTTCGGTGGGCCTGGATCTCGACCGTTTCGGCACCGCGGACCTGCAACTCTCCGTCGAAGGACCCATTATCGAGGACCGCTTGAGTGCTCGCTTCACCGTAAGGAACAACAAGAAGGGAGGACACTACAAGAACAACCGCAACGGAGCGCGCGAGATCGGCGACGAGGAGACCCAGTCGATGGTCGCGACCGTTCTGGCCACGCCCACCGATACGCTCCGGTTCAAGCTGCGCCTGGAAGAAATCGAGATCGACGACGGCCCCCAGCCCTCGTTCCGTTTTCCGAGTAGTTTCGCGAACTGCGATCCGGACGGCAATGGGAGCATGACGTATCGTTGCGGAACGCCGCCCGATGTGAGCGTCGCCGAGGCCATGGTGGGCCACAACGATGCGTTCGCCGCCGGTTACCTGGCCAACGGCAACTACATCCAGGACGTGGTTGCGGCCTTTTCGCTCTATTCCGATTCCTCGTCGAGGCAGATCGATGGCGAGGGCGTGTTCATCGAGAAGATGGGGCTGGCCAAGCGCATTTCGGGCGCGACTTTCTCGGCCGCCGCGGACTTGCCCGGCGGCATGAGCCTGGACTGGATCAGCGGCTTCAACGAGACCAAGTCGATGATCGTAAGCGACGAAAACACGCTTCCCAGGGCCCCCTTCTCTCCGATCGCCGACACCTTCCTGGTGGAGCGATGGTCCGAGAACTCCTCGCACGAGGCGCGGCTGTCCTCGCCGGGAGAGGGGCGACTGCGCTGGACTGCCGGCGCCAACTACGTCAACAGTGAAGACGTGTCTTCCTGCGTGGCGGGGTTTTTCTTTACGCCGCGCCCGTTTACTTGCCGGCCAATACTTGAGAGCTCGACGACGGGCGCCTTCGGAGGCGTTTACTACGATGTCACCGAACAGTTCACGGTCAGCGCCGAAGCGCGGTACCAGGGCGACGAGGTGAGCGTGCCGTCCGGGGGACTTGAGGCGGAATTCAACGACGTGGGCGGCCGGGTGACGATCGAGTATCGAACTGCGGACGATCTCCTGCTGTTCGCAAACTACGCGCGCGGGTTCCGCCCCGGCACGTTCAACTCCATCATCGTGACCCTTTCAGCAGCCGAGGCCGCCAGCCTTGAAGCCAACTCGGGCGCGCAACTCGACGTCGAACCGGAAACGCTGGATCAGTTCGAGGTGGGCGTCAAGGGCACGCTGCTGGATGGCAGGCTGCAGGGATCGCTGATCGGCTACTGGGGAGAGATCACGGACCAGCAGATACAGCAGATCGGCTTCTTCATTGACGACGAGACCGGGCTTGAGTCGGGTGTCGGGATTCTCACCAATGTCGGCCTGCTCGACATGAACGGTATGGAACTGGAGGCCCGGTTCCAGCTTACGGAGAATTGGTTGCTTACCGGCGCCTTTGCGCGCAACAGCACCGAGTACGTGGAAGGCATCTGCAACGTCTGCGTTAGCAATGGGGCCATGGCGGCCAACACGGACCATCTGGGTAACCAGACGTTTCAGACGCCGGAATTCAGCGGTTCGGCCACGGCCACCTACACCCGGCCTGTGTTCGGGGGCCGCATGGACGGTTTTGTCCGCGGCGAGTTCGTGTACGAATCCACCAAGTACGCCTCCGAGGCAAACGTGCTGGAGACCGGTGACCGGAACCTCGTGAACCTGCGTCTTGGCGTGGAGGCCGAGAGCTACCGCGTGGAGGCCTATGTCACCAACCTGCTCGACGACGATACCTACCTCTACGTGGCGCTCAACACCGATCTGGACAATTTCGGACGCGCCTTCGTATCGGCGCTGCCGTACAAGCGCGCCCTCGGCGTTCGGGGCACCTACCGGTTCTGAGAATCGGTCAGGAGGTGGCGACCTGGTAGCGCCGTAACCGCAGGAACGGTATCAGTAGCGCTCCGGTGAGCAGCACGATCATTCCCAGCAGGGACGGGACCAGCCGCATCATCACCGTGCCGAACGACTCCTCCTGGTACTGGAACGCAGGGAACCGGTCGTAATCGGCGGGCCTGAGGGGATCCCGCTGCAGGAACTTGACGCTGAAGTATTCGCCCCAGCGCGCGTGGAAGTCGTAAGCCTGGTTGAGGAAGTGCTCGTACCGGTCCGCGCTGTTGCCGGAGACCTCGTTCAGCGCCAATTGCATCATGATCGCGGGCGAGATGAACTGGAACCGCTGCACCAGGCTTTCCTGCCGGTTCAGCTGACCCTGGAATTCGTCGTAGAGCGGCCGCACCGCCTTCTCGATCGCGTTGCGGTTGGCCATCGCCACGGTCAGGAAATCGGTCGCGCGCTCGTCGCCCTCCGGAATGAACTCCAGGTGGTCGTAGTAATACTCGTCCAGCCGGGCCATATAGGTTTTTTCGGCCGCGGTCTGCGCGTCCCTGGCGGCGACCGTCAATTCCATTCGTGACGGGGCGGGATAGATCGTCGTAGCGAGCAGGCTCACGAGCGTCGGCAGAACCACAACCAGCGCCAGCCAGGTGCCCGCAAGCGCAATGCCGTTGGCGGCGGAGTTTCTGCCGTACACATTGACCATGACCGCCATCGCGAACCAGAACAGCGAATACAGGAGCGTGGCCGTAATCCACAGACCGAATCGCGCCCAGGTATCGGCCGACTCCAGGTTGGTACCGACCGCGAACAGCGCAGCGAGGCCCAGCCCCAGGATGCTCGCGACCAGAACGCCCGCGCGGGCGATGATCTTCGAGGCGAGCAGTTCCTTCAAAGAAATCGGGTGCGCCAGAATCATCGCCAGAGTGCCCCGTTCCTTTTCGCTGGAGAGCAGGTCGTAACTGATCGCCAGGATGAAGATCGGCAGCAGAAAGATCAGGACGAAGGCGATATCGAACGACCCCGTCATCAGGTTCAGCGGGTTCTCGAGTTCGAGGTTGTTCGTGGTGGTGTGCGTGGGGTTCATCGAAACCGGCACGTAGTTGAGCTGAATGTCACTCTGGCCGACTGCGAACGACGCCAGTCCGGTGGGAGGCAACGTGATGTACTTGGCCGTCTGCGCTCCGACCACACCGGCATTGGTGCCCTGCGGAGGGCCCGCGCCCGGCGCGTGCCGCGCTCCGGCGAACTCGTATTCGCCCCCTTGCGCGGCCAGGCGCGCTTCGTACGCTTCGGTATCGGCCCGCATTTTTGCGCGTTGGGCGTCCTCGAACGCCGTGGCCGCCATTGCGCCTTCAACCTGGCGGTCGATGGAACGCTGGCCGGAAAAGGCGGCAAACGCCAATGCGCCCGCGACCAGCAGCAGCAGCGCGCGAAACGCCCCGGAACGGAAGAGTTGCCGCGTCTCGTGCGAAATGATTATTCGTTTCATCAGTCTTCCTCCACCCTGAGGCGCCGGACCGCCCACAGCGCCAGCCCCAGCGCTGCCAGCAGCCAGAGTGCGAGCGCGATGAGATTGCCGCCGTGCTCATCCAGCGTTGCTCCCAACCCCTGCGACCTGAATTCGAATGGAGGCACGATCCCGAATACCTCCTGGTCCGCGACCAGCACGCCGCCAGCGGTATTCAGGCTGGCGGCCGCCTCGCCGAGGTAGGCGTTGATCGTGGTCACCATGTCGCGCCGGTAAGCCTCGGCGGCGTCGGCAAAGTCGATGTGCCGGATGAGATCCGTTCCCGCCAGGGCCATCGACAGCGATCGCAGAGGCAGCGTAGGCGCAACCACGCCCAGGCGGTCCTGCAGACGGCGCTGATTGATGTAGGAATCGCGCAGCCGGCCGTAGTGCTCCTCGAACACGGGGAAGTCGTACTCCTCGAATTTCTGCAGCCTGAGGGCACCGACATAGACCGGAAGCTCGGCGATCGTCTCCGCTCCGTACTGGGCGAAGATCGCCTGGGATTCCTGCTCGAAGCGCACAAACGGAGGCACTCCGTCGATACCGCGCATCTGGTGAGCGCGCATATCGGCCATCCACTGGCCGAAGGCCGGGGTCGGGTGCACGATCCTGGAGATTTCGCCGGCGGCTTTCGGTGCCAGGAAACCCACGAACGCCCAGAAACCGACCATGACCATGAGCGCGGTGCGGGCGTTCTTTGCCCAGGCGGACACCGCAAGCGTCAGGAACAGGAAGATCGCGGCGTAAAGAAGGTAGGACACCGCCATGAGCGCCACCCGCAGACCGGGCGACTCGCCCTCCGCGTGCAGTCCGGTGAGCGAAAGCGCCAGGCCGCCGATCAGCACGCAGGCGCCCACGACCAGCACTACCGCCGTCCCGATTCCCAGCGCCTTGCCCCAGAGCAACTGGCGATTGCTTACCCCCATGCTCAGCACCTGGCGCAGGGTTCCGCTCTCGCGCTCGCCGGAAAACGCCGTGAATCCGAGGAAGATGATCAAAAGCGGCATCAGCAGTTGCAGGATCATGGCGCCGCTCAGGTCGCCGAAGCGCCCGATCGAGCTCTGGTCGGTCGCGGGCCGGCCGATTGCGAAGTTCTGCTTGTGCGCCTCCATGAACAGCGCGGTGCCGGCGTAGTTGTTGATGCCGTTGTCGAAGAAGGCGAGCGGTCCGGCCGGCTTGAATGCGTAGTTGCCGTAGTGCGCCCCCGAATGCGGATTCTTGTCGCCCTGGTTGAACCACTGGTAGTTGGTCTGGTCCTGGGCAAGGCGCTGCATATCCATGTAAGCGCTGTATTTCTGGTAGCCGGCGGCCAGGGCCGTCAGCAGCAGCAGCGCCATGATGCCGGCGGTCCATTTGAACCGCCCGTCGCGCACGATTTCGGAGAATTCCTTGCGTGCAATGGATGCGATCATGTGTTGTACCTCTTGTTCAGGCGGAACCGGCGCCCTCCTGCGCGTAGTGTCCGCCGGCGTGCATGTGCTGGAGATAGATTTTCTCCACGTCGGCATGGGATACCTCTCCGGTGCTGAGTTCATCGACCAGGCGTCCCTCCTTCATGATGCCGATGCGCGTGCCGGTTTCCTTGGCGCGGAACAGATCGTGGGTGGCCATCAGGATCGCGGCGCCGTCCGACTTCAGTTTCAGCAGCAGTTCCGAGAATTCGTTGCTGGCCTTGGGGTCCAGTCCTGCCGTCGGCTCGTCCAGCAACAGCGCCCTGGCCTGCTTGGCAAGCGCGATGGCCACGCCGACCTTCTGGCGCATTCCCTTCGAGTAGGTCTTTACCCGCCGGTCCACGGCCTCCTCTTCAAGGCCCACTCGCCGCAGGAAGTCGCGATATTCCTCCTGCGAGTAGTCGTGGCCGCCCAACTGGGAAAAATAGCGAAGATTTTCCAGCGCCGTCAGATTTCCGTAGAGCATGACCTGCTCGGGTATATAGGCGAGCAGTTTCTTGGTTTCCAGCGGCTGTTCGGTGACATCCAGCCCGCACACCGTCGCGGTGCCGCCGTCCGGCCGGATGAAGTTCAGGAACAGGCTGATGGTGGTCGTCTTGCCGGCGCCGTTGGCGCCCAGCAGGCAATAGATGTCGCCACCCTCCACCGTCATGTCCAGCCCCTTGAGGGCTTCTATCTCGCCGTAGCTCTTCGTAAGCTTCGTAGCTTGCAGCAAAGCGCTCCCTCCTCCACGCTCGCCCGATTATAGGATGTGCGTCAACCGGGTATGTGCGTGAATTGCGATCAATCGTCGTCAAGGCGCTGCTGTCTTTGATAGTCGTAGAGGGACGGGATCGATTCGAGCGGTTCGTTGAGCATTTCGACATACGGCGTGGGCCGGTAATCCAGCTTGAACTCCCGATTGCCGTGCAGACCGACGATTCGGGCCAACGGCCCTTCATCCAGGCCCTGCACGGTAACGACTTCATCTGGGTATGCCCCGCCCGTAACCAGGACACGCAGATTCCAGGTGGTATTGAATCCGCCATGACCGGGCTGCCAGTAGCCGGCGCCGCTACCGTCAAACACCGGGACGACCGGCCCGTCGTTGCTTCGGACCGCCTTCATGTGCAGGGTTACGTTGTCGAACAGGTTCTGATGGTTCGCGCCGGCATGCTGGTCGAGCGTCGGGCTGACGAAAACCTCGGCGTTCCTGAAGACGCATTTCGTTGACTGAGTGTTGAAGGACAACGAGTGCAGGACCGGATTCATGATCCTGATATTCTCCGCCAGCACGTTATGCACGTTGCCCATGTGCACGGCGTAATGGGCACGCCGGGCGCCATCGGAAATCACGTCCCTGAAAGTCAGGTTGGCGCTGTTGTAGCTCAGGATGCCGCTGTCGGCGTTGGTGATGCGAATGTTTCTCGCCCAGGAATCGAACGAGCTGGTGAAGTAAATTCCGTTGTAGCCGCGCTCGAGGTGGTGGCCGAAGAACGGAGAATCGGGAAACTCAAGTCCGAGATCTTCGATTCCGACGTGCTGCAAGCCGTCCCAGGCGGCAACTTGCGCGGGAATCGTGTCATTCGCATCGTGCAGCAGCGGGTCGGCCAGCTCTACGTTGCGGCCGTCGACTCTTAGCACCCGGGATGTCTGGCGAACGAGCGGGCGTTCCGGAAACGACCAGTGATGAGAGCCCGCGCTTTCGTATTCCGATTCGTAGAGTGATTTGATGATCCCGGCGTCGGGCCCCGTGCGGTTGATCCACTGCAACTGAATGATGTCGCCCGCGGCAATATCGGCCGTCGAGGAAAGAACGATGGTCCGGGCGCCCCTTGCGCCCGTCTCGATGTCCGCCAGTTTCTCGATCTCCGGGTCGTATTCAAGCAGGTAAGGCGCTTCACGCACGCCCGGCTTCTGTATCCAGACGAATCCACCGCTCCATGAATACTCGGAGAAATAGTCATTGAGATTCCTGCCCGGATCCACTTCGCGCTTGTCGAGTTCCACCAGGTACTGTCTGAGCTCATCCAGCGAGGCACTTCGGTCGACTTGTTTCAGGGGTCGGGGAAAGTGAAGGACGGTGCCGCCGGACCCGGAGCCTGCGCCCTGCAGCACAAAGTCGGAGCGTTCGATTCGCAGAACTTCGGAGACGATATACCGTCCGGCCGAAAACCGGACGACGACGGGACCGGCTACGTCATTTGCATGCGATATCGCAGCCAGAACCGCTTTTGTGTCGTCTGAGTCGTCGTTGGCGGAGGCGCCGAAATCGTCAACCCTGATCACGGTCCCGGATGCGTCCGGTATTGCGGCCAGGCCATTCCCGTATCCCGCAAACGAAAAATCGGGCAGGAAATTGTCACGCCTTATTGTCTCTATGGACAAAATAGCGGGAATTTCACTCTTCGCCTGGTCCGCAACCAGGAGCGGCGAACAGAGAAGCAGGATCGTCATGCCGAGCGTCGGAAATAAGTTGCTGTATTTCATGTAGTTGATACCGTGGAATAGGCGGCGTCCGTGGCTCGTGACGTTTCCGGAACAAATGTTACCAAGTCAAAATCCGGGAGACAAACCTCCGTCGCTTGCCGCTGATATGCCGTGAATCTGGCACCTATTGACACCGGTGTAACATTGTGTACCTTATACGGTCGAATCAGTTCATCCATTATGGGGTGAGAATACTCACTTGGGAGCCATTCAATGAAATATCAACCCAGTATTGCTGCGTTCGCGCTGGCCGCGACGACGCTGGTCTTTTCAACTGCGACCGTCGCGCAGGACGACGAACCTTTGGAAGAGATTGTCGTTACGGGCATCCGCGGATCCCTGGCAGCTGCCGTGGACCAGAAACGGGACTCGGACCAATTGGTCGAGGTCATTATCGCGGAGGATATCGGCAAGCTGCCCGATCAGAACCTGGCGGAAGTGCTTGAGAATATTACCGGCATCCAGATTACCCGTACGGCGGGCGTCGGCACCGGCGTTCAGATCCGCGGCACCAATTCCAACCGGGTCGAATTCAATGGCGTTTCCACCGTGAATTCCGGCTCCGGCCGCAGCGGCATCAATTTCGAGGATGTCAATCCGGCGATCATTTCAGCGGTCGAAGTGACCAAGTCACCTGACGCCGGGACCATTGAAGGCTCCGTTGGCGGCACGATCAACCTCAAGACGATACGCCCGCTCGATCTGCCGGCGAGATTGGGCGCGCTCAGGGTTCAGTACGAAGACAGCAGCCTGAGTTCCGAGAGCATGACGCCCAGATTCTCCGGCGCTTTTGGCGACAATTGGTCGACGGGTGCGGGCGAAGTCGGTTTTGTGATCAGCGGCAGCGTTACCGAGCAGGAATCGGTGTCGTTTCGTCCTCGTACCGACCGCGACAACCGCGTTTCGCCGGCTGCGGCGGTTGATCCCTCCGAATTTCTCGGTATCCAGTTCCTGGTTCAGGAGCAGGAGAACTACGACTACGAGACCGTCAATCTTGCCTCAACCTTCGAATGGGCGCCCAGTGACAGCCTGAAATTTCATGCCGACGTTGTTATCAATGAGCAGGAGCGAAGCCAGGACAGTTATCGGCTTCAGGCGTCCGGCGTCAGCACGCTGAGAAATCTCAGTGTCCCCACGGCTTATGAAACGGTTGATTTCGGGGTCGGTCCCGGCAGGTTCCCCGCAGCGCTTCAGGGCACGCTCGAGCCGGATCTGTCCAACGACGATGACGATCCCAACCTGCGTTTCTCAAGCGATACCGGTTCTCGCGTCACCGACAGTCAAATCATTGCGCTGGGTGGCGAATGGAATGGCGAACGATGGTCCGTAAGCGCCGAGTACGCGATGACGACTTCGGACACGTCCAACCCCAACCTGAGCACGACGCTGAACTTCATTAACCCGAACTGTCCTCTTGACGGAAGCAGCAACGATAACTGCGTGCCGTTCATCTATGACCTGTCGGGCGGCACGTTGTCATGGGGCGTCAATTTCGATTCACCCTTTGCACCGGCGCAGGCCGATCTGCTGGACCCGGCCAATGTCGTCCTGGACCAGGTGATTATTGGCCGCAATACGACCGAGAACGAAGAAGATGCGCTCCGCATGGACTTCTCCTGGGAAGCGGACTGGAACGGCGTTACCACGCTCGACTTCGGTTTCCGCTACGGCGAATCCTCAAGCCGGTTCAACCGTATTCAGGACCGGATTGGCGGATTCAGCCGGATGGTGGACAGCCCGAACGGTGCCCTGTTCTCGGAATTGCTGGTGCCGGGACCCAGCAACTTTGACAAGGGCGACGGCAGAACGCTGTTCATCCGTGATTTCCTGCTGGTCGATCCGGATCGCGCCTTTTCCGACCCGGACGGCACGCTGGCCATTCTGGAGGCGGCGGTTGTCGCACACGATCCGGTCAGCCCGGATACCGCCAGACTTGCATCCGATCGGAATCAGTTTTATGACGTCGGCGAAGAGACCACGGCGCTGTATGCGCAAGCGAACTTCGAGGCCGGCATTTTTCGCGGCAACGTAGGCGTGCGCTATGTCGAGACCGAGGTCGATTCGGTGGCGTATGGCTTTGAGGATGCCGCGGGCAACAGATCGCTGGAGTCAACCAAGGGCAAGTACGACTTCCTGCTGCCGCGATTGAACGTGGCAGCCGAAGTTAGCGAAGACGTGATCGTTCGTTTCGGCTATGGCTCGGACATCCGGCGTCCGGGTTTCAATAGGATCAGTACTGCGTTCGCGGCCGACAATCAGGAAAACTCCGCCATCGATCAGGGCAACCCCAACCTCAAGCCCGAGGAAGTCGATTCGCTGGATCTGGCGGTCGAGTGGTACTTCGCCGAGTCGGCGCTGGTCAGCCTCGGTTACTTCACGAAGGATCGCACGGACATCATCGGACAAGTCTTCGAAGGCGCATTGCTGGTGGAGGATGCGAGTTCCACCAGTGGCCTTGCCCGTGAAACCGATCCAAGTTGCCCGGGCGGCGGCATCTGGAACCCGACGGTCATACCCAACGTACTGGGCGACCCCAACAGGCTGGGATTGTGTGTCGACTACCAGACCTGGACCAACGACCCGTCGACCACCACCCAGTCCGGGTTCGAGTTTGCCTTCCAGTACGACCTGTCAGGCTTCGAGGATCGTTTGGGCTGGGCGTCCGGTTTCGGTATCATTTTCAACTACACCAACCAGGATTTCAGCGGTGGCTCGATCGTGGACTGCACGTCGGGACGCGGCGCGCAAGTTCTCGGCAGCGGTGTCTGCATTCCCCGGGGACTGCTCGACTTCTCCGAGGACGCCTACAACATCACGCTCTACTACGAGAAGTACGGTCTGTCCGCAAGGGCGCGCTACACGTGGCGTGAATCGTTCCGCACACAGGACTTCGGTGGCGGCGCCAACACGAGCGGTAGCAGCACATTCAGCTTCCCGGTCCATACGCTCGACAGAGGCCAGCTGAATGCCAGCATCAACTACTCGGTGAGCGATAATCTGGATGTTGGTCTTGAAGTTGTGAACCTTACCGAAGAGCGCATCGATCAACACTGTGTCAGCACGTCCGGACCGCTTTGTTTCGTGGGGCTCCCCGACAGGCGCATCGTGGTCGGTGGAATCTACCGCTTCTGACGCAGTGACATTGATGATGACTTCTCACCGCGCACGCAAGCCCCGGATCATTACCGGGGCTTGCCATGAGTCCCCCGTTGGACACTAAGGCGGACATCGACGGAATACCGCGAGAGCTTGACGCGATTTCCAGGCGCCTGGTGGCCGCACGAGCGGCTGCCGAGGCCCTGCCGGATTTTCCGGGCGCCCTTCCCGACTCATTGGACGGTGCGTATGCAATTCAGGCTGCATCCATAGCGCGCTGGGCGGATACGGTCGCGGGTTGGAAAATCGGGATGATCCCGGCCGATCAACGGTTACGGGTTGGCGACGAGCGCCTGGCCGGCCCGATCTTCAAATCTTCCATTGTCGGCATAGAGCCCGGCTCCGCCAGGACCATGCCGATTTACGCGGGTGGATTCGCGGCGGTAGAGGCGGAATTCATTCTGGAGCTCGGCCGCGCCGTCCACCCGTCGGAAAGGAAATACTCCGACGCGGACCTGATCGACTTTGTGTCTTCGCTGTTCGTCGGGGTGGAGATTGCCAGCAGTCCCATGGCTGCAATCAACCAGCTGGGTCCGACCTGTGTTGTCTCCGACTTCGGCAACAACGCCGGATTACTTCTGGGTCCTGCGGTTGCAAACTGGAATTCCAGAGACCTGGATTCACTGACGGCGAAAGTCATGATCGACGGCGCCGTTGTTGGTAATGCGACGGCGAGCGCCGTGCCGGGCGGTCCGCTGGCGGCTTTGCGATTTCTATTGGGTCTTGCCGCGACCCGCGGTATTGAACTTCCCGAAGGAACGTTGATTTCCACCGGTGCGGTTACCGGCATACATGGCGTGTCCGTATCCTCTGCGGCGCGCGTAGATTTCGGCTCGTTTGGATGGTTCGACGTGAAATTCAGGTCCAAACGCCAGTGCAGTAACGTACCGAATTGACGCAAGTGCAGCTCGGGGAATTCCGTGGGAAGAAGAAGCCGCAAAGCAGACACCGATTTCAAGGCGGCCGCCCGCAGTTGGTTCGAGAACAATGTCGATGGCCGAAAGCCGACGATGGGCGATGTGGCCCGGCTTGCCGGCGTCTCGAAAAAAACGGTATCCCGGGTCATTAATGATTCACCGCAGGTAAACGATGCGACGCGCGCCGGGATCAAGGGGCTCATTCGTGACATCGGCTACAGGCCGGACCCGCAGGCGCGCGGTTTCGCATTTCGGCGTTCGTATCTTGTCGGCATGATCTATGACAATCCGACGCCGCAATACGTCGTCAATGTGCAACTCGGTATTCTCGATGGCCTGAAGGGCACCGATTTCGAACTGGTGGTTCATCCTTGCAATCGCCGGAGCGACACCTTCATTGAGGACGCGCGTAAGTTCGTTGAAATGCAGAAACTCTACGGCGTCGTGCTGACGCCGTCCGTATCCGAGGACGAGCGCCTCGCGGAAGCGTTGCGTGAAATCGGTTGCGCCTACATTCGCGTCGCCTCCGTCGCACTGGATATGGAACGGCGAATGATTGTTACGAACGATCGGGTAGGCGGGCGCGAGGCCGCCCGGCATCTGGCCAGCCTGGGGCATTCCCGGATTGCCCTGGTCGCAGGTCGCCGGAGTTTCCGCTCCGCGCACGAGCGTCGATCCGGTTTCGAGGACGGTCTGATGGAGTTCGGCATTCGCCTGCCGATGGACTATGTACTGCAGGGCGACTATACGTTCGAGTCGGGTTTGGCCAGAGGCGCCGACATACTCGATCTGGATCCGCCGCCGACGGCCGCTTTCGCGGCCAATGACGAAATGGCTGCCGGTGTGTTGCAGGCACTGCACGTTGCCGGCCTGAAAGCGCCGGAAGATCTTTCGATTGTCGGTTTCGACGATTTTGAGACGGCAACTCGAATTTGGCCCCGTCTGACGACGGTCCATACTCCGGCGCGCAAGATCGGCCGGCTCGCGGCTCAAAGCCTTCTTGCATTCGGCGATGAAGATGTTCCACTGGGGCCAAACCAGACCGTTCCCGAACTGATTGTCCGGGAGTCGACTCGAGAGCTGGAAAGTTCGTAATCAACGAGGTGTCTCAACGTGTATTCAAGAACCTATCAGGCAACGCACCCGGACATGATGGACGGAGTCAGTAACGAAGCCCTGCGCGATCGCTATCTCGTTGCCGGCATGTTCGTTGCCGACGAAATCAACCTGAACTATTCGCACACGGAACGCATGATTGTCGGCGGCGCCGCGCCGGTAACGGACACCGTCGTACTGCCGGATCAGACCGAGCCTGTGGCGGGAGCGCCTTTTCTGGAGAGGCGTGAACTGGGAGTGGTCAACGTGGGCGGCGGCAGCGGGAAAATATCCATCGACGGTAAAACCTTCGAGATGAAACCTCGGGATGGTTTGTATATTCCGATGGGATCGCAGGAGGTCTCTTTCGAGTGCGACAGCAAGGACAATCCCGCGCGCTACTATCTTGCCTCGACGCCTGCGCACGCGCGATTCGATCTGGTCAAGATTTCCATCGACGAGGCCGTTCCGCTTGAGCTTGGCTCGCTCGAGACGTCAAACGAGCGCACGATCTACAAGTACATCGTGCCCGAGACTTGCCGATCGGCACAGTTGCTGCTGGGGTTGACGATTCTCAATCCGGGCAGTGTCTGGAACACAATGCCGCCGCACCTGCACGATCGGCGATCCGAAATCTACTTCTATTTTGAACTGGATGACGATCAGAAGGTGTTCCACTTCATGGGCGAGCCGGACTCGATGCGCCATATCGTTGTGGGCGATTCAGAGGCGGTTATTTCTCCACCGTGGTCGATCCATATGGGCAGCGGAACCTCCAACTATTCCTTTATCTGGGCGATGGGCGGCGAGAATCTCGATTACACGGACATGAACGTTCTCGACATCTGCCAACTCAAATAATGGGAGGGCGGGTCGCTGCGAGGGACATGCCCTCGCTCCCGGAGGTCAGAGGCGGGCCAGGGCGGCGTCCAGAGCTTCGATCAGGTCTTCATAGTCTTCCAGGCCCACGGAGAAGCGAACCAGGCCGTCGCGCAGGCCCACGCGCTGCCGCTCTTCGGGCTCCACGTCGGCATGGGTCATCGTGACGGGGTGGGTAATCAGCGATTCGACCGCGCCCAGGTTTTCCGCCAGCGTCCACAGTTCGACGTTGTCCATCAACGCCTTTCCGGCTTCGAGTCCGCCATTCAGTTCGCACCAGAGCATGGCGCCGAAACCGCTGGCCTGGCGACCTGCCAGTTCGTGCTGTGCGAAGGATTCAAGGCCCGGATAGCAGACTTCGCCCACCGCCGGATGGTCGCTCAGGTATCGCGCGATGGCCATGGCGCTGGCCGACTGCCTGTCCATGCGCACGGAAAGCGTCTTGACGCCTTGCAGGGTAAGCCAGGCGACCATCGGCGACATGATGCTGCCGGTGGCGTTCTGCACGAAACGCAGTTTTTCGTCCAGCTCGGCGGTGGCCGCCACGTTGGCCCCTCCGACCGTGGCGTTGTGGCCGTCGAGGTACTTGGTGGTGCTGTGCAGGGAAACGTGCGCGCCCAGCGCAAGCGGCTGCTGGTAATAGGGCGTAAGAAACGTGTTGTCGACGACGTGAATCAGGTCGTTGGCCCGGGCGATTTCCGAAAGGGCCGCGATGTCGCTGAGCGCGAGCGTCGGGTTGGCCGGCGTTTCGGTCAGGAGCAGGCGGGTCTCGGGCCTGATCGCCGCCTCGACGGCGGCGGGGTCCGAGGTATCCACGAAGGTGAAGCCGGCGCCGAAACGCGCGAACACCTGGGTGCATACCCGGTAGGTTCCTCCATAGGCGACCTGCGATACCAGGGCGTGGTCCCCGGCGTTCAGAAAGGCGTGCAGCACCGCGCTTACCGCCGCCATGCCGGTGGAATAGCAGGTGCAGTCCTCGCCGTTTTCCAGCCCGGCAATGCGCTTTTCCAGGGCCCTCACCGTGGGGTTGCCGCTGCGGGAGTACGAATACCCCTTGGAAAGGTACTCGTCGACGGACGGCTGGGCGAAGGTGGTGGACTGGTAAATCGGCGGCAGCACCGATCCGGTCACGGGGTCCGGTTCCGTTCCCGCGTGGATTTGCCGGGTCGAGAACCGCATGTCAGAACTGCTCCTCACTCAATGCCATCGTGTTGGCGGCGCCGGCCCGAACTCGACGGGCGCGTGCGGCCACCTGCGGCATCAGGTGCTCGGCATAAAACCGCGCACAAACGCGCCGGGCTTGCATATCCTGCCGGTCCGTGGCGCCGGCCGCGGCCACCGCGGAACGGGCGTGCAGCCAGCCTCCGCAGAGATAGCCCAGCATCATCATCAGGTTGAAAGCCACCGATCCGGG
The DNA here is from genome assembly GCA_009845905.1 of Gammaproteobacteria bacterium. Taxonomy (NCBI): domain Bacteria; kingdom Pseudomonadati; phylum Pseudomonadota; class Gammaproteobacteria; species Gammaproteobacteria bacterium. Next base: position 27,510 of record VXYS01000004.1, on the reverse strand, counting down.
CAGGTCGTCGTCGACGCCCAGTTCCCTGCGGAACCAATCCAGGGTCGATGCCGCCTCGTCCAGTCCGTCGCGGAGCGCCTCCGCGACGATGCGGTCTTCGGCCGGCAGGGCTTCGGCGCTCGCCAGGGTATCCCCGATTTCCTCGAGCAGTTCGCCCAGCGCCCTGCCCTTGTCGCGGATGATCTTGCGGCCGACCAGGTCTCCGGCCTGGATTCCGGAAGTGCCCTCGTAGATCGTGATGATCCGGGCGTCGCGATAGTGCTGCGCCGCGCCCGTCTCCTCCACGTAGCCCATGCCGCCATGCACCTGTATGCCGATCGACGTCAACTCGATCGCCACTTCGCATATCCAGCCCTTGACGATCGGGGTAAGCAGGTCCAGCCGGCGCTGGTGCCAGGCTCGCCTGTCCTCGTCCGGGTGGCGGCGCGTATGGTCGGTATGCAGGGCGGCCATGTAACACAGCGAGCGCATCGCGAAGATCTGCGATTTCATTTCCATCAGCATGCGCCGCACGTCCGGGTGGCGCAGAATGGAGACGGTGCCGGCGCTTCCGGGCGCCTTGCCTTGCATGCGGTTGCGCGCGTACTCCAGGGCCTGCTGATAGGCCCGTTCCGCGATCGCCACCCCCTGCAGTCCCACCGACACCCGGGCGTCGTTCATCATCGCGAACATGTGCGGAAGACCGTGGTTCTCCTGGCCGACCAGGTAGCCCACGGCGTCCTCGTAGCTCATGACGCAGGTCGGGCTGGCGTGCAGCCCCAGCTTGTGCTCCACCGAGACGGCACGCACGTTGTTGGGCCGGTCGGGCTCGCCGTTCTCGTCCGGGATTACCTTGGGGACCAAAAACAGCGAAAGCCCTCGAGTGCCCTGCGGCGCATCGGGAAGTCGCGCCAGCACCAGGTGCAGGATGTTGCCGGCCATGTCATGGTCGCCGAAGGTAATGAAGATCTTCTGGCCGTTGATCAGGTAGTGCCCGTTTTCGCGTTTGGCCTGGCAGCGCACCAGTCCCAGATCGGAGCCCGCCTGCGGCTCGGTGAGGTTCATGGTGCCGGTCCACTCGCCGCTGACCAGTCGCGGCAGGAATTGCTGCCTGAGGTCCTCGCTGGCGTGCAGCTCCAGGGCATGCAGCGCGCCCTGGCTCAACAGGGGACAGAGCGACCAGGCCAGGTTGGCCGATTGCCACATCTCCTGGACCGGCATGGAAATGAGCTGCGGCAAATCCTGGCCGCCGTATGCCTCCGGCGCCGAAATCCCGCCCCAGCCGCCTTCGACGAAGGACTGGTACGCCTCGCGGAAGCTGTCCGGGACATGGACCTCGCCGTTCAGCACGGCGCTCCCGGCCTGATCTCCGGCGGCGTTCAGCGGCGCCAGCACGTTGGCCGCCAGTTCGCCGGCCTCATCCATCACGGCGCGCGCCAGGTCTGTCGTTACCTCTTCGCAGCCCGGAAGCCGGGCGACATTATCGATCCCGGCAATCGAGTCCAGGATAAAGAGCATTTCGTCGACTGGGGGCCGATACTCCGACATGGGGTCTCCGCGAGAACACGCTAACCGAAGCCCTATTCTACCCGCGCCCGCAAAAATCCCGCCGGCCCAACTGCTCGGAATCGCGGTGATTCTGGCTTATGCTTGACGCCGGACATACACCGCACATTTCCATCGGGGGACAACCATGCGAACAATTCCTGTACTCCTTCTTGCTGCCTGCGCGGCTGTTCATGCGCCGGGTGGCGCCGCCGGCGAACCACCGGTATCCCGCGCTGCGGCGCCGGAGGTGCTGCGGACCTGGGTCGACGCGCGGGCGGGCACCGGCGCCCCGGTCCACTGGGTTTCGGAGGGCGGCGTTTATGACTATCCCTCCGGCGAAAAGCTGCTGGGGATGATCGGTTTTGACAGCTCCACGGTGATCTGGCCCGACGATCCGGACGGCGCCGTCATTCACCTGACGCGAAAGACCTACACGTATACCGATCCGGTCAGCGGAGAAATCCTCACCGAGTACAAGGGCCGGCCGGTGCAGCCGATCGCCTATCCCTACCAGCTCATCCGCTACCGCATGCGGGACGGGCGCATCTACGGGGACGTCGAACAGGGTGTCGGCGAGAGCGTCCAGAGAATCAAGTCCCGAAACGGCATGCAGGTGCGCAAGCTGGGCCGGAGCACGACCGCGATTACCGCTTCAGTCTTCCTGGATTTCCCGGTTCCCGGCGGCGATCGCTACCAGGCGTGGGAAAACTATGACTTCTTTATTCATTCGAACGATATGGCGGACGAAACCCACCAATTGAGCTGGCAGCGCTACGGCGCGCTGCCGCCGTTCGCCGGAGAAGGGAATGCGATCTACCACATGTTGTCATGGCGGGTCGAGAGCCAGGACGAGTTCCCGCCGGCATTGCTTGAGTGGGCCCGGGAGGAGGCGGCCATGTGGCTGCGGCCGCCCGCGGACCTGGACGAGATCCGCGCCCTGCAGGCGGGCGCCGCTGGGGAAGGCTGGCCGGAGTAGGCCGAACTTTCGTCCGCGCCCCGTCTAACCGGGACGGGCGGTCAGTTTGTCGGGATGTTCGGCGTCGAGGCGCGCGCGATAGTTGGCCGGCAGCGAGTCGATCGAATCCAGCTTCAGTCCCGCCGCGTGCCAGATCAGGTGACCGGGTCGGTCGCCCATGTTCATCCAGTTGCGCCATGGCATGAACACGGTGGAGGCGAACTGGGTGTTCAGCCGTTCCCGGGCGGGATCGGTGAATTCCTCCAGTGAGCAGTTCATGGTCTGCCGCTGCAGGCGGGGTTGAGCCATGCCCGGCGGGTACTCGGTTTCCTTCGTGAGCCAGATGCGTCCTCCGCCCGACAGTATCCGGTAGGCGGGCGGCCGTTCCGGCATCTGGTCCACGAACGGCGTCGGGCGTATTCCCCTGACGGAGTAGTTGAACCCACGCCCGGCGCCACCGCCCTGCACCGCCGCCGGCACTTCCAGCAGTTCACCGGTGTAGGGGTTCCGCCATTCGCGCAGCCACTCGCCCGTCTGGCCGTCCTTGAGAAACGATACGGTGTGGCCGATCAGTTCGAACTCCCCGTCCTCCAGGTGGCGCATCCAGTACATCTCCATGCCTTCGAAAGCGAACAGGAGACGAGGCGCCTGGCCGTCTTCCGCACCGTAGATGATGCCGCTGTACCACCAGGGCACGTCTTCCTCGCGCAGGCTCGCCTGGATGCGTACCAAGGCCAGGAGGTTGTCGCGCGGCGTCGCCAGGTTGATTTCAGTCGGTGAATCGCCCGCCGCCAGGGCGCTGAAGGGCGCACCCAGGACCGCCAGCCCTCCGGCGCCGGCCAGCAACTCGCGGCGGCTCAGGCCCGTATCGCTTGTCATCGCTTCGGCGTCCGACAGGCGGGGCTAACGTCCGGCCTGCACGGCCTCGACGATAAACCTTGCCATCAGCTCTCCCATGCGGGGGTCGTCGTTCGGGGGCCGCCACATCGCCCAGGTGCCGCGGTACTGCTGCTGGACCGGATGGTCGTCCGACGGGCGGCCCAGGGCCGGGTCATAACCGATATGGCCGAACGCGGGTATGTCGTAGCCCAGCGACGGGTCCATGTCGTTGCGCCGCCGGTCGGGAGGCGTCTGGCGCGCCGGCGGATAGGGCTGTCCGTCGGCGCAGCCGCCCATTTCCAGGCAACAGGCGACTGTTGAATCGCCATTTCTGCATTCCGTGTTTACCCAGATGCCCCAGTAGTCGGCGAACGGATGCCCGACCTTTGGGTAGCGTTTGAAATCGCCCTGTTCGTAGTAGAGCCAGTTGCGGTAGCCCACTTCCTTGCCGATCTGGTTGGGCACCTCGACCATGTTGAGCACCGATTCGGCCACGATCTGCGGGAAGGCCACCACGATGTGCTCCACGCCGTCGGCACGCAGGTAGTCCAGCGCCTCCCAGTAACGGTATCCCCACTTGCCCTGCGGATGAACGCCCGGCTGCTCGTACAGCGCCGCGTAACCCAGGTTCTCACCGCGCATGGGCCGGCTCCGCTCGTAACCTCCGGCAGGCGTGTCCGTCAGCGTCTCGTTCAGGACCATGTCCCCGGCCCAGGCGCCTACGATCCTGTGTTCCTTGAGTTCCGGGTAGGTGCGCAGCAATTCCAGCGCTATGGTCTGGTGCAGCTTCAGGGTGTCATCGATCTTCGGATCGAAATACTCGTCGTAGCGGCGCAGCGCATGGCCGAGCAGCACAATGCCGGTCTCGGCTTCCTCCACTTCCGGGTTGAACCGCTCGGCGATACCTTCGGCATGCAGCAAGGCCAGCAACGGCGAGGAAACCACCGGGTTGGGCGCATCTTCCAGTGGCACGCTGCGGTCGGCCGCCGGGGGTCCGAGAGAACGCGTCCATCCCGCCGGTTCGTCCGGGTACGAATCGCGCATCAGGTCCCTGGGGTCGTTCAACCAGCGCAAGGGAACCGGTTTCCCGCCCTCACCGGCCTCGGCGGTAAGGCGCGCGCGCAGCGTCCGGACCACGTCATGCGTCTTGGAGAACCGGGCGCCGCCCACCGTCATGTCGATGGCCACGATCTCGGTCGCGCCCTGTTCCAGCAGCCGTGGGATGGGACCGTCCACGTTGTGCCGCTCGGGATCGCAGTCGGGCCAGGGATCGTCGGCCGGCCCGCAATACGTCAGGGGCTGGCCCTGCGGACTGCCGGGTCCATAGACGAGTCGGGGCCAGGGGTGGTTCTTCGGGTCCGCTGCCATCCAGGACGCCAGGTCCACGACGAAGCGCACGCCCAGCTCCTGCGCGCGGGCGTCCAGCGCCTCCTCTAGCGAGTTCATCTGCGAGAAGGTGATGCCGTAGAAGGGGCTCGGTCCGTCGATCCGGTCGTACTCGAAGCGATACTTCAGGGCCTCCTTGGGGCCGTTGCCGAAGTCCATGAAGCGCGGCCAGATGCGCGGGTCCCAGAGAAAACGCTGATAGACGGCGCTGTTGTGATCGTACGAGAAAAGCTGCGCGGCCGTGTCGAAGGCGCCGCGGTCGGTCCAGTCTTCCGAACCGCCATGAATCACGAACAGCACCCCCACCACCCGCTCATCCGCCTCCGCCCGTGCAGGTCCGTGGAGGCTTAGCGAAAGCAGGCAAGCAAAGAAAGCGGTCGATACGACCAACGCCGCGCTTCTTCGAGGGCGGGACGCCCTCGCACCCAGGGAAGCCTTGCTTACACCGTGCCTTCTGGGGAGCGTTGGAGCCAGGGATGGCGGAACCGAGCCATGGATGGCGCCTCCCCAGAAGGCACGGTGTGAGCAAGGCGAGGGTTTAGCGGGATCGTGCATCAGCTTTACGTGCCGAGGCCGAGCGCGCCGGGGTTCATGAGGTTGTTCGGGTCGACGCTGCCCTTGAACTCCCGGAGCAGCCGTTCGGCTTCCGGCTGGCGCCCGCGCAGATAGGGGTAGGTCTTGCCCACCTGCAGGTGCGAGGCGCCGACCTGCCAGAAGATATCCAGGATGCGCTGGCGCAATTCCGCCACCAGCGCCCGGCCTTCGGGATTCTCGTCGTGTTCCGGCAGCGTCGCCAGATAGTCCTTGGGCATGAACCGCTTGTGGAACACCGTCTGGCTGTCCTCCCAGTAGAACACCGGCTCGTACAGAAATGCATTGGAGTTGATGGTCATGAACATGGCGCCCTTGTCTACCCGCAACTCCTTCATTCGGTCGGCGTTCTCCTCGTACATGGCCATGAGCCGGCGGCGGAACTCGGGAACCGCCGAGAACGGCATGATGCCGTGCAGCGGCACCCATCGTTCGCCGTTGACGCCGAGCACGGAGTACATCGGTATGAACGGCATGGCTCTGAGCACGGTAGGCACGGTATTGGCTATTTCGGTTCCATGCGGCCGCATGGTTTCACGGACCAGTTTCAGTTTGGACTTGACCTCCGCCGCGCTGTACCCCTCCACGACGTAGTGGGCGGAGTGGCTGAAGCCGGCAAAAAAGCGCTTGCCCGCCAGCGCCATGCGCGTAAGCCGGCTGACGGCCTCCACCGGATTGCTGGAGTCGCGCGTTACGTTCCACACGGCGCGCAGTGCATCGCCGGTGTCGGTCTTGGTGAGCTGGCCCTGCTGCAGCTTGGGGTCCAGTCCGTAGTTGTCGGCGACTATGCCGAGACGCGCCACCGCCGACATGCCGGCAGCCATGTCGTCAAAGGTGTCGAAACCGAAAGAAGCGGTACCGGAGCGTTCCGGCCGCCTGATCAACCGCAGTGTGATCCGCGCCTTGATACCCATGGCGCCGGTGTCGCCGGTGAAAAGGCCGGTCAGGTCCGGTCCGTACCAGCGGAAGAACGGCTTGGAGGTGCTGATCGATGCGGACCCCGTCTTCAGCAGCTTGCCGTTGCCCAGCACGACGTCGAACGAAAGCACCGATTCCGCGGACAGGCCGTGGTTGCCCGTGCCCATGCTCGCGGAGTTTTGCGAAGTCGATCCGCCCACGGTCGCCTTCAGGCCGGAGAACGGCCCCCAGAACGGCGTGCGCAGCTTCTCCTTGGCCAGCGCCGCGTTGAGCCTCTCCCAGGTCACGGCCGGTTCGACCGTCACGTACATGTCCGTTGCGTTGATTTCCACGATGCGGTTGAGGCGCGAGGTTTCCACCAGCAGCGACTGCGACGTGACCGGCAGGTAGCCGTCGGTGTACGAAGCGCCGCCGCCCCGGGGCACGAGCGCGACATTGTTCTTCAATGCAATCCGCGCCGCTTCCTGCAATTCCTCCACGCTTCCCGGCCGAATGACCGCCAGCGGCAGCTCCCGGGAGTTGTAAACGTCGGTCGTGAAGTAACGGCGCTCGGCATCGTCCGTGATCACGTGTTCGCTGCCCAGCAGGCTGGAAAGCTCCTGAAGGATTTCCTGGCTCATTTTCCCCTCCCGTCTACAGGTCCCGCCCTGCGTTGCACCACCGGGCGAGATGCGAGATTCTATTCGATCAGCCGCGCGCGCCGGCAGCGATGTCCTGCTCCGCTTCCATCCGGGGTTCTCCGCTTGCGAAATCGATCCAGCGTGCGGGTTGCGACGGTATGCGCCGGGGCGACAACACGCCGGTCAGGTTGGCCGGATCCGCGCTGGAGATGCGGATGCGCGAAGCAAAGTCGTTCCTGCGGCGCATGGCGCGCAGTTCCTCCACCGCGGCCGGTGCGGCGAACTGCTCGCCGCTGAACCCGCCGACGAAGCGGCCGCCGCGCAGTTCGCCCCGGGCTTCCATGCGCCGGTAGACACGCAGCCACGCGCGCCACGGCGGCAGCCCGCGGTCGCGCACCAGCAGGGCGCGGAACACGATGCCGTAGCGGCGAACCATCGCTTTGGCCAGGTACCGGACCCGGTCCTCCTCGTTGACATCATCGCCGGCGGGAGCGGTCAGTGCGGACCATCGGCCCCCGGCCTGCACGCCGCTCAGCCGGGCCCGCAGTCCGCCGAAGCGGGGACGCTTGTCGGCCCGCGTGATCAGCGCGCGAAGGCCGGTGAAGCTGTCCGACGTGACCAGTCCCGCGGCGGCCAGTTCGCCCAGCGCCATCTCTACCTGGCTGCGCAGCATGCCAGTGTTGCGGACCAGGCCGAGGAAGAAGTCCGCACCCTCCTCGCGGAGGACTTCGAGAACCTTGCGCGCGCCGAACGATAACCCTTCCATGCGGCCGGGCGCCAACGGCCAGCAGTCCCAGCATTCGCGCCTGATCAGGCTTATCGGCGTGTTGGCGGCCAGCCGCCCGCCCGCTCGCCCGGGAAACGGCTCGGACCGCTTCCACAGCCATTCGCCCGACGCGAGCACCTGGTCCAGCAGCGCCGGGGAAAAATCGCTGATTCTCGACGGCAGCACAACGCTTTCCCAGGCCGACGCCGGGGCGCCGCAGCCTTCCAGCCGGTTCAGCGCCAGGCGAAGGCTCTCCGGTCCCTGCCGCCGGTCGTTCCCAAGCCCCTGCCAATGCAGCAGGAATGAGGTGAACCCCGCGGCGCTGACCGGTTTAATCTGCCGGCGCAGGGACTTCAGCGTGCGCCGGTGGATGCGCGCCAGCAGGCCGCGTTCGCACCACTCTTCAGGCCCGTCCGCTTCCGCGCGGGTGCGGAAACGCCCGCGAACCACGAATCCTTCTCCCTCCAGCGCCGCCAGCGCTTCGGCCGCGGCCGCCGTTTCCAGATCCAGGGGCTGCGCCAGTTCCGCGGCAGTTACGGGACCCAGGATTTCAAGCCGGCTGCGTAGCAGTTCGCGAATCGCCGTTGCCGCCTCGTCCGGTCTTGCCAGGGCTGTGGCCAATTCGTCCCGGCGTTCGATGCAGACCCAGATCTGCCGTTCGTCGCCGGCCGTAAAGGCGAGTGCCCTGCCCTGCGATGCCAGTTCTGCCAGAAAATCGGGAAAATCCGCCAGTTCGGCGTCGGTGAGGAATCCCGCCAGGTTCAACGCGTCGTGCAATTCATCCGCATTGCGGGAGCTCGGCCAGGCTTCCGCGCACACCTCGGCGATCGCCTGTGGATCCGGTCGCGCCAGCGTTGCGGCGTCTTCGACATCCAGCAGATGGCGGGTCCGGATCGCCTGGGTGCGGCGTTCCTCGGCCGGCGCATCGTCAAGGAAGGCATAGGGCTTGGCGGTAATGACTTCCTGGGCCAGGACCGATGGCGAGGCGGGCTCGGCAAAGCGCACTTCGGCCTGGCCCTGCTCGAACGAGCGCAGCAGGGCCAGCAGGCCGTCGGCATCCATCAGCTCGTGCAGGCAATCATCCAGGGTCTGGTTGACCAGCGGATGATCCGGGACCGCACGGTCCCCCGTGAGATTTTCGGCGCAGGCGACCAGATCGGGGAACAGCGCGACCATGAGGTCCTCCGCATCGCCGCGCTGAAACTGCGCCGGGCGTCGCTCTCCCTTCCAGTTGCGGAGTATGGCCAGCGCCGTCGAGGCCGTCCATCGCCAGCGGGTCGGGAACATCGGCGAGTCGAGCACGGCCTGTTTCAACAGCTCATGCGCGGTCGAGGAATGCAGCCAGCCGCTGAGTTCCTTCAACGGGAAGCTGTGCCCCGGCCCGAGCGAAATCACGATGCTGTCGTCCAGCGCCGCCGCCTGCGGTTCGATATTGAACTTCCGGCAGATGCGCTTGCGCAGCGCCAGGCCCCAGGCGCGGTTGAGGCGGGAGCCCAGCGGCGAATGGATAACGACGTGCATGTCGCCCAATTCGTCGAGGAAGCGCTCGATCACGAAGCGTCCTTCGCCGGGCAAGGCGCCCAGGGTGGCCCGCGCGGACTCGAGATACTCCACCGCCTGGCGGGCAGCCTCGAGCGAACCGCCGGGGACGGATGCGAGCCAGGCAACCGCGTCCGAGTTTCCGGACAGACGCGTCTCCACGCCGTCGAGAAGTTCCGCGACCCGCCCCGACAGTTCCGTGCTGCGGCCGGGCGCTTCCCCGAACCAGAACGGGATGGTGGGCGGCGCTCCATGCGCGTCTTCGGCGTATACCTTGCCGGAAGTGACCCGCTGTATGCGGTAGGAAGCGTTGCCGAGCTGGAAGATGTCGCCGGGCAGGCTCTCGAACGCAAAGTCCTCGTTCAGGGTGCCGATGCGGGTCTCCGAGGGCATCAGCACTACGTCGTAGTCGAACTGGTCCGGGATGGTTCCGCCGTTGGTCAGGGCCGTGATGCGCGCCGAGCGGCGCGGCCTCAACGTCCGCTTTACGCTGTCGAGATGCAGGTAGGCGCCGGAGCGCCCGCGCCGTGTCGAGTAACCGTCCGCCAGCATCCGGGCCACGCGGGTAAAGCGCTCGCGGTCCAGATCGCGGTACGGCCAGGCCAGCGAAAACGCCTCGTGCAGCTCATCGAGGCTCTTCTCGCCGCAGGCCCCCTCGGCCACGATCTGCTGCGCGAGCACGTCCATGGCGCCCGGCGGGATGCGGATTTCCTCGATTTCGTTTTTGCCCGCCGCCTTCAACAGCGCCAGGCTCTCGACCAGCTCACCACGGGTCAGCGGGAACAGGCGGCCCCTTGGGATCTCTCCGACCGCATGGCCCGAACGCCCGACGCGCTGCAGAAACCGCGAGATGCCGCGCGGGGAGCCCAACTGGCATACGAGGTCCACGGAGCCGATATCGATGCCCAGCTCCAGCGAGGCCGTGGCGACAAGCACCTTGAGGCTTCCGCGCTTGAGGCGCTGTTCGGCCTCGCCCCGGTGCTCCTTGGACATGCTGCCGTGGTGGGAAGCGACGGCGTCCTCGCCCAACCGTTCGCTCAGCTGTCGCGCGGCCCGCTCGCATAGCCGCCGCGTGTTCACGAACACCAGGGTCGAATCGTGACCGCGCACGAGGTCTGCAAGCCGGTCATAGAGCTCTGACCAGACCTCAAGCGGCATGACGGCCTGCAGCGGCGAACCGGGCAGTTCCAGCGCCAGGTCCCGCTCGCGCGCGGCGCCGGCATCGACAATTGCGCAATCGTGGTCTCGTGCCCCCAGCAGGAACTGCGCCATGCGGTCCAGCGGCCGCTGCGTGGCCGACATGCCGATTCGACGCAAAGGCCGTCCGGCAAGCATTTCCAGGCGCTCGAGGCTGAGCGTGAGGTGGGCGCCGCGCTTGCCTCCCGCCAGCGAATGCAGTTCATCCAGGATCACGGTGCCTGTGTTGGACAGCAACCCCCGGCCGCCTTCCGATGTGAGCAGCAGATAGAGCGACTCCGGTGTGGTTACCAGGATGTGGGGAGGTTTTCGGAGGATACGGCGACGGTCGGCCGCGGAACTGTCCCCGGTGCGCAGGCCGGCGGTAATTCCCGAGGCCGGCAGGCCCCGGGCCTCAAGACGCCGGTCGATTCCGGCTAGCGGTGCGCGGAGGTTGCGGCGCACGTCGTTCGAAAGGGCACGCAGCGGCGAAACGTAAACCACTTCGGTTCGCTGCGGCAGATCGTCCCGCAGGCTGCGGTGCAGTAGTTCGTCGATGACGGAAAGAAAGCCCGCCAGGGTCTTGCCGGAACCCGTGGGCGCCGCCAGCAACGCATGCCGGCCGGCGGCGATGGCCGGCCAGGCGCCATCCTGAACCGCCGTGGGCCGGTCAAACGACTCTTCGAACCATTCTCGAACCGCCGGGTGCAGGCCGTCCAACGCCGCAGAACCTGGTTGCATCATCGCGTTCATTCCAGTTCCCGCCCGACACGTGAAAGCCGCTTTGCCGTCTTTCCTTTCCGGGACACGCCGGCAAGCACATCCCTGTGGGCTCGGCGTCGGCATCCATGCCTCCGACGTTCCCGGAAAGGAAAGACGGCAAAGCGGCTGTGTGCGAAGGGAATGGTAGGCGCGAGTGGAATTGAACCACCGACCCCTTGCATGTCAAGCAAGTGCTCTAACCCCTGAGCTACGCGCCTACGAAAGCGGTCGCGTGAATATACACGAACGGGGGGCCCGGAGCGCATGCCTCAGGACAGCACGCCGGCGGCGCGGCGCTCCGCCAGCGCTTCGGGCCGGAAGCGGTAGAGGCGCGCCGGCCGGCCGCCGGTGCCGGACTTGCGTACGCCGGTAGCCTCGACCAGTTTCTGGTTCGCGACCAGTCGCCGGAAATTCTGCTTGTGCAATCCGCGGCCGCTGAGCGCCTCGATCACGCGCTGCAGTTCAAACAGCGTGAATTCCGGCGGCATCAGCTCGAAAACGACCGGCCGGTAGCGCAGCTTTCCCCGCATCCTGCCCAGGGCGGTGGCCAGTATGCGCCGGTGATCCAGCGCCATGCAGGACCCATTGAGTATCCGTCCCTCCGGCGCTGCGGCGCCCCGGTCGTGCCAGGATTCCGCGACGAGCGCAGCCTCATATACAAGCTCATAGCGCTCCAGCACGAGGTCCGGCGTCCAGCCCGCCTGATCCAGGCCCAGGCAGCGCTCGATCCGCTCGCTGCGCTCTCTGCGTGTCGCATCGGCACGTGCCCGGTTCCTCCATTTCTTCAGTCCCGCGCCCAGCGTCGCCGCGGAGTCCTGTCGAGACCGCCGGTCCTCCCAGGGAAAGAACTCGTAGCAGTCCCTCCATTGCCCCCCGGTGGAGCAAAGGTCATGCCGAACCAGTGCGAGGTAGGCCACGGTGATGGTGCGGTCGGGGCTGCGCGGCCAGAAATTCCGGCGCCGGTCGCCGAAGGTGTAGAGCTGCTCCAGCCAGGCCGGTTCCAGTCCGACCTGGCGCCTGAGCAGGCGCCGGGCGCCGAATTCCAGCGTCTGGTCGCGCGTGCCGCGCAACCCGTCGGAAGGCAAGCGGGCCGAACGACCGCCCGGCAGGACCAGAACCCGCGGCACGTCGTCCACGACGGTCAGCACCACGGCGCTGAGTTCCACGCTGATCGGTTCGGTCACGCAGCCATTTTAGACCCGCTCGGCTTCCGCCCCGTTGCGTGCTTCCCTCTTGCAGGAGACGCCATCCTGGCTCGATTCTCGCTGTCCCGCTCCAACGCTCCTGCAAGAGGGAGGCACACAACGGGGCTACGGTGGGCGCAAGATCTGTGCAGCTGTTTGACAATACTTATGCTCACTTATAGCATTACAGCCCCGCCAATGGAGTAAGTCAATGCAGGCACAGGTGACAGGAGCACTGGAATACACCCCCCGGGTGCAGGAGATGACTGCGGCGGTCCGCAGCCGCCTGACCGACGTAATACCCGACGTGGAGTGGCCCGTGCACGCGCCGTACATCGCCCGCATCAACGAGCTGAAGAAGGAGCGCGACGCCGTAATCCTGGTGCACAACTACCAGACCCCGGAAATTTTTCACGGCGTTGCGGACTATTCGGGCGATTCGCTCGAACTGGCCCGCCTTGGCGCCAGCGCCGGCGCCGGCGTGATCCTGATGTGCGGCGTTCACTTCATGGCCGAGACATCAAAGATCCTGGCGCCCGAAAAAACCGTGCTGATTCCGGACCTGAAGGCCGGCTGTTCGCTGGCTGCTGCGATTACAGGCGAGGACGTGCGTCTGCTGAAGCAGAAATACCCCGGCGTTCCCGTAGTCACCTACGTCAATACCTCCGCGGAAGTGAAGGCGGAGTCGGACATCTGCTGCACTTCGGCGAATGCCGTGAAGATCGTCGAGTCGCTGGGCGTGGACCGCGTGATTTTCCTGCCTGACGGATACCTGGGACGCTATGTGGCCGGCAAGACGGACGTGGAGATTATTCTCTGGGAAGGGAGCTGCGAAGTGCACGAGCGGTTCACGGCGGACGAAATCCGTTCCTATCGCCAGTCGCACTCCGGCATACAGGTCATCGCCCATCCGGAATGCCCGCCCGACGTCCTTGACGAGGCCGATTTCGTCGGCTCCACTTCGGCGATGATCCGCTACGTGGGCGAAAACAAACCCAGCCGGGTCGTCATGGTGACCGAGTGCTCGATGAGCGACAACGTGGCCGTGGAACATCCCGACGTGCAGTTCGTGCGCCCGTGCAATCTCTGCCCGCACATGAAGCGCATAACCCTTCCGAAGATACTGCGCACGCTGGAAACACTCGAACCGCGGGTCGAGGTTCCGACGGAAATCGCGGACCGCGCGCGGCTTGCCGTGGAGCGCATGCTTCTGGTCTGATCGGCGGCAATCTGCCGTATCGCCCATATACAATGGGCATCCTTTTGTGGCCACAAGCAGGCTGACTTGCGATGCAAGCGCAATACAAGATTCTGATGGTCGACGACGAGTCGGACCTGGAGCAACTGGTCCGGCAGCGGATGCGGCGCGAGATTCGCTCCGGGCAGTACGCCTTTCTGTTCGCCGGAGACGGAGTCGAGGCGCTCGAAGCCCTGGGCGAACACAGCGACATCGACCTGGTGCTCTCCGACATCAACATGCCGCGCATGGATGGCCTGACGCTGTTGGAGAAGATCCCGGACGTCGATACCGATCTCCGCTCCGTGGTCATCTCGGCTTACGGGGACATGAAGAACATTCGCGCGGCGATGAACCGCGGCGCTTTTGATTTCGTCACCAAACCGATCGACTTCGACGACCTGAGAGTCACGATCGACCGCGGCCTGCGCCAGCTGGAGATGTGGCGCGAAGCGGAAGCCTCAAAGGACAAGCTGCTGACGCTGCAAAGCGAACTGGACGTCGCCAACAGCATGCAGCAGTCGATCCTGCCCAAGCAATTTCCGAAGAACGAGCAATACGAACTGTACGGCAGCATGGCGCCGGCCCGGAACGTGGGCGGCGATTTCTTCGACATCATCCGGCTGGAGCACGGGCGGCTGGGAATGGCCATCGCGGACGTGTCCGACAAGGGCATACCCGCGGCGCTGTTCATGATGTCCAGCCGCACACTGTTGAAGGGCGCGGCGCTCGGCGATGAAGACCCTGGCACCGTCGTTACCGTGGTTAACGATCAGCTCCAGGACGGCAACGAAGCCAACATGTTCGTGACGCTTTTCTATGCCGTGTACGATCCGGAAACCGGATTGGTTCGCTATGCCAACGGCGGACACAATCCGCCCCTGATCGTCCACAAGGACGGGTCCTCGACCATCCTGCCGCTTACCGGCGGAGTGGCGCTGGGGGTTGCCCCGCAGTTCGAATTCAGCACGGACCAGGTTCGGCTGGAACCGGGCGAGGCTCTCGTGATGTACACGGACGGCGTCTCCGAGGCGGAAGACCTGGACAACGAGGAATTCGGCATGGATCGCCTGCTGGAGGTTTTTGCGGGCGCCACGCTGGAGAGCGCCCGGGTAGCGAACGATGCCGTGTTCGCGGCCGTGCGGCAATTTGCCGGCGACCGCTCGCAGTCGGACGACATTACCTGCCTCGTGCTGCTGAGGTCCGATTCGTAGTCATGAGCGGCGAAATCCGCCTGAAGATTCATGCCAGCCACGGGCAACTGGAGCTGGTCGAGAAAGCCATCGACGAAATGGCCCAGCTGGAACAGTGGCCGGATGAACTGGTCTTCAAGGTCAAGCTTGTGGTGGAGGAACTGGGTCTGAACATCATCGACCACGGCTACGGCAACGATGAATCCCAGGAACTGGAATTCCGACTCCTGGCCGCGGATGACAGCGTAACCATCGAATTCATCGATGAAGCCAGCCCCTTCGATCCACTGACGGAAACGCCGGACCCGGATATCGATGCAGGCATCGAGGAACGTCGTATCGGCGGTCTGGGCGTGTACCTGGTGCGGGAGATGATGGACGAGGTCAAGTACGCCCGGGAGGGCAACCGCAACCGGCTGACGCTGGTTACCCGGCTCTAGCACCGTGTTACGGGGGGGCATGCGAGGGCTGGTTCTGATCGCCGGGCTGGCGGCTTTTTCGGGGATCTCGGCCGAGCCGGGCGTCGACCCGGAGCGCATTCTGTTCGGGCAGTCGGCGGCGCTCACCGGACCGGCCAGCGGGCTGGGTCAGGCGATGCGGGCCGGAATCGAGGCTGCTTTCCACGAGGCCAACCGGAACGGAGGCGTGCACGGCCGGCGGCTGGAACTGATCTCGCTTGACGACGGCTATGAGCCGGAAGCCGCGATCGAGAACATGCGCACGCTGATCAATGAGCGCCAGGTGTTCGCGCTCATCGGAGCGGTCGGCACCCCGACGGCGCGGTCGTCGGTGCCGGTTGCGGCGGCTGCCGGAGTGCCCTACATCGCACCTTTTACCGGCGCCCCCTTTCTGCGCGACGGGCAATGGCAGAACGTAATCAATCTGCGCGCCTCCTACTACCAGGAAACGGAGGCGATGATGGAGTTCCTGACCCGCCGGGGCCTGACGCGCGTGGCGGTCGCCTATCAGGACGATTCGTTCGGCCGCGCGGGGTTCCGCGGCGCCCAGTTGGCCATGGAGCGGCGAGGACTCAAGCCGGCGGCCACCGCGGTCTATCCGCGCAACACCATCGCGGTCAAGACGACCCTGCTCGACGTGATGGAGGGCGATCCGGAAGCGGTCATCATCGTGGGTGCTCCGGCGCCCGTGGCCGCCTTTCTGAACTGGGGCAGCAAGCTCGAGCTGGACATGGTTTTCATGACGACCTCCTTTGCAGGCGGCAACGCATTGATCCGTAACCTGAGCAGCGAAAGCCTGGGCTCCGCCGGGCTGCTCATGACGCAGGTGGTTCCACCCCTGATGGGCGAGGCGCTTCCGGTAGTCCAGGACTATCTTTCGGCGCTGAAGGAGACTTCTCCGGACGCCGAGCCCGGATTCGTTTCTCTCGAGGGCTACCTGGCCGGGCGCATGGCCGTCGTGGCTATGGAGCAATGCGGACCGGACCCGCGGCGCGACCGGGTGTTGCCGATGTTGCGCGATGCGGGCCGGATCGATCTTGGAGGATTTTCGCTTGAGTTCGGGGCGGAGGATTACCAGGGATCGGATGCGGTCTACCTGACCGTCGTGAGCCCGGCCGGTGAATACCTGCCGATGGATACCTCCGGGGCGCGATGATGAATTCCGGAGGGGACAACGGCAATGGCGCGTTCAAGTCACGTATTGCGCAGATTCTTGAGAAGCGGCACAAGATTTCGGTCCGCATGTACATGGGGATCAGCGCGGCGCTGTTGCTGTTTGTGCTCGCGAGCGTCAACAGCTGGTTCGCATTCAATACGGTTGCCGATGCCCAGCGGGGCGTGGTCGATCGCAGCCTTCCCCAGATCACCGGCGCCTTTGCAGTGGCCGAGCAAAGCAGGACGCTGGTGGCCGCGGCCCCGCGGCTTGCGGCGGCGGGAACCTTGGAGGAACTGGAGAACGTGCGGACCTCGGTGGCTTCGAACCGGGAGATTTTCGAATCGCGGATAGACGCGCTTGAAGCGCAGGCCAGCGACGATCCCGTCATTCAGCGAATGCGCGACCGGGCCGGCGCCCTGCTGGCCAATATCGAGCAGCTGGACCGGTCGGTGGAGGAGCGGTTTCTGATCGCCGATCAGGCCGGGCGGCTGCAGCAGGAAATTCCGGTACTGCACGAACGCCTGCAACGGCTGCTGGGACCCGCCATCGACGACCAGTATTTCTTCACCGTGACCGGCTACCGGGACCTGGATTCCGAGCCGGTGCCCAAAGAGCAGCACATCTCGGAGGGCGAGCTGGCCCGTTATCGGCGCCTGGCCGATCTCAAGGTAAACGTGGATAACGCCGTGCAATTGCTGGACCGGGCTTTCATTGTCGGCGATCCGCAATTGCTCGAACCGCTGCTTGAGAGTTTTGAATCGGCATCGGAGGCGATAACCAGAAACCTGGCGGCCCTGCGCGATCCGCCTGAGCCCGCGGAGTTGATGGCGGCTACCGAGCGCCTGCATGAACTGGGAAGCGGCGGGGAAGCGGCGTTTGCGTTGCGCCGGCGCGAACTCGACCTGGCCGCACAGGAAAGACGTTTGCTGGCGGACAACCGTACCCTGGAAATCGAGCTCGGCGCCGAGGCCGAAAGCATGGTGAGCGGCGCGCGCGACAGCGCCCGCGAATCGACCGACATCGCCAACGAGGCCATCGACACCGGCCAGGTCCTGTTGCTGAGCGTTACCGGAGTGGCGATTGTCGCCGCCCTGCTCATGGGCTCGCTGTTCATCGGCAGCCTGTTGCGCCGGCTGGAGGGGCTTTCGAGCCGTATGCGCCGAATGGCCGCGGGTGATCTCAAGACCAAGGTGGATGTGAGCGGACGCGACGAGGTCGCGGACATGGCCGCGGCGCTGGAGGTATTCCGCGAAGCCTCTCTCAAGGCCCAGAGACTGGACCTGGTCGAGCGCATGGCGCAGGAACTGCGCGACAAGAACGAAGAGCTGGAGCAGGTCCTCGAGGACCTGAAGCGGGCCCAGAACCAGATCGTCATGCGCGAAAAGCTGGCCGAGCTGGGAGAGTTGACAGCCGGCGTGGCGCACGAAATCCAGAACCCGCTGAATTTCGTCAAGAACTTCTCCGAGGTGTCGTCGGAACTGGTGGTGGAGCTAAAGGAAGTCTTCGAGGAAGGCGACGGGAGCCTTAGCGAGGACGACCGGGGCCTGATCGACGAGATCTGCGGCGACCTCGGTTCCAACCTGGAGCGGATCACCCATCATGGCCTGCGCGCCAACCGGATCGTGCGCGACATGCTCAAGATGGGACGCGGGTCCGGCGATTCCCAGCCAACCGACATCAATGCACTGCTGGAGGAACACGCGCGGCTTGCCTACCACAGCGCCCGCGCTTCCGACACCAACTTCAATCTCACCATCGAGGAAGATTACAGCCCCGAAATGAGGCAACTGAACGTGGTGCCGCAGGACCTGGGTCGCGTCTTCCTGAACATGGTGACCAATGCCTGCCACGCCACGCACGATCGCCGTGTCAAGGAAAACGCCGAGGGCGGCAACGGCGCCTACGAACCGTTTCTCAAACTGTCGACACGCCGGACGTCAGACAGCGTCGAGGTTGCGATTCACGACAACGGCGGCGGCATTCCGGACGACATTATCGGGAAGATCTTCAATCCGTTCTTCACGACCAAGCCGACCGACCAGGGCACCGGCCTGGGACTGGCGCTGTCGAACGACATCGTGCGTCAGCACGGAGGTGAAATCGCGGTCGATACCGAACCGGGAGAATCAACCCGGATGGTAGTACGGCTCCCGCTCTCGCTGGAGGTTGAAGACTCCTGACGGGGCCGCGCGGGCCTATCCCAGTTTTGCCAGTGCGTCGTCCTTGCTGTCGTGGATCTCGATGATCTTGTCGAAGCCGCTCATCTTGAATACTTCGCCTATGGAGCCCGACAGTGAGCACAACATGAACTTGGCCTTGCGTTGCCAGAGCGCCTTGGCGATCATGAGAACGGCCCGCAAACCCGCACTGCTTATGTAGTTCAGACCGCTCATATCGACCAGCACCGCCGTGTCGTCGCCGCTGATGGCGCCGGTCAGGGTCTGGTGAAAATCCTGGGCGTTAAAGCCGTCTATGCGCCCGGAGGGCGCGGCGATCAGGGTTCCGTTGTTGCGCTCAATTGGGATATCCATTCTTGCTCCTAAAGCAGGCCAATCAATCACTATCGGGCATAAGCACGAATTCGGGATACGCCTCTATGCCCAGTTCGGCAACATCCTGGCCCAGTTCCTCTACCGTCTCGGACACCCGAGCTCCCATGGCTTTCGCAATCAGCGTCCAAGTGACCCACGAAGTGCCGAAAACGAACACTCCGATGGCCACGACGCCGAGCAATTGTACTCCGAAGCTGTAGCCTCCGGCAATGCAGACCGCGAGCGTGCCCCATATGCCGGCGAACAGGTGGGCGGGAACGGCCCCGACCACGTCGTCGATACGCAAGCGCTCCAACAGCATTATTCCGGCGGTACAGATCACGCCCCCCACGGCGCCGATCAGGATGGCCAGCCCATGCGGCAGAATGTCAGGGCCAGCGGTAATCGAAACCAGGCCGGCGATGGCGCCGTTCAGTACCGCCAGCAGGTCCACCCGCTTGAGCAGCGGGCGCGATACGATCAGGGCGGCCAGCACCCCCCCGGCTGCGGCCAGGTTCGTATTGACCAGCACGATGCTCATGGCCACGGCGTTTTCCACGCCGCCCAGCGCCAGTTGCGAGCCGCCGTTGAATCCGAACCAGCCCAGCCAGAGTATGAAGACGCCCAGCGTGACTGCGGGCACGTTGGAAGGCGGAGTCGGCTTTACGCCCCCGGCGGCGCGGAACTTGCCGAGACGCGGGCCCACGACGATGGCGCCAGCCAGCGCGGCCCAGCCTCCCGTCGAGTGCACGATGGTCGAGCCGGCGAAATCGCTGAAGCCCATCTGACTCAGCCAGCCGCCGCCCCAGGTCCAGGCTCCCACCACGGGGTAGATGATTGCGGTCAGCACCGCGGTGAAAACGAAGAAGGACCAGAGTTTCACGCGTTCCGCCAGTGTGCCGGAAACGATCGACGCGGTAGTCGCGACGAAGACCATCTGGAAGAACCAGTCCGACATGACGGAATACTGGTTTGCCGCCGCCGCTTCCGCCGCCGCCGCAATTTCCGGCGCAGGGGCTTCCGCGCCCACGGCCTCAAGCAGCGCCAGTTCTTCTGCGGACGGTCCGTAGCCCAAACTCAGCGTTCCGATCACGCTGCCCACGTCCAGGTACATCAGGTTGTAGCCAACCAGGTAGAAGGTCAGCCCGGCAATGGAATAAAGGCCGATGTTCTTGAGGCAGATGACCGATGCGTTTTTGGTTCGCACCGAGCCGGCTTCAAGCATCGTGAAGCCGGCGCACATCCACATGATCAGCGCTCCCCAGACAAGGAACGCGAAGGTATTGAGGACAAAGTCAGTGTTCATGAATCAGAACTCCGCCGAAAGGCTGAGGACCACCCGCGCATCGCATGATCCGGCACAGTCGGGCGCGTCCGTATCGTGATACCTGAGATCGAGCGCAAGCGTGGAGAACGAATAGCTCAGCCCGAGGTTCCAGTCCAGGTAGTCCTCGCCGAAATCTTCCGTCACCTGCGAGAAGCCCACGTTCGCATCGACGCTCAGGGCGTCCGTCAGCCCGGTCGAGAGACCGCCGGTCATATACCAGCCGGTCCCCGTCTCGCCAAAATTGTCCGGCGTGTAATGCACGGCCCCGGACAGCGAAACCGCATTCAGGTCCAATCCAAGGCCGGCATAGGCTTCGATGAAGTCGTAGCCGGAATTGCTGTCGGCGCCTGGGTACGCGTAGTACAGCAAACCGACGTCATAACTCACGTCGTTCGCTTCCCAGGCGTAGCCGCCGTAAATGTCCACTTCGACAGAGGCGTCATCGCCCGGACCGAAATCGATATTGGATGCCCAGGTACCCACATACCAGCCGCTGGAATCCGCCCAGTCGAGTCCGCCCTGTATCGCCGGATCCTCGCCTGTTTGCGTGTAGCCGCGGAATACGTAGTCCGTCGTTACGGCGAGGTTCGCGGATATCGGGGACTCGTCCTGCGCGACGGCCGTGCCCGGGAAACCAATATATGCAACCAGAACAGTTGCGGAAAGAATTCGAGTACCTAGCGCCATGCCTTCCTTCTCCCCCCTTAGCGCCGAAGCGTGAATGATACCGCGAACTCAAATGAGTTCTCCGCGCGCATACTAACCGCCGATGTAATACATTTCCACTTTTCCGTCCGGTACCTCTCCGGCGCGGCCCGAACTGCGCAACTCGCTGTAGCGGTCCGCGCGCCTGGACCAGCGCCCCCGCATCAGGTCCAGCAACGCATCGTCGGTGGCGCCGTCGCGCATCGGGCCGCGCAGATCGAGCCCCTCGGAGGCGAACAGGCATGTAAAGAGCCGCCCGTCGGAGGACAGGCGGGCGCGGTTGCAGGAGCCGCAGAAAGGCTGGGAGACGGAAGTAATGAATCCGATTTCCCCCTGGCCGTCCACGAATTCGTAGCGCCGGGCGACTTCGCCATGGTAGTTGGCCTCCAGCGCCCGCAGGGGCCAGCGCCGATGAATCGTTTCCACGATTTCCGCGGCCGGCACGGTCTGCGTTTCGCTCCAGTTGTTGATCGTGCCTACGTCCATGTACTCGATGAACCGGAGGATCATTCCGGTCCCCCGGAAGAAATCGACCAGTTCGGGCACATGGCCGTCGTTCACGCCGCGCTGGATTACGGCGTTGATCTTTATCGGGTCCAATCCGGCCGCACGCGCCTCGGAAATTCCATCCAGTACGGCCTCGAGGCGTCCCCTGCCCCCGCTCATTCGCCGGAACAGCTCTTCGTCCACGGCATCCAGGCTGACCGTCACGCGGTCCAGCCCGGCGGCGGTGAGCGCCGCCGCCTGCTGAGCGAGCAGCACGCCGTTGGTGGTGAGCGCGATATCCTCGACGCCTTCGAGCCGCGAGAGGTCGCCGATCAGGTCGGCGAGGCCTGCGCGCAACAGCGGCTCCCCGCCGGTGATACGCAGCTTGCAGGCGCCCATTCGGGCGAACAGCCGGGTCAATCGCACAATTTCGGAGAAAGACAGGCGTTCGCGGCTGGAAAGAAAGCGGAAATTGCGATCGTAGATGTCTTCCGGCATGCAATAGGGGCAGCGGAAATTGCACCGGTCCATGACCGAAATACGGAGGTCCCGCAAGGGCCGTCCCAGCGTGTCGCGCACGCCCGAACGCAACTCGACGATGTCTGTATCGCTACCGGCTGGTTTCTGCATACGCTAATCTTAAGACATGCGCGTAGTCGCCATTTCCAGGCCCGGAGGCCCCGAAGTCCTGGCTGTCGAAGACCACCCGCGCCCGGCCCCGGGCCCAGGAGAAGTGCTCATCCGGGTGGCCGCTGCCGGCGTAAACCGGCCCGACTGCATGCAGCGCCAGGGCATCTATCCGCCGCCCGCCGGCGCGCCGGAATGGCCGGGGCTGGAAGTGGCGGGCCATGTCGACACGGTGGGCGAGGGGGTGGAAAGCCCGGCCGTGGGCGAGCCTGTCTGCGCATTGGTTTCGGGTGGAGGGTACGCCGAATATTGCGTGGCGCCGGCAGCCCTCTGCCTTCCGGTCCCGAGCGGCGTTTCCATGACGGAGGCCGCGGCCATTCCTGAAACGTGGTTTACCGTCTGGACCAATCTGGTGGACGCCGGAAGGTTGCGGGAAGGTGACACCGTTCTGGTGCACGGGGGAGCCAGTGGAATCGGAACCGCGGCCATCGGGATTGGCACGGCCCTCGGCGCGCGTGTATTCGTGACGGCCGGGAGCGAGGGAAAGGTGCGCTTCTGCCGGGACCTCGGCGCCTGGGGCGGTGCTTGCTATCGGACCGAAGACTGGCCCGCGGCGCTGAAAGCCGCAACCGGCGGCAAGGGCGTGGATATCGTGCTGTGCATGGTGGGCGCGCCCTACCTTCGCGACAATCTCCGCAGTCTCGGGCCCGGTGGTCGGTTGGTGCTCATTGCCGCCCTGGGCGGGCCGAAGACGGAGCTCGATATCCGGCGAGTGATGATATCGCGCTTGTGGATTACCGGCTCAACGCTGCGGCCGCGGTCGAACGAAGAGAAGGCCGAAATTGCCGGCGCGGTGCGGCAGCGCCTGTGGCCGCTGCTGAAATCAGGCGAACTCCGCCCCGTCGTGCAACGCTCATTTCCGCTGGAGCAGGCGGAAGCGGCGCACGCCATGATGGAGGCCAACCTCACCCGCGGCAAACTCGTCCTCACCATCCCGTAGCTTTCCCGCGAGGAGTGCCTGCGCCACTGCCTGCCGGGAGCGTCTGAGGCAGGGATGCCGAAGCCGAGCCCACAGGGATGTGCTTGCCGGCGTATCCCGGCAGGCAGTGGCGCAGGCACTCCTCGCTAGGCTCGGGGATGGTGGCGGCGGTGGAGGTCGCGGAGGCGCTTGCGCGCCACCTGCGTGTAGATTTGCGTCGTGGACAGGCTGCTGTGCCCCAGCAGCAATTGCACGACCCTCAGATCGGCGCCATGATCCAGCAGATGCGTGGCGAAGGCGTGCCGCAAGGTATGCGGCGTAAGACCTTCCGTGATGCCAGCGGCGGCGCCGTGCTTGCGCAGCCGCTGCCAGAAAGCCTGGCGGGTCATGGCCGCGCCCCTGCGGGTGGGGAAAAGCGCGTCGCTCACCCTCTCCCCGAGGATTTCTCGACGGGCGCCATCCAGGAATTTCCGCACCCAATCGGCCGCCTCGTCACCCAGCGGGACCATTCTCTCTTTCGACCCCTTGCCTTCGACCCGGAGTACCCCGTTGGCCAGGTTCATTTGAGACACGGTCAGACCGATCAGTTCGCTGACCCGCAGCCCGGTCGCGTACAGCACCTCCAGCATGCACCGGTCGCGCACTCCCAGCGGGTCCGACAACGAGGGCGCGGCCAGCAGGTCCTCCACTTCGCTCTCCGTCAGGGAGTGCGGCAGCGGGCGTCCCACGCGCGGGGCGGCGATCTGCGCCGAAGGATCGCGATCGATCAGGCCTTCCCGCGCCAGGTAGCCATAGAATCGCCGCGCGGTGGAAAGTTGGCGCGAAAGCGTGCGGGCATTGACGCCTTCCGCGGTCCGTTCGCCGATGAAGGTCAGCAGGTCCGGCTTGCCGGCGTCCGTCAGTTCCTTGCCGCGCCTGCCCAGCCACCGTTCCAGCAGCCGGAGGTCGGAACCGTACGCGGCAAGCGTGTTGCGGGCGAGCCCCTGTTCCGACCACATCGCGTCAAGAAAGCGATCAAGAAGTTCGGGGCTGGCCATAGAATTCCAATTATGACGCGGCTTCGGAAAATCCCTTACACGCTCTGGGGTTGGACCGTGTTCTGGACGATCGCGCTCACCACGTCCCTGGTGATCGTGGTTCTACCGGGAGTGGAACGATGCAGCAGGTTGGCCCGCAAGGCTTCGGGGGTCATATTCCGACTTGGCGGCGCATGGCCCCGGGTGCAGGGACTCGAGAACCTGCCGGCGGAGCCTTGTGTGGTTGCCGCCAATCATGAGAGTTTCGCCGACGGAATCCTGCTATGCGCCCTGTTGCCTCCCGGCTTCCGGCTGGTCATCAAGCGCGAGATGCGCTCGGTGCCGCTCGCCGGCCGAATGCTCAGCCGTATCGGCGCCGTGTTCGTGGAGCGGGAGGAGGGAAAGGAGCGCATCGCCGACGTGCGGACCGTGCTCAGGGCCGCCCGCTCTGGACAATCGCTGGCGATTTTCCCGGAGGGAACCTTTCGTCCGGAACCCGGGCTGCTGCCCTTCCGGCCAGGGGCGTTTGCCGCCGCCGCCGCCGGAGGACTGCCGGTCGTTCCCGTGGCCATTCGCGGTTGCCGTCGCCTGCTGCCGTCGGGTTCCTGGCTGTTCACGCCCTCCAGAATCGAGGTGCGTTTTCTGGATCCGATCAGCGTAACGGGGACCGGGTCCCGTTCCCAACAGGCCGAGCAACTCGCGCAGGAATGCCGGAAGGCCATGAAGGCCGCGCTGGCGCGGGATTGACGCTAGGAAGAAGTGTCTCCGGTACGGTCCCGGACGTAGCCGATCCAGGCGTTGGCGTTGCGGCGGATATTGTCGGACCCGTCACGTTTTGCGCTTTCGAACGCCTCGATGGCCTCATCAAAGCGCCGCAGTTCCGCCAGTGCAACGCCCTGCAGTATCCATACCTCGCCGGGGTTCTCCAGCCCGCCTTTCTCCAGCGCACGCGCGCAGGAGTTCACCACGCCGTCCCAGTCGCCGGTCTCGTTCAGAAGCATGGCCTTGCGGTGGAAGAACTCGCCGTCGTCCGCGAGTTCGGCGATTTTGTCGATGGCGTCCACGGCGCGGTCCATTTCGCGCGCCATGGTCCATGAGTTCAGCAGCAGGCGAAGGTTGTCGAAGTTCTCTACGACATAACCCCGCTCCATTGCCTGGCTCAGGATTTCACCGGCCCGGGCCGGATTTTCGAGAAAGAGGTTCAGCCGCGTAAGGCTCAGAATGTCGGATTCCGCTTCCAGCATGCCGCGATGCCAGGGAATGGTCAGCGCGGAGAGTGCGCCTTCGTCGTTGTTGACTTCCATATACAGGCCGGACAGCACCTGGTAAAAGCGTAGTTTGTCCGGCCAGATTCCGATGTTTTCTTTCAACAGTTCGATGGCTTCGGGAACCTGACGCAATTCAACGTGGATGGCCAGTTGCAGGTTTCGCCAACTCTCATTGGGCGCTTCGGCCAATTCATTGGCGCGAATCACGTAGGGCAAGGCGTCCTGCATCATTTCCTGCTGGGCGAAATTGGCGCCCATCAGTATGTAGGCTTCAGACCGCGGTTCCGCTTCGTAACGGAACCAGCGCAGCAGGGTGCTGTTGGATTGCTCGAAGCGTTCCTGACCCGAATAGTAGCCCGCTACCGAGTACACGATGCCCTGTTGCACCATTGTCGGCAGGGCGTCCAGTTCGAGGCACTTCTCGAACGCGTCGAAGGCATCGCCTTCCCTTTCCAACTGAGAGTAGACGAAGCCATAGGTCTGATAGAGCTGGGCCGCCTCATAGTCGCTGAGCCGGTCGGTCCGGATGCGGTCCATCAGGTCCAGCGCTTCGGTCAGATTGTCCTCGTCCAGCAGTTCATGCGTGCGGGAAAGCCGCCGGTAGAAGCTCTCGCTCATGGACGCTGGCGGCTCCTCCCGTTCTTCCGCCACGCGGTCAGACCGTAGCGGGTGCCACTGCGGAAGGTTGCCGAGGTCGGTCTGTGCGGCCGCCAGCGGCGCCAGCACCAGCAATGCCAACGGCGCAAGGCGTCTGCCCATTCAGGTGCTGTCCAGCTGGAAAACGATGCTCGTCGTGGCCCACCGCTCCACGGCGACGCCATCCACTATTCGCGGCTTGAATTTCCAGCGCCGCACGGCCCGCACCGCGTTGCGCACGAACAGGCGGCCCGGGGCGGCCTCGATGACCCTGACGTCCAGCACGCTGCCGTCGGGGCCGATCAGCACCTCACACCTGACGTAGCCCTCGGTGCCGTCCATCAGGGCCTCGCGGGGCCACTGCGGGTCGATGCGCACGATCGGCACAGCTTCGCCCTCGGCTGCCGGGTCGCCCGGGTCCCACCTGCCGATGAAGGGGCCGCCGCCGGCAGCTCCCGAGACATCGATCCTGGGGAGATCGAGGCGCATGGGATTCTTCTGCGGCTTCTCCTCGCTGGACACCCTCAGCTTCGGCGGCGGTGGCGGATCCTTGGGCGGTGGCGGCTTCTTGGGTCTGACCCGCTTCTTGGTCTGGACGATCTCGTCCTCCTGTACGCGTATCAGGTCCACGATCTGTCCGGCCGTGGCGGCGCCCTGCTGGCCCCGCCCCCCGGTAATCAGGGTGTTCATGAACAGAAAGAGCACCAGCGCAACGAATACGCCGCCGCCGATCGACCCGACCATACGCCATCTTGTCCGGTTCATCGCTATTCCTCGCCTTCCGCCGCCAATGCAATGCTGGTCACGCCGGCAACCCGGACCTGGTCCATCAGGTCGATCACCATGCCGGTGGACGCGGATTGATCTGCCACGATGATAACGCTGCTTTCCGGGTTTTCCGCGCGCGCCGCCTCGACCATCTGGCGGACCCCCGTCAATTCCACGCGATTCTTGTTCATCCAGATATGATCGTCGCGCGAAACCGCGATCATGATGTTGCCCCGCTCCTTGGTGGCCGCCGTCTGCGCGAAGGGACGGGAAGGACTGATGCCCGGCTCCTTCACGAACGAAGTGGTCACGATGAAGAAGATCAGCATGATGAACACGATGTCGAGCATCGGCGTGATGTTGATCTCGCCCTCTTCTTCCGGTTTTCGTCTTCGTATCTGCGGCATCGCGCCCTGCTCCTAGTTTGATGCGGCAGCCAGCGAAACCTTCGCGGCGCCCGCTACCCGCGCCTGGTCCACGACCGTCACGATGAAGCCCGAATCCGCGTTCCTGTCCGCAATCACGACCACCGTGGCGTCCGGCTTGCCGGCCAGCCCCGAAACGATGTTGGCGCGGATCGCGCCCACGTGCACAAGACGGTCCTCGACGAACACCTGTCCGCTGGCGTCTATCCGGACGGGGATCACCTCGGAACGTTTCTGCTCCTGGACCGGCGCGTTCGACGGCCGGTCGAGGTCCACGCCCAGCTCTTTCACGAAGGAGGTGGTGACGATGAAGAAGATCAGCATGATGAACACGATGTCCAGCATCGGCGTGATGTTGATCTCGGCCTCTTCCTGCGACCGCTTGCGGTGCTTGC